>NZ_JBQSVK010000005.1:0-189245 GCF_052376195.1 Psychrobacter sp. AOP7-B1-25
CTTGTATCAAATACAGTGCCTTTTTTTGTTTTTTATACTATATAGTAGATGGTTATGGAAGTAGGTACATGGAGAGGCCTTTTTATGCGGGTGTACCACTATGAAAACGCAGCTCAGCATCTGGACTACTTATCAATTCGGCCTCTACTTCTTTAAAGAACGCAACTCGCTCGTCTATATTTTCGTCTGATAATGATTGGGCGAGTGTAAGATAATCTTCGAAATGACGACTCTCTGATTTGAGCAGATAACGATAATATTTTGCTAAGCGTTCATCATCGATGACTTCGGCCAATGCTGCAAAACGCTCACAAGAGCGTGCCTCAATAAACGCCCCGATTATCAACACATCGACCATCGCTGCTGGCTCGTAAGTGCGCTTATGTTTCAGCATACCTTTAGCATAGCGACCAGCACTCAGATATTTCCATTCCTGTCCACGCTCATTCATGATGCCCAGTACTTGTTCATAGTGCAGCATCTCTTCACGTATCAGCTGTGCAAGTTTACGTTGCAAGTCATAAGAGAACTCATAACGGAATATTAAATTCATTGCAGTGCCAGCGGCTTTTTTTTCGCAGTTGGCATGATCTTGAATAATCATGGGCAGATTCTCAATAGCAGCATCTACCCAAGCTTTCGTGGTTCGAGCGCCCAAGAAGTTATAGACAGGAGATAGATCTACCTTTATAGGAGTGCGCAGATGTGTGATATCCACACTGTCTTCTTCGATCAGCTCTTCTTCAATACTATCGCTATTTATAGCACTTTCTGATGATTGTAATGTTTCGAGGTCTTGTTGTTTGATGGTCATAGTCTAAGGAAGCTTTGTTTGTGAATGATAATATAAGTAATTATATCGTTAGTACGACATAGATACGATGCTAAATAACGGACAGTCATCAATATGTGTTTATTAACAGATAACGATTAAGCATAATTAATAGAACTAATGATTACTTACCGTTTATATTGCTTCGGCCGTATCTAATTTCTAAATGACGATTACGGCCTCTAATGTAGACAGTGTTTAGACTATCATTATTAAACAACCCAAGTATTTACTTGGTGAATGATGTTTTCTTGTTAATTTTATTATTTGATAGTAGGATGAGATTTTACTTTTTAAGTATTTCATCTTATTTTTATGATGAGCTATTGATAAGTCTCCTTTTATTAGAACATAAAATTTGTAGAGATATCTTCTTAGAAAAATAGAACGTGTAAATTTCTACAATGAACAAATATGGACGTTTAACATCTTTCAAACTTAAAAAACTTCTAAATAATTACTGGCACAGTCCAGTATTAGTACCTCTCACGAACAGACAAGGATAACAATATGAGCCAGTCTTCTAACACCAATCGTATTCAAAAAGGCAGTTTAGCCATCGATCAGCAGTTATATGACTTTATTGAAAACGAAGTACTACCGAAAGTCGGTGTGGATTCAGACGATTATTGGTCAGGTTTTGAAAAGGTTATCAAAGAGTTTACCCCGCGCAACAAGGCACTATTGGAAACTCGTGACAAGATTCAAGCACAGATTGATCAGTGGCACCTAGATAACCCAGCAAAAGATGGTGAAATCGATTATCCAGCTTACAAGACCTTCCTACAGGAGATTGGTTACCTGTTACCTGAAGGCGAAGCATTTACGGTTGATACCAAAAATGTCGACGATGAAATCGCGCACATCGCAGGGCCGCAGTTAGTCGTGCCAGTTCGTAATGCTCGCTATGCGCTTAACGCGACCAATGCACGTTGGGGTAGTTTATACGATGCTTTATATGGTACTGATGTTATCAGCAGTGACAATGGTCAAGAAGCAGGCGGTAGCTATAATCCTACTCGCGGTGCTGCCGTTGTCGCTTATGCCAAAGCATTTTTAGATGAGCACTTTGCACTAGTATCAGGCTCATACAATGATGTGACTGGTTTTAAAGTAGTCGATGGCAAGTTAGAGATCGTACAAGGTGATAGCAGTACTGAGCTACAAGATACCGCTAAGTTTGTCGGCTTTGTCGGTGACGCTGAAGCTCCTACAGGTGTACTGCTCAAAAATAACGGTTTGCATGCTGAGATTCAAATTGATAGCAGCCATCCAGTCGGCAAAGACGATCCTGCAAATATTAAAGACGTACTGCTTGAGTCGGCTATGACAGCTATTCAAGATTGTGAAGATTCAGTCGCTGCTGTAGATGCAGAAGAGAAAGTCGAAGTTTATCGTAACTGGCTTGGCTTGATGAATAGCGACCTACAAGAAACCTTTGAAAAAGGTGGAAAAACGCGTACACGTAAACAAAATCCAGATCGTGAATACAATACGCCAGATGGTGGCAAGCTGATCTTACCAGGTCGTTCGCTATTATTAATTCGCAACGTTGGTCATCTAATGCAAAACCCTGCTATTTTGGTAGATTTGGGTGAGGGTGAAGAGCAGATATTTGAAGGTCTAATGGATGGTTTGATCACGCCACTATTATCGCTCAATGATATCAAAGGTAAAAACGAGCTATCAAACTCACGCCAAGGCTCAATGTATATCGTGAAGCCAAAAATGCATGGCCCTGAAGAAGTCAAAATGGCCAATGATTTATTCAATGCATCAGAAGACTTGTTAGGTTTGGAGCGCAATACGCTCAAAATCGGCATCATGGATGAAGAGCGCCGTATGACGGTCAACTTAAAAGAAGCAATTCGCCAAGCCAAAGAGCGCGTTATCTTCATTAACACAGGTTTCTTAGACCGTACTGGCGATGAGATGCATACCAGTATGAATGCAGGCCCGTTTGTACCGAAAGGCGAGATGAAATCGCAAGCATGGCAGCCTGCTTATGAGCAATGGAACGTCGATATCGGTCTAGAGACAGGACTACAAGGTCACGCGCAGATTGGTAAGGGGATGTGGGCTAAGCCTGATGAAATGAAAGAGATGATGGATACCAAAGCCGATCATCCGAAGTCTGGTGCTAGCACTGCGTGGGTACCATCACCAACGGGCGCTACCTTGCATAGCATACACTATCATCAAGTGAGTGTGTCTGATGTACAGGACACGCTAAAATCACGCGAGCGTGCGAGTTTAGATGACATCTTAACCATTCCATTAGCAAAAAATACCGACTGGACTGACGAAGAGAAGCAGCAAGAGCTTGAAAACAATGCTCAAGGTATCTTAGGTTATGTCGTACGCTGGGTAAATCAAGGCGTAGGTTGCTCGAAGGTACCAGATATCAACGATGTAGGTCTCATGGAAGATCGTGCTACTTTGCGAATCTCGAGCCAACATATTGCCAACTGGTTGCATCATGGCGTAGTCAGTGAGCAGCAAGTGATGGATACGATGAAACGTATGGCCAAGGTCGTCGATGAGCAAAATACAGGCGATGCTGACTATCAATCGATGGCAGATGATTTTGATGGGTCTTATGCATTCAGAGCCGCCTGTGATTTAGTCTTTAAAGGACGTGAGCAGCCTAGTGGTTATACGGAGCCATTATTGCATCAAGCACGTTTGGATCTAAAAGCAAACGCTTAGATTTATAGGGTAAATAAGATTAATATTAGGGCATACTAAACGAGCAAGTATGATAATTATTCTTGCTTGTTTGTAACTGTTAAATGTGTCAGAAATAAGTCATAAGGATGTTGTAAGCGCTATTTATTTATCTATAAATAGCGCTTTATTTTGGTCGATTAGTTAATATCCATTACAATAATTTAAGACTATTAGTATTGGTATTAACCAGTGGTATTCGTATCTAATTGAGTAAATAGAAGTTTTTTAGCGATTGCTCAAATATGAGGCGTTATTTGTTATTCGATAATGGATGTATCGAAAAAGCAAAAAAATATGTTGCAAATTATGTCAAAGTTGATATGCTTGTACTCGAAGTATGAGTTTGGTAACGGATGTTACGCACGGAGCAATAAAGACCAAACGTTACATGGCAGTTGCGTTGTTTAATCCCAGTCATGTGTGTCATGGTTTTTTACCTTACTGTAATAGCAATTCGCCACACTTGTTTCTGACTAATCTCGGTAGCCAGTTACACATTATATCTTTGAGGATTTGTGACGATACCATTATGGGCGCCAGCTAATAATAGCTTGCTCATTACTACAATTGTAAAGTGGAGATACCCCATGAAAAAACTACTTTTAGCTACAGCAATCGCAGCCCTATCTGTATCTGCAGCCAATGCAGCACCAACTGTATATGGTAAAGCATTCGTTACTGCTGACTACATCAACGCTGACCGTGATGGTAGTGATGATTTATATGACGTAGATAGCGATTCAGTACAAGTTAACTCAAACATTTCACGCCTTGGTTTCAAAGGTTCTGAAGCGATTACTGCTAACACTGATGTTATCTATCAGTTAGAATATGGTATCGCTATTGATGGTAATGATGACAACATTGGTTTCAAAAGCCGTGATACCTATCTTGGTCTAGACAACAAAGACTTTGGTCAGTTCCGTTTTGGTCGTAACTACTCAGTAACTGACTACATCAACAACGTGACTGTGACTGAAGGTTACTGGGATAACCTAGGTGTTAGTAACCTTGATATGGAAGGCGATGTACTTGACGCTGTAACTATGGCTGATGGCGGCCGTGTTAATGACTCTATCGTTTGGATTGCGCCTAAATACAACGGCTTGCCTTTAGAGCTTGCTCTACAATATGGTGCTGATGAGACATTCGTTTCTGACAGTGATGACCGCGACAGTGGCTACGGTGCTTCATTAATGTTTGACCAAGGTACTGGCTTCACTGCTGGTGTTGCGTATGAAAAAGACATGAGCCAAGCTGGTGATCTTCTACGTGGTAGTGCAACTGTTGATCTAGGTAAATATATGACTGCACCAGTTATGCTAGGTGCTATGTATCAAGTAACTGACTTCGATGACGGTGCTGAAGACGAAAAAGGTTTAATCGTAAGTGCTGAAATGGGTCTAAACAACTTTGCTCGTCCAGCCTCTGTATACGTACAGTACAACGGTACTGAAAACCTAGCTGGTATTGACAACCGTGATTCAGATCAAGTAGTTGTAGGTGGTAAATACAACTTCAAAGACAACATGATTGCTCATGCTTATATCGGTAACAACTCTGCCGAAGACGGAGCTAGCAATACTGATCTTGATATCTTCGCATTGGGTGGCGGTCTAGAATACTTATTCTAATATCACACTTAATTAGATTATAAGAAACTCATCCTTCGGGGTGAGTTTTTTTATGTCATAAAAAATCATAACCAATATGTAAACTTTGGTTTTTTCATCTTACTGTAATATTTGCTTGGTAAAGTTATGTCTAAGCAGTTCTTATGGCTCGCTATATATTATGGTTTCAAAGGCATACAACCTAAAACTATTATATATCTAATGATCTTAGACCATTTATCACTCAAATCGTAAAGTGGAGATATCCTTTGAAAAAATTACTTTTAGCTTCAGCAATTGCAACGCTATCAGTTTCTACTGTTCAAGCAGCCCCAACTGTCTACGGTAAGGCATTTGTGACTGCTAACTATGTCAATGCTGAACTTGATCGCCAGTCGATGGATTTGCCAAATGATGCTATCTATGTCAATGAAGACAACGACTCTGTACAAGTTAGCTCACACTCTTCACGTTTAGGGTTCAAAGGATCTGAAGCAATAACTGCCAATACAGACGTCATCTATCAATTAGAGTACGGTATCAAAATCGATGACAGTGGTTCAGATAACATTGGTTTCAAAAGTCGTGACACTTATCTGGGTTTAAACAACGAAAACTTTGGTCAATTTCGATTCGGTCGTAACTACTCAGTTTCTGATTACATTAACAACGTGACTGTAAATGAAGGCTATTGGGATAACATTGGCGCAAGTTCTTTAGGTGATAGCAATACACTAACTGAAGCTCTTACTTTGACTGATGGCGAACGTATCAATAACTCAATCGTATGGATTGCGCCTAAATACAATGACTTGCCAGTAGAACTTGCATTACAGTATGGTGCTGATGAATCGTTTGTCTCTGATAATGATGATCGCGATAGTGGCTTCGGCGCTTCGTTAATGTTTGATCCAGGTGCAGGTTTTACCGCTGGTGTGGCTTACGACAAAGATATGAGTGTCACAGGTGAGATTCTACGCGGTAGTGCTAGTGTCGATTTAGGTAAATACATGGCTTATCCAGTGACGCTAGGCGCGCTATATCAACAAGTAGATTTTGATGACACTAACGATGAAGAGAAAGGTTTGGTCGTCAGCGCTGAAATGGGTTTGACCAATTTCGCACGTCCAGCTTCTGTCTATCTACAGTATGACAAAACTGAAAACTTAGCAGGCCTAGGTGGTAATGATTCAGACCAAATCGTATTGGGCGGTAAATATGAGTTCAAAGACAACATGATTGCACATGCTTATATCGGCAAAAACTCAGCAGATTTGGAAAATGGTCTGCTAGTGGTTAGAAACTATGACGATAATACTATATCTGAAGTTGATGCTCGCGGTGATGCTGATGTGTTCGCTATCGGCGGTGGTTTAGAATACAAATTCTAAATCAGATAGTTTTATAAGTTGTTTATCAAGACTCATCCTTTAGGGTGAGTTTTTTATTGTGTAATGTTTTAATAATAGAAAAATGTTTGCTACTAGTGTAAAAACACAAGAGTTTCAGACAGTTTGCGTTTTTGCCCTATATTTTATGGCGTATTTTTAGTAAAATCCTTCTTTACCAATTACCGACAGAGTACTATGACCAAGTTTATATTCGTGACCGGTGGGGTAGTGTCCTCACTAGGAAAAGGTATCACCGCAGCTTCTCTTGCAGCGGTCTTAGAAGCACGTGGCGTGACCGTCACGATGACCAAAATGGATCCGTATATTAACGTCGATCCAGGTACAATGAGTCCATTTCAGCATGGTGAAGTATTCGTCACCGAAGATGGCGCCGAGACCGATTTGGATTTAGGTTATTACGAGCGCTTTTTGCGTCACTCAAAAATGAGTAAGAGTAATAACTTTACTAGTGGCCGTATTTATCAGAACGTTTTGAATAAAGAGCGCCGTGGTGAGTATCTAGGCGGTACTGTACAGGTTATTCCGCATATTACTGATGAAATTAAAAACAAAATCCTTGCCAGTGGCGAAGGGTATGATATCGCGATTATCGAAATTGGCGGTACCGTTGGTGATATCGAATCACTTCCTTTTATGGAAGCCGTGCGTCAGATGCAAGTAGAGCTTGGCCGTAATAGAGCCATGCTAATGCATCTAACATTGGTGCCATATATTGCTAGTGCAGGTGAAACCAAAACTAAGCCAACGCAGCACTCAGTAAAAGAGTTGCGCTCTATTGGCCTACAGCCTGATATCCTAATCTGCCGCTCTGACCATCACATTTCACAAGACAACCGTCGTAAGATTGCGCTATTTACCAACGTTGAAGAGCGTGCGGTTATTATGTGTGAAGATGCGCAAAGTATCTATCAGATACCGCGCACATTACACGAGCAAGATCTTGACGATCTGATCTGTGAGCGTTTCGGTCTTGATGTGCCTGAAGCTGATTTGAGTGATTGGGACAAAGTGGTTGAAGCCCAACTGAACCCAGAAGGCACAGTCACTGTTGCGATGGTTGGTAAATACGTCGAGCTTCCAGATGCTTATAAGTCTATCAATGAGGCATTGCTACATGCAGGCATCATGCATAAAGTAGATGTGAAAATCGACTACATCGATGCTGAGCGTTTAGAGAGCGATGCCGAACTATTTGCACAGTTAGATGATGCCAATGCAATCTTGGTACCAGGTGGTTTCGGTGAGCGCGGTACGATGGGTAAGATAAAAGCCATCACTTATGCTCGCGAAAACAATATTCCGTATCTAGGTATTTGCCTCGGTATGCAACTGGCTGTCATTGAGTATGCGCGTAATGTACTTAATATTAATGCCAATTCTTCTGAGTTTGATCGTAAGACGGCTGAGCCTATCATTGGTCTTATCACTGAGTGGTTAGATGAGCGCGGTGATCTACAGATTCGTAGCGATGATTCAGACCTTGGCGGTACGATGCGTTTAGGCGCACAGCAAGCAGAGCTAGTTTCTGGTAGCAAGCTGAGCCAAATTTACGGCGCTAGCAATATTACTGAGCGTCATCGCCATCGTTACGAGATGAATAACCGCTATATTGAGCCATTAGAGCAAGCAGGTATGACCATCTCTGGTTATTCTGCCAAGCAGCATTTGGTAGAGTCGGTTGAGATTAACGAACATCCATGGTTTGTTGCCGTACAGTTCCATCCAGAGTTCACTAGTTCTCCACGTGGTGGTCATCCACTGTTTAATAGCTTTGTAAAAGCTGCTAAGAACCATAGCGAAATAAAGTAGTTCTTATAGCAAAGCAACTCTTATAAAGCATTGCAGAGTAAAAGCATTTATTATAAAAAAGACTGATCTTCGGATCGGTCTTTTTTTTTGCTCAATTTAAACTGTTTGTTGTTATTAGCCAACAATCATCTTTACTAATGATGTCTAATTACGCTTGCATACTTTTTTTAATTGGGCTATCGGTTACAATATGGGACAGACATATTAATAACAAAATAAGAGGTAACGGCTTCATGGAAAATTTATTGTCCGCGCAATCACATATCACACTTAATACTCCTAGCAACGATACGATTAACATTGGTAACGACCAGCCTTTCGTATTGTTCGGTGGTATGAATGTTTTAGAGTCTAAAGAATTAGCGTTTGAGATTGCTGAGCAGTATGTTGATATTTGCCAGCACCTAGGTATCAGCTATGTTTTTAAAGCGAGCTTTGATAAAGCCAATCGTTCAAGTCTACATTCGTACCGTGGGCCTGGTTTAGAGCAGGGGATCGATTGGCTAGGTCAGATTAAAGAAAAATTCCAAGTGCCGATTATTACGGATGTGCATGAACCCCACCAAGCAGCACCAGCCGCTGAAGTGGCTGATATTATTCAGCTACCTGCATTTTTGTCACGTCAGACAGATCTAGTACATGCGATGGCAAAAACAGATGCCATTATTAATATTAAAAAGGCGCAGTTTTTGTCCCCTCATGAGATGCGTCATATCGTCAATAAGTGCTTAGAGGGCGGTAATGATAAGCTCATACTTTGTGAGCGTGGTAGTGCCTTTGGATATAATAATCTGGTCGTTGATATGCTTGGTTTTGATACCATGAAGCAGATGGATATTCCGGTATTTTTTGATGTAACCCATAGCCTACAGCAGCCAGGTGCACGTAGTGACAGCGCTGGTGGACGTCGTGAGCAGATTACAACGCTTGCTCGTGCAGGTATGGCTACAGGGCTAGCAGGTCTGTTCTTAGAGGCACACCCTAACCCAGAAACTGCAAAATGTGATGGTCCATGTGCGCTGCGTATGAGCCAATTAGAGCCGTTCTTACATCAGCTCAAGCAAATTGATGACTTAGTCAAAGGTTTTGAAGTATTAGATACTCATTGATACGGTAAGTGATAAGAGGGCTATACAATGGCAATTCAAATGGCACAAGTAAGTATCGAAAATATCGACGATGCAGAAGGTTTAGATAGCGTAATGACCGCTCTTAAGAATATCTCAGGCGTGACTGCTATCAATTTGGATCCCAAACATAATGTTGCAACGGTGAGCTATGATGATACGGATACTAGTATCCATGCTTTGACAGCGGCGATTAGTATGGTGGATTATGTGACTCAGCCATTTCCGATTGATTCACCGCAGAATCCGCATCATTACAATTTATGATTGCAAACGGCTATTATTATAGATTCACCAATGAGCTTTTTTACGTTTTTATTAATAAGTTGCCGCTTCGTTAATAGCATCTCGTTAATAAAGTAACAACCAAATGGTCTTGTTGTCGAAAGTAATAGGGCTTATGCTTGTTTGCTGTAGCTCTAATGATTTGCTTTACTTTGGTAAATTTAGCATTAACAGAATCACTATTAGAGCTGCCTGTTACCAATAAAAATAAGGAGCCCAATATGGCAGACCAAACACGTATTATTAAAATTGACGGTATGACTTGTGGCGGATGCGTAGCAAGCATACACACGGCGACAGCCGATATTGATGGATTAGAGACTATTACTGTTGACCTTGCTGATAACTTAGCGACGGTAACCTTTGATGATGGCAAAACCAGTGCAGAGGCTATTGCTTCGGCTATTGACGATGCTGGGTTTGAGGCGACAGTCGCTAACTCATAAACTTCGTCATATATTTACAGAACCAGCTAACATGTTATTGCGAGCATGATAGCTGGTTTTTTAATGATTAACGATTATGAGTATTCGGCATTAATGTTTTACTACTTTGTCTAAAATATTAATGCTGAATACGATATTACCCAATTACTTTGTTTGAATTTTTTGCCCACCCACTGATATTTTATCGTGGTCCCTATGAATTTATAGGCACCATGACGAGTTTTATTTATGAACGATACCGCCAGTACTACCAAAGATGAGTCTTACGATGTCGAAACTGACATTGAGTCCAATACGCCACTTACACCGCAACGTGCGCATCTGCAATTAGCGATTGACGGCATGACCTGTCAGGCCTGCGCCTCAAGAATCGAAAAGGTGCTTAACAAGAAACCTTCGGTGTACGAGGTAAGTGTGAGTTTTGCTGGCGAGACTGCCAATGTTGACTATGATCCTACCCAGACGACACCCAAGCAGCTGACAGAGTGGGTGAATAAAACAGGTTTCGTTGCCAACGTACAGGCAGGCGATAGCTTATTTGCTCAGACTGATGAAGATACCGCCACTCAATATCCATGGCGTCTGATCGGATTATGGATCTGTTTGGTGCCATTTTTGGTGGGTATGGCAGGTATGCTGACGGGTTTTGGTATGGCGTGGATGCCGCCGATCTGGGCTCAATTCATTTTAGCGACAGTGGTACAGTTTGGCTTGGCATTACCGTTTTATAAAAGCGCATGGGCATCTATCAAAGGCGGCCTTGCCAATATGGATGTGCTGGTAGTTATCGGTACAGTGACGATATGGGCGTATTCGACTTATTTATGGCTCACGCACGGCGATGGTACTCTAAACAGTCTGTTGCAAAGTGGACATGGCACTAGTAATAGCCCAGCCGTATATTTTGAAGCAGGGGTGATGGTCATTGCTTTTGTGCGTACGGGTAAATACTTAGAAGAACGTACTAAGAAGCACAGTCTAAACAGTATTGATTTATTACTGTCACTGACGCCTGATAAAGTAGAGCAGCAGCAGCCAAATGGTGATTTTCATAATATTGCGTTGTCTGATGTGCAAATAGGTGATGTCCTACGTGCAAAACAAGGTAGCCGCGTCGCTACAGATGGTACCGTCATAGAAGGTAGCGGATGGTGCGTAGAGAGTCATTTGACTGGTGAATCAGTCGCACTCAAAAAAGAGCAAGGTGATGGATTGCTAGCAGGTGCCTTGGTAGAGAACGGGAGCCTGCTATATCGTGTCAATGCGAAGGGCAGCGATACTAAGCTTGGCGATATGGTACAAGCGTTAAGTGATGCACAAGGCTCAAAAGCCAATCTAGCACGTCTCGCTGACCGAGTAACGGCTGTCTTTGTTCCTGTAGTAGTAACGATTGCACTGGTTACCTTTGGGGCCACATGGTGGCTAACAGGTATGGTTGATACGGCTTTAATGCATGCTGTATCAGTATTGGTCATCGCTTGTCCTTGTGCGCTTGGTTTGGCCACGCCAGCGGCGATTATGGCTGGTATGGGCGTTGCTGCGCGTCATGGTGTCTGGTTCAAAGATGCACAAAGCCTTGAGGCGGCAGGTAATATCGATACGGTAGTACTCGATAAAACAGGTACATTAACTATTGGAAGACCGACCATCGTCGATCATGTTATGGTGGATAAGTCACTTGCTGTTGATGATGTATTGCAGATTGCGGCCAATGTCGAAGCGCATGCCAGCCATCCACTAGCTACTGCTCTCGTCAATACGGCTAAAGATCGCCAACTACCTCTGTTTGATGTGACTGACATCAGTGTGATAAAAGGCGCTGGTATACAAGCCAATATCGAAGGGCTTGGGCTTATAAAAGTTGGGACAGCAGAGTTTGCGAATTTAGCACTACCAAAATTTATGCCAAAAGTATGGCAAATTGCTAGCACCGTCGCAATTAGTATTAATGATGAGCCATTAGGCGCGTTTGCCTTAGCTGATGACTTAAAAGAGGATACCCCGCAAGCAATCACTGCATTACAAGATGCGAGTATCAATGTGATTTTGATGAGTGGTGATAAGCAATCCGTCGTCGATCATGTAGCAGGGCAGTTGGGTATTGATAAGGCTTATGGCAAGATGAGTCCACGTGACAAGGCCAGTCAAATTGCACTATTGCAAACTGCTGGTCATAAGGTAGCGATGGCAGGAGACGGCGTCAACGATGCACCAGCGATGGCCACTGCCGATGCTAGTTTTGCGATGTTTGAAGGAACTGACGTTGCTCAGCATAGTGCCTCTGCACGTCTAATGGGTGAGTCTCTCATGCATATTAATGCGGCACAAAAAATCGCTCAAGCGACGCTACGCAATATCAAGCAAAATCTGTTTTTTGCCTTCATTTATAACTGTCTCGGTATTCCGCTTGCTGCGTTTGGGTTTTTAAATCCGATGATTGCGGCTGCCGCCATGGCGCTTAGCTCCATCTCGGTACTCATGAATGCACTACGATTGACACGTTTTGAGACCAAGATTGAGTTAGACAATACAGTAACCACATCTCATACAGATAAAGAACGTTTAGCGGAAGGGTAGCTATTATATTTGCTTAGGTTTTCTATAAATATAAAAGAGGCAGCAACCGCGTATATGTATCTTTAAGATTGTTTTTATGACTGCAAGTCAGTGTAAGATAAGGGAAGTTTGGTGAAATATATGCTATGATGCCAAGCACTATAGCCGACTATTAATCTGCTCCATATACCTCTAATTGTTAGGAAACTCTAGCCACAAGATAGAGGGGTATAAAAGGTTTTTAGGATTGTGCGCTATATGATATTTTGCTTTATCTTTTTTGTATGCTAGCTGCCGTTATTTATCTCACAAACTTGGCATGACCAAAGGAATTAACAGACATTATGTACGCTGAAGAAACCAACAACGTCACCGCAATTAAAGACATTCGCGCTCGTGAAATTTTAGACTCGCGCGGCAACCCAACTATCGAAGCTGATGTTATCTTAGCTGACGGTACTGTCGGCCGTGCTGCTGCTCCAAGTGGCGCATCAACAGGCTCACGTGAGGCGCTTGAGCTACGTGATGGCGACAAGACCCGTTTTATGGGCAAAGGCGTCAAAAAAGCCGTTTCTAATGTCAACAGTCAAATCCGCAGCGCCTTGATTGACAAAGATGTGACTGAGCAACAGGCCATTGACGATGCTATGATTGCATTAGATGGTACAGAAAACAAAGAAAGCTTGGGTGCTAATGCCATGTTAGCTGTGTCACTTGCGACTGCCAAAGCAGCAGCTAAGTCACAGAACCTGCCATTGCATCAATACATCGCCAATCTACGTAATCAAACGTCGTTGACTATGCCTGTGCCGATGATGAACATCTTGAACGGTGGCGAACACGCGGACAACACCGTTGATATCCAAGAGTTTATGATTGAGCCTGTAGGCTTTACAAGCTTTTCAGAAGCGTTGCGTGCTGGTACAGAAATTTTTCATAGCTTGAAATCTGTATTAAAATCACAGGGCCTAAACACTGCCGTTGGTGATGAAGGTGGTTTTGCACCGAACCTACGTAGCAATGAAGAAGCTATCACCGTTATCATGCAAGCGATTGAACAAGTCGGCTATAAAGCTGGCGAAGATATCCATCTTGCGCTAGATTGTGCAGCCAGTGAGTTTTACAAAAACGGTCAATATGTTCTGGCAGGCGAAGGTAATAAAGCCTTTGACAGCCAAGGTTTCTCAGACTACCTAGTTGGGCTAGCACGTCAGTACCCTATTATCTCTATCGAAGATGGTCTTGATGAGTCAGATTGGGATGGTTGGAAGTATTTGACTGAGCAAATTGGCGATAAAGTCCAGTTGGTTGGTGATGATCTGTTTGTGACCAATCCTTCAATCTTGCAAGAAGGTATCGATAAACATATTGCCAATGCAATTTTGATTAAATTCAACCAAATTGGTACCTTGTCAGAAACGCTAGATGCAATTTATATGGCTAAGAAAAATGGCTATGCAACCATCATCTCACATCGTTCAGGTGAAACGGAAGACAGCACCATTGCAGACTTAGCAGTAGGTACAGCAGCTGGTCAAATCAAAACAGGCTCACTATGCCGTTCAGACCGCGTAGCGAAGTACAACCAGTTGCTACGTATTGAGCAGCAAGTACGTGCAAGCTACCGTGGCCGTGAAGAGTTTATCGGTCTACGTGGCTAAGAATCTGACTGGATTTTTGACGTGTAATATACGTTAGAAAGCCTAGACTCATAAGCTGAAGTCAATATTTAGGTGATATATAACATTTATATATCGCCTAATCAGCTTAAACTTTACTATCCTTTTTTTCATATCGTTTGGCGTTACTATCTTATGAAATACTTTAGCCAATTCATGCTACTTGCTTTAGCCGTTGCAGTGCTTTTAGGATTGCAATATCAGTATTGGCTAGGTGAAAATGGTCGCTTTGAACACGATAAGTTGACGGCTCAAATTGAAAAGCAACAAAGTTTGAATGACAATCAAGTTGCGGCAAATAACTTGTTACGCACCGATGTTCAAGATTTAAAAACGGGACTTGAGGCCGTAGAAGAGCACGCTCGCTTAGATTTAGGTTTAATCAAACCAAATGAAACTTTTGTCCAAGTATCCACTGCACCAACCACGCATAGCAACTATTAGTTTTTACGAATATACTGACTTTTATAGATATACTAGCAGTTACGACATACATTAATTTTATAACATAGCATCATACCGTTATTATCTGACAGCATTCACCATACTTAACACCTGCTTTATTTCTCTTTATATATACTGTCATGGGCTCAACCATGAGTACAATACTATGAATACAACCCCTAATATACATGCCATGATCGTTGCAGCTGGTCGCGGTAGCCGTTTTGGTGCGTCTATCGCCAAGCAATATACAATGCTAGAAGGTCAGACATTATTGCAGCATAGCGTGGCACGACTTGCTTGTAGTAATTATATTAATAAGTGTCTATTGGTCATATCAGCAGATGACAGCACGGCTCAACAGTTAGAGTTTGCACTCCCTATACGCTATGCAGTCGGCGGAGCAGAACGTTGGCAGTCAGTACAGGCAGGCGTTGAGGCAATTAGTCAGGTAGGCGCTGATGATTCAGACTTGGTACTCATTCATGATGCGGCACGTCCTGCTGTACCAAGCTCAGATATCGACAAAGTGATAGAGGCGGCAATGATAGAGCATTATGGTGCTATCCTAGCGACACCAGTGGCCGATACATTAAAAGCTTCTTATCAGCAAGCTACCACTACAGAAGAGAGTCGTCTGCATTCTTATACCAAATCTACTATCGACCGTAGCAATATGTGGCAAGCACAAACGCCGCAAGTATTTCGTTTAGGCCAATTAAAGAAAGTCCTCAATCATGTATCTGAGCACCAATTAAGCATCACAGATGAGGCCAGTGCCTTTGAACAACTAGAATTACCAATACGACTAGTCTCTGGTAGCCGCCAAAATATCAAGCTTACCTACCCTGACGATGCCGCACTACTAACAGCCATCATGGCTCTCCAGTCTTAATTTATCTTCACTTCGGCCTCCATCAATAAGCATCAGCTTTGCTCTATTTGTAATCAATAGTGATCATGGCAAAGCTCACAATATTACCAATCAGTGTATCTCCTCTTGAAGTTGCCAAAATATTTTGAACATATTGTATGTTTTCTATCACGGAAAGATAGAAAACGTATCATTTACTATGGGTTAAATATCGTGATGATAAGTGTTTTTTGTATCTGAAAAGGCTTACATTCGATAATAGGTTGCTTTGATGACTAAACTAACCTATGATGTAACTAACTTAATACAATTAATATAAAAACTTATAAAATCAATAATATATCAGACTAATTCATGACGCGCAGTTATGTTGTCTCTATATTTTTCTGAAGTTAGTATGATTGTTTTAGCGACATTTACCCAATAATAGGGAGAAGCTGATTGTCAACAATCAACGGTTCAACAAATCCAGTAACGACAGATCTCTGCCAGCTTGTATATATAAGCCGGATTACTTCTACTGGTCTTTCAAGTCCTAGCACACTTAATGATATTTCAGAGACCGCAGTTGAACGCAATCAAATAGATAATGTTACCGGTATTCTTTGCTACGGCAATGGTTACTTTTTACAGTGCGTTGAAGGATCAGAGCAGGCGTTAACCAATCTAAAAAATCGTTTAATAGTAGATGATCGACACAAAGAGTTAAAGATTTTGGATTTTTCTGCAATTACCAAGCGTCGCTTTGCCAGTTGGTCGTTACGTTCGATTACTCTTGAGCGCTGGATGACTAAAGAGCCTGAACTTAAGCAGTTAATGCCATTTAAGCCTTATGAGTGGGATTCTGATGAGTGGCAAAAGTTCTTAGACGTACTGCAAGGCTACTATGAAGAACAAAATAGAATAGGTAACATTGATACACCGCCTGTCAAATACAGTACGCTAGGGGTGACTCTTAGTAAGGTTGTAGGACAGCATCAAGCGTTCTTCTTAATCCAGACGATATTAGGATTGATGATAGTTGCGACGTTATTGTGGTTACTGCTTTAATCTACTAATATTATTAACGTTTCGCATCAAACTAAGTTATATTTATACTTACTTAATAAGATAGCCAAACAAAAAAGCCAGCATCGATTGATGCTGGCTTTTTTATTGAACAGAATAACTGAGCTTTTAGTGATAGGTATAAAAAAACCCAGTTCATAATATATTATGAACTGGGTTTTTGGTGGTACGCTTATCAGTCTAATCTAATGCTAAGCAAAAGTGCTAATAAGTGACGCCAAATAGTGGCGTCCCCAGGGGGATTCGAACCCCCGTTACCGCCGTGAAAGGGCGGTGTCCTAGGCCTCTAGACGATGGGGACTAGTAACAACACTTCAACTGCTTTCACCATTTATGCTGAAGTGGTGCGTATTCTAATAGCGTCGGCGTCTTCTGTCAAGCCTTTTTCTACGTCTTTTTAAAATTAAATATCTTTTTTTAATTGCGCGACGAGGATGTAGGTCATTTCGCTTCAAATGATAGCGAATCCATAAAGAAGTACAGGCGCTAATCGTCAATGCAAGCAGCATATAACCGAGTATGGTGCCCCATAACTTGAGCTGTGGATCCATAATAAAGTCCCTCCTGTTAATCTTGATAGGGCTTACTATCAAAACAGTGTGAGCAACTTAAACCATCTATAGGATACAACCACATCACTTAAGAGTGACATTCTATAATCAGATAGTCATTCGTATCAGCCGAAATGACCACATCTGTAATTGCTGAAATAGTTCCGTTTATTTATCACAATATTAATCATATCCCTATTGATTGCCAAATCAAGATGTTAAAGTTATCAAGTATTACAAATAGCACTATTATGTCTGATTGGCAATATAGGATATGTGACTTATTTACGGTCGCTGTCAGCTGACTCTTCTTTTGCGTCTTCGTTGTGCAGCGCATTGGCCAGCATCGGGTAGTTGTTTAGTATGTGACAAAATAGCTCAGCAGTCTTTTGAGTGTCATATAGAGCTGAGTGAGCATTCTTGCCATCAAACTCTAATCCAGCTGCTTTACAAGCGCGTGCGAGAACAGTTTGACCAAACGCTAAGGCTGATAAAGTGACGGTATCGAATACTGAAAAATTATGAAATGGATTGTGATTTTTGCTGTTGGTTCGTAGTACGGCGGCATTTAAAAAAGCCAAATCAAAGTGAGCATTGTGTCCAATTAAGACACATTGGCGGCACTCTTCATCACGGCGTACGTCTTTTAACCCTTTAAAGATACGGCGCAACGCTGTCTTCTCATCTTCCGCGATAGCTTTACGCATTGGGTTTTTAGGATCAATACCGGTAAAGTCAAGAGCACTTGGCTCTAAGTTTGCGCCCTCGAAAGGCTCAATATGAGCGTTGAAAGCTTCACCTGGGTAAAACATACCTTGCTCATTAAGTAGCACAGGGATACAGGCAATCTCTAATAGGGCGTCAGTCTGTGCATTAAAGCCTGCTGTTTCCACGTCCACAACGACAGGCAAGAACTTACGAAAACGGTCTTTTAAGGCCATAGGCGCTTGCTTGTCTGCTACTGAGGCTACGTCTTTAGGAGAAGCATCTAGAGTGGTATCAAGGCTCGCAGATTTAGGGTTTGATAGGTCTTCGTCAGGCAAGGCCGCTATATTTTGATTGGTCATATAAAGTTAAATCACTTTTATCAGTCGTACTAATATATTAAATAAAAATAAGCATCCTATGATATTAATTGAACCTTTAGTACAAAGAAATCTAGTACAAAGGTGTCATTAATATCATAGGATCAAATAATAGGTCATGTATTAAATGCTAAGTTTTCTTTGCGGGCGTTAGGCTTTAATTGACCAAGGTAGCGTTTCACCTGCCATCAAGGGTGTCAATGATGCGCCATCAAAATAAGGATAGTCAGTCGGTACTTGCATAGGCGTGTTGACAAGCGTGATAGTGCTTTCATTCAGAGGTAGACCATAGAACTGGGCACCAAAGCGACTGGCAAAGCCCTCTAACTTATCTATTTTTCCAACACTATCGAAGGCGGTAGCATACAAAGGCAGCGCCGTCGCTGCACTATAGCAACCCGCACAGCCACAAGCGGCTTCTTTTTTGTCTGTCGCATGTGGCGCAGAGTCAGTACCTAAGAAGAACTTTGGATTACCACTAGTGGCTACATCTAATAGCACTTTTTGATGGCTTTCACGCTTTAAGATAGGTAGGCAATAAAAGTGCGGTTTGATGCCACCAACCAATAAATGGTTGCGGTTAAACATCAAATGCTGCGGCGTAATAGTCGCAGCAACATGGTTGCCTTGTGACAATACAAAATCTGCCGCATCGCTGGTAGTGATGTGCTCTACTACTATTTTCAATGTAGGGAATTTTACGATAATTTGTGCCAATACTTCGTCTAAGAAACGCTTTTCGCGATCAAAGATATCTATATGGTCTTGGGTCACTTCACCATGGATTAGCAATGGCAAATTGTATTTTTCTAGTGCTTCAAAGACATCGACGCAGGCGTTGATATTGGTGACACCATCTGCGGAGTTGGTAGTTGCCCCAGCAGGATAGAGCTTAACTGCTTGTACGATACCTGACTGCGCTGCTAACTCGATATCTTGGGCAGTGGTATTATCTGTTAAATATAGCGTCATACGTGGATCAAACGCTGACTTGCGCTCAAGACTCAAATCACTAGCTGCTAACTGCTCCATGATACGTGTGCGGTAGGCAATAGCATCCTGCGCATTTTTGACTGGAGGTACAAGGTTTGGCATACAGATGACACGGTTAAAGCTGCTTGCGGCATGAGGTACAGTCGTGCTCAAAGCAAGATCGTCACGCAAGTGAATATGCCAGTCATCTGGCTGAAGGATGGTCAATTCTCTAATCGAATCAGTCATAGTGTCAAAGCGCTCTATATCGTCAAATAAAGGAAACAAAAGGGAGTGATACTGTGGGTCTATCATAACAGATTTGCCCACTCGACTAAATATAAGGCTAAATATCTGTACATAATTCATCGATCTGAGATTAATGTCTTGTCATTAAATAATGTCTAAATTTGGGTGGCAAAAATGAGGTTGACTAGAATTTAAGTTAAAAGCGCACGCCTTGTGGCAGTTAGACTTTTGCCCATAGTAAATATGATGTACACTGAGCAGGTAACTATCGTTCGACTTGCTTTTGATTTGATCGTCGCCTTTTTTAAAACTATATTTCATAATGGGAGTTATTCATGGCTCAACTTGATCCAAAAAATATTAATAAAATCGTCTTGGCTTATTCAGGTGGTCTTGATACCTCGATCATCGCTAAATGGCTACAAGAAACTTATGATGCGGAAGTAATCACCTTTACCGCTGATATCGGTCAAGGCGAAGAAGTTGAGCCAGCACGAGCCAAAGCTCAGGCAATGGGTATCAAGCATATTCATATCGAAGATTTGCGCGAAGAATTTGCTCGTGATTATGTATTCCCTATGTTCCGTGCTAACGCCATCTACGAAGGTGAATACTTACTAGGTACGTCTATTGCTCGTCCATTGATTGCCAAGCGTTTGGTTGAGATTGCTAAAGAGCATAACGCCGATGCTATCAGCCATGGTGCGACTGGTAAAGGTAATGACCAAGTTCGTTTTGAGCTAGGTGCTGTTGCCTTGTCACCAGACGTAGTGACCATTGCTCCTTGGCGTGAGTGGGATTTATCAAGCCGTGAAAGCTTGATGAAATACGCTGAAGAGCATGATATCGCAATCGATTATGCGGGCAATAAGAAAAAATCTCCTTATTCAATGGATGCTAACTTACTACATAT
This sequence comes from Psychrobacter sp. AOP7-B1-25, assembly GCF_052376195.1. Classification (NCBI taxonomy): domain Bacteria; kingdom Pseudomonadati; phylum Pseudomonadota; class Gammaproteobacteria; order Moraxellales; family Moraxellaceae; genus Psychrobacter; species Psychrobacter sp. AOP7-B1-25. The sequence goes on from NZ_JBQSVK010000005.1 coordinate 20,646, forward strand.
CTCTTATGAAGGCGGTGTCCTAGAAGAACCGTATACTGAAGCAGAAGATGATATGTGGCGCTGGTCTGTCAGCCCAGAAGAAGCACCTGATGAAGCGCAGTATCTAGAATTAGAATACGAAAAAGGTGATATCGTTGCTATCGATGGTGAAGCGCTTAAGCCGTATGAAGTTATGATTAAGCTGAATGAGCTCGGCGGCAAACATGGTATCGGTCGTTTAGATATCGTTGAAAATCGTTACGTTGGTATGAAATCACGTGGTTGCTACGAGACGCCAGCGGGTACTATTATGCTAAAAGCGCATCGTGGTATTGAATCACTAACGCTCGATCGTGAAGCTGCGCATCTAAAAGATGAGCTAATGCCACGCTACGCAAAAATCATCTACAACGGGTATTGGTTTAGCCCCGAGCGTATGATGCTACAAGCCTTGATTGACAAATCACAAGAATACGTCAACGGTACAGTACGTGTAAAACTATACAAAGGCAGCGTGAGCGTTGTTGGTCGTAAATCTGACGATTCATTGTTTGATGAAAAAATCGCTACTTTCGAAGATGATGCGGGCGCTTATGACCAAAAAGACGCAGAAGGCTTTATCCGTCTAAATGGTCTACGTCTGGCTATCGAAGCTAGCCGTGGTCGTGATTTATCTAAGTAAGTTTTTGGCTGCTTATAGTCAATTGAAAACTTAGATTGCACAACAAAAAAGAGGCTCTATATTGATAGGGCCTCTTTTTTTATGACTAATGAATTGTTGTCAAAACATTTACTCTGAGAATAATTATTCTAAAATCGAAATTCTTTACTCAGCTTTTTCTGTCTCTGCAACGTCAGGTTCATCTTCGTCTACCATGACAATGGCTACATCTTGCTGTTGACGCTCATCAATAGCGTCCTGTTCTAATACTTCTTCAGTTGCAAGGGTGACACCATCAGATTTTTGCGATTGATATTTTAAAGTAGCGAGTGTACCAAGTATACCAACGACAAGTATGATGATGAGAATAACAGGATTTTTCCATAGCGGTGTGGAGGCCTCATACTCAATGGGCTTTTCACTGGTGGTGGTTGGTGTATTGTCGTTATTGCCGCCAATCAATCCTAAGCTTACCAAAGGCGGTTTGGGTGGGTTCGCTGGTTCAGAGTTAACACGCAGTCGATTTCGGCTGAGATAGATATCTGATATTTTGGCCAGTTGTAATAACCAACGTTGGTGTGGCAAAACAACGGCATGCATCTCGGTAAATACCAGCATATCGTTGTGGCGACCTTGCTGTAGATTATTAGGTGAGCGACCAATGGCTTTTAAGTAATTGCCTGTTGCCATTTGCATGTCTTGCACAGGTTCATAGTTTTCTGGTTTGAAGCCAGTCAGTTCATACCAGTAAGGATCAAAAGAGGGTGGGGTGCCTGATAACTGCTCAGCATTTAATAACGTACGCTCCGCGTTACTCTCTGAGTTATTCTCTATAGCTTCAACATTCTCTACCGCTTCAGTAGTTGGTTTAGGTGCGTCACTATTACTTTCTGTATCAGTAGATAAGGTATGCGTAAGCTGTGAATCAAACCGTGCCGCTGATAAAAACTGTGGTTGTAGTGCAAACCATTTGTTGATTTCATCACTGTCTAGTTGACTGTATTCTGTCAGAATAGCCAATTCACGCAGTACAATCACGCACAAAGAAGTGAGTAGAATTTGAGTCTGTTGCGTCGTTGCATCAATCTTCTCGGCGATATGTTCGCTTGCCTTTATGACACGGCTGTTATCGCTAAATACGGCATCTGCCGCATCGTGACGATGGTAAAGTGTAGAGCTAATAGTCGCAAAGTTCATTGAGTTATACTGTCGTAACTCTTTGACAGCACTACGACTAAATAGTTTCTTGCTGATGGCTTGTCCCTGATGCCGCTGCTGATAGGCCAGAAGCGCACTTACGATAGCTTGTAGACTGGCATCTGTCCCTAAGCGCGCTTGCGGTAGAGAAAGCTGTGCCGCATCGGCCAAAAGTGACAGCATAGGCTGGGTATCATGATATAAAAAATCATACATCGACACACGTGTCGGTGAAATAGTCGTCATAATCTGCTAGCATCAAAAAGTGTGCCCCTATATTACGGTGCCAAATGTCTTGATACAATCCCTTGATAATAGAAATTTTCAATCATTTTACGAATAACCTTGATAGTAATCTGATGAATGACTGATAGTCGGAAGCATTTATGATAAATAACGAGACGCTTGATAAACAACTAGTGATTAATATCGCTGAGCAAACATTAACGATGTACCAACAGCAAACTGAGGTTGCTAAATACGTGGTCTCCACTGCGAAAAATGGTATTGGTAGTCAGCAGGATAGTGGCTGCACGCCGCTAGGTAGGCATATCATTGAACAGAAAATAGGTGGTAGTGAGCCTATGAATGCGGTATTTGTCGGGCGAGTACCGACAGGTGAAATATATGATGCAAACCTTGGTGAGTTACATCCCAAACGTGACTGGATATTGAGCCGTATTCTTTGGTTAAGCGGTCTTGAAGAAGGGGTAAACAAAGGTAGCAATAGTAAAGGTGGTTGCGATACTTATGAGCGCTATATTTATATTCACGGTACACCCGATACTGAACCAATGAGCATCCCGCTATCTCATGGCTGTATACGTATGCGTAATGAAGATATTGTAGAATTATTTGAGCAAGTAGAAGAGGGTATGCCCGTTACGATTGTTGCTGAATAAATCATGTTGTACCTTTAACTACGGCGCTGATAGAGGCTACTTAAATACAATAAAAAAGGCCAGCCTGTTATATAACAGGCTGGCTTCTCTATGGAACGTTTTTACTTTATGAGAGCATTATCTGTATAAAAAACAATATTACTACTACCAAAACGTTGAGCTGTCTGCAAATTTTGCTAAACGTACATCAATATGGTTTTGGTCACCAGTAAGTATAGCGGCAAACCAACCCGCACCATATAAAGCATTAGCGTCTGTTTTTGATTTTACTTCATAAAGTTTCTGATATTGATTATCATCGTTCAGTTGCTCTAATGCTTTCTGCGCTTTTATCAACCGTTTTAGCCAACGTTTGGTTTTCTTCTTAGCTTTTTTCTTACTTAATAAAGGTGCGGAGAATTCACCGATGTAACGTAAATTTCTTAATTGGTTAAGCAGTTCACTTTCAGACTGGTCATCATAAGCAGTGTCTGTGCTTGCATTTGCGCCACCACTCACAAGCTCGATATCAGTTACTTTGTCAGTTTTTTTATTGGTTTTAACGAATTTTTTATATTGCTTAGCTAGGGTTTTTTCTAACTTGTCTTTGGCCAGTTGGTCAGTCTGAGGTTCAATGCTTGAGTCGCTCATGGTAAAAGCAATCAGCTCTAGCAAAGTTATCTGAAAGTCATTGGCTTGCAGCGTATTGATAGGTGTGATTTTTATATCTTCGATATCTGTCGTCCAGTCAACGACAGGCGCGCCAAGTGATTGAAGCTCAGGTTCGATCTGTGCATTGATATAAGCAAGTTGATAATAATCGCTAAGCAAGGTTGCGGTTTGATTAAGTATCGGCAGCCATTCAGGATTAATCTCATTAGAGAAGTTGGCAAATGCTTTTAATGCAGTACGCAAGCGATCAATACCTATCCGTAACTGTAGAATATGATTGTCTTCTGTGCTGCCAGCAACGATAGCACTGCTATTTGGTAATATCTGTAATAAGCAATTATGTACGACTGCACGTATAAAGGCGGTCGCGCTGCTGTCCTTGTCTATTTTTAATTGACTAAGGTTTACGTTGACTGCTGGACTGTGGTTTTGTCCGTTAATAAGCAGGCCACCGTTTTCAGCTTTGGTAACGGTAGATAGACATAACTTATAGCGTTTACACCATGTTTTTGCAGTTGTAAATAGAAAGTCTAAATCTCCTGATACCAATTCGAACTCTATTTCTTGAATATCTTTGCGTAGCGAATCATCGGTACCATGAATAATCTCCCCTTGGTCGTAAGCCATTTCGATACGGTTATCGGTTCCGTTCTCATTGCTTTCTGTTAGCAACCGAGTAGTGCGCTCGACACCAGTGACATACAGCCGTGTTAATGTCTTTGCTAGCTTTGTGATTTTGAATTCAGCCAATGCAGTAGCGATTGGAGTGTCTTCATATATTGTTAAGTCAGGCATCAGCTCATTATTATTGAGCATCGTTTGTACTTGATCGTTATCGAGCACGGCATTGTGCTCTAGGCGTGCGGCGATACCATCACCACCAGCTTTAATGGTTTGGACCCATGTATCACCTTCTTTGCGAATACGTAGGCCAATACCTGCCTGTGCAAGCTGCTGGTCAGTCGTATCGTAGTAGTGCGCAGCCAGTTGTGTCGTTTGTGAAGATTTAACGTGCGTTTGACGCATTAAACCCTTTAGTCGCGACTCTGGTACCAAAAACTTCAGCTCTATCTCTTGCATATTAGCTCCTAATCATTCTGACTGATGGCTCTGATCGATGGTTGCAATAAACAATTATTAGTCTACCACTCTCTGATTATTTAAACCGCAATAAAAAACCGCCCTACATCATGTAGGGCGGTTTTTTGATAAATACTGCTAGTTTGTCTGTAATTAGAACTGGTTCATTGTGTTCTTGCCACCGCCAGCTTTCAGAGCGTTATCGCCTGAGAAGATTTCTTTGTGGTCATCGCCAAGGTCAGAACCAGCCATTGCTTGGTGCTTAACACAAGAGATGCCTTCACGGATTTCTTTACGCTGTACGCCAGCTGCATAAGCAAGCATGCCTTCTTCACCGAAGTAGCCTTTAGCAAGTTCATGAACGCTAAGAGCAGTCGTGTGGTAGGTCGGTAGCGTGATTAAGTGATGGAATACACCAGCTTCACGTGACGCATCACGTTGGAAGTTCTTAGCGGCTACGTCAGCTGCTGCATCAAGCTCAGTACCGTCATAATCAGCACTCATCAAGTCATCTTTATTGTATGCAGAGATATCTTTGCCCTCGGTTTCCCATTGAGCGATAATTTGCTTACGGAAGTTAAGCGTCCAGTTAAATGATGGGCTGTTGTTATATACCAGCTTCGCTTTAGGCTGTTGCTCTTTGATACGGTCTACCATTGATTTGATGTGGGCAACATCTGGTGTTGGTGTTTCAATCCAAAGTAGGTCAGCGCCATTTTCTAAAGCAGTGACACAGTCAAGAACAACGCGGTCGATGTTAGTATCTTCACGGAAGCTGTACAAGCCGTTCGGCATACGAACTGGACGTACTAGCTTACCATTGTGCTTAAGTAGGCTGTCGTTTTCGTTAGCGTCTTCAATACTCACTTCTTCCATTTCTAGGAAGTCGATGTATTTAGAAGCAAGATCGCCTGGCTCATTTGATACTGGGATTTTTTGTGTTAGTGATGCGCCTTCAGAGTCAGTACGGGCAACGATCACGCCATCTTCAACACCTAGCTCTAGGAATGCATAACGGATAGCGTTGATTTTCGCAATGTAGTCTTCATGCGGTACGGTTACTTTACCTGCTTGGTGACCACACTGCTTAGCATCAGATACTTGGTTTTCAACCTGAATGGCACAAGCACCAGCTTCAATCATTTGCTTAGTCAACAAGTAAGTCGCTTCTTCGTTACCAAAACCTGCATCGATATCAGCAATGATTGGTACAACATGTGAATCAAAGTTTTCGATTTTCTCTAGGATGGCTGAAGTATCTTGACCCGCTTCTTCGGCAGCGTTTAGCTCGCGGAAGTAGTCGTTTAATACTTTAGCATCTGCTTGACGTAGGAAAGTGTAGATTTCTTCGATTAGCTTAGGTACTGACGTTTTTTCGTGCATAGATTGGTCAGGTAAAGGACCAAACTCAGAGCGTAGGGCCGCAACCATCCAACCTGATAGGTAGATATAAGTTTTAGAAGTCGTACCGAAATATTTTTTCTTAGCATACATTGTTTGCTGTGCAACAAAACCATGCCATGCACCTAAAGACTGGGTGTATTGAGATGTATCATTGTCATAGTCTTCCATGTCTTGACGCATGATTTTTGCAGTATATTTTGCGATATCTAAACCTGTTTTAAAACGGTTTTGTGACATCATACGTGCGGCATCAGTCTCGCTAATGTTCTGCCAGTTACCGTGCTTTTGCTTTAATTCACGTACTAAATCGATCGCTGATTTATATGCAGTTGACATCTATGTCTCCTTGGTGGGGTGTAAAAAACAAATAAGTTAAATACTAAAATAATGAGTATGTTGCTTTACTAAAGTTTTGTACTAAAAAATGCTATTCAGAATCTGTTTGGTTATTTATCGAAGCTCTATTTACCCTAAACAAACCGCTATGCTATTACAAGAAATTTGCTGAACTCCACAGTTAAAAATACTTGCTAACTTGTAAAGGTGTATCGATTTTAACTATATATCTGTAAGGTATTTAAATACTTCATAGGCAGTAATGTCATAATTGGTAGCTGGAAGTGTTACAATAATAAGTTAAATTAACCATATTCAATGACTGACAAAAGCCGTTAATATATTACTGAGCTACAATATTTAATCAGGTGAGAACGGACGGTAAATCAAAGATTCATCGTCTATGCTGCAAATCCTTTATAGAACTCACTATAACCACCTTGCCAAGATTTATCTAATTTATGATAGTTATCTTTGGTATTTCTATATGATATAATACTTATATAACAGGCTCTTAAGATAGGTTGAGTAAGTTGTGATGTGAGTCTATCAAAGAGATTTCGAACCAAATTAGTAAAAAATAATGAAATTACGCTGTTGCAGTGTATAAACCATCGTAGCAATGTTACAAACGCCAGTCTTAACGTGGTGTTTATTCAAAAGCCAAGAGAACTAAATATGAATTTGCAGCGGGTCGATTTAAATTTATTAGTCCATTTAGATGTGTTGCTACGAGAAAAAAACGTTACTCGCGCAGCTGAGCAGCTTGGTATTACTCAGCCTGCCATGAGTAATATTTTGCGCCGTCTACGTAAGCTGTTTAATGATCCATTATTAGTACGTTCGTCAGAAGGTATGACGCCGACTGAACGTGCCCTTGAATTACAGCCACGTATCCGTGAGATACTCGCTGATTTGACTCAAGTATTGGAGCCACGTACCGAATTTCGTCCTTATAGTACGTCACGCGTTTTTCGTATCATGACATCGGATTATGCCGAAGCGACCTTGGTGCCTAAGCTAGTAAAAGCACTACGTTCAGAGGCACCAAATGTTATTTTGGATTTCTTGACCCCATCAGACGTCTCTTATCGAGATATGGAGCAAGGACGAGTAGATCTAGCGATTAACCGCTTTAACGAGATACCTCAAAGCTTTCATCAGGTACTAGTCTGGCGTGATACTTTTAGCTGTCTATTATCTTCTGACAGCCCTTATGCCAATCGTTTTAACTTGAAAAACTATCTAAAAGCACAGCATGTTTGGGTATCTAAAACAGGTATGGGTGTAGGGTTTGGTGTGAACCCAGAGAAGTCAGGTGGATTAGGATCTATCGATCAGGCATTGCAGCGCCTTGGTCAAAAACGCCAAATTAGTGTTTTTACTCGGCATTATCAAATGCCTGCCATGCTTGCAGCAAACAAAGACTTGATAGCGACGTTGCCCACGCGTGTGGCAAGAATGCAGGCAAATAACGATAGCATCATGATGGAAGATCCACCGTTTTTTATTCCTGAGTTTGAGCTTACGATGGCATGGTCACCTCTGTTACAGCATCACCCCGCTCACCGCTGGTTACGCCAGCTAATTATGCATGTAGCGCGTCAGGTCGTTGCTGAAGAAGAAAATCCGCCACAAGAAATACCCGTTATCAATCATTTATTTTGATGGGTTTGTGTGATTAAGATTACGTCACATTATGGCGGCATATTGTTGAGCCTTTATGCTCTAGTAAAAATATTTTTCTTTGTATCCTACTCTGTATCGTTACTAAACCAGCCCCTAGGCTGGTTTTTTTGTTCTAGCAGTTAATAGTTCATATATGTCATTTAGCCATCCTTAATAAGTCAGTCACACTATTAACATCTTAATCACACTTCACAATATATTGTAAAACTGTTCAGCGAAAAGCTTGTTAAGATAACCACAGATAGAAAATCACCTATTAGTAATTTACTAGTCGGTAGCTAGTAGTAATTTACTAGTCGGTAGCTAGCAATTCATTAATCGGTAGATAGCAATCTAATAACTAAAATAGTAATAGCAAAATAATTACAAGTAATAATCCCCACGAGCACACAAAATCGAATAATAAGGACAGTAACTATGTCAGACATTACTACTATCAACCCAACCACGGGCGAAGAAATCAGTAACTATAGCTATATGAGCAACGACGAAGTTAATAAAATTGTCGATGCTTCACATAACGCGTTTCTAGAATGGCGAATTGTCAGCCATGAAGAGCGCGGCCGTGTTATTAAATCTATCGGCGATAAACTGATGGAGTATAAAGAAGAGTTATCAAAACTGATGACAGAAGAGCGCGGCAAATTGTACAGCCAAAGCATGGAAGAGATTGATTTGTGCAAAGCCATCTGTGACTACACTGCTGAAAACGGCGTCGCATCTTTGGCTGATGATGTACGTGATATCGAAAGCATGAAAAAAGGTCTGGTGACGTATCAACCTATCGGTATCATCTACGGTATGCAGCCATGGAACTTCCCTGCGTATCAGGTCTTTCGCTATACGATTGCGAACTTGATGGCGGGTAACAGTGTCCTACTAAAACATGCGTCTAATGTAACAGGCTCTGGCTTATTAATTGAAAAAATTCTTCATGAATCAGAACTGCCAAACGATTTGTTCCGTACGATTATCATTGATCATGATCAATCAGAAGAACTGATCGGTAATGATAAAGTACGCGGTGTCACACTAACAGGTAGTGACAGTGCGGGTGCCCTTGTTGGACAACAGGCAGCTAAAGCAATCAAGAAAGCGGTATTAGAACTTGGTTCAAATGATGCATTTATTGTATTAGAAGATGCTGATATCGATATTGCTGTAGAGACTTGTACTCAAGCCCGTCTAATCAACAATGGTGAAACTTGTGTAGCAGCTAAACGCTTTATCGTAGTCGATAGCGTATATGACGAGTTCCGCAAACGTATCGTCGAAAAATTTGAAGGTACCAAAGCTGGTGATCCAATGGATGATAGTTCAGATATCGGACCATTAGCGCGTGCGGACTTACAAGAGCAACTACACGAGCAGGTAGAGCAAAGTGTGGCCAAAGGTGCGACAATTGCGGTCGGTGGTAAGGTACCCGAAGGTAAAGGTAGCTTTTACCCAGCAACTATCTTAGAGAATGTAGAAAAAGGTCAGCCTGCGTATGATGATGAACTGTTTGGCCCAGTAGCATCATTGATTCGTGCCAAAGACGAAGATGATGCAATGCGCATTGCTAATGACAGTCGTTATGGTCTAGGTGGCGCGATTTTCTCAAAAGATGAAGAGAAAGCTGTTCGTCTAGCACGTGAGCAATTTGACACTGGTATGGTTTATATCAATGGTTACGGTCTTGCTAATCCTGCATTACCATTTGGCGGTGTGAAAAACTCAGGCTATGGTCGTGAGCATGGTGGCTTTGGTGTGAAAGAGTTTGTCAATATTAAAGCAGTTCATGTATTTTAAGAATGATTTAATTAAACGACTTAGATAAATAGTCTTAACAGATAACTATTTACGATTTTGAATGTTAGATGATTTCAGACGATAGATAGTTGTTGAATTAGAAAAGCCCAGTTACTCATTACGAGTAACTGGGCTTTTATTTTGCTATCCGAATAGGATTAAAAGCAGCTTAGTAAACTGCAATTTTTATCCATCAATAAGTAGCTGCAAAGGTAACGTGGGTAGGTAAGTTTCTGATGACGTATTAACTGTTTCAAGTGATAGTACATTTTTTGCTAGCAATAAAATTGTCCAAGGTAGTAGCTGATGTTCAAGCTTCTGAACTCGTGACTGCAAGCTATCTACTGTCTCGTTGATATCGACATTCAACACGGCTTGAGTCAATACCTGACCTGCATCAAGCTCTGCTGTCACTTTGTGGATACTACACCCGTGACGACGTTCACCTGCTTGTATGACTCGCTTGTGAGTATCTAAACCCTTATAAACCGGAAGTAGAGAAGGGTGAAGGTTAATCATCGGTGCTGGTGCATTATCAATAAATGAACCACTTAACACGCGCATAAATCCAGCTAAGACGATCAAGTCAGGTTGCCATGCTATTAGCTGCTCATTGGCATGAGTTTCAAACGTTTTGATACCCATACGTTTGCCACTAGCAACGTGCGACAATACCGCTACTGGAATATTGGCTTCTTTAGCACGTGTCAACGCATAAGCGTCTTCACGGTTGCTAATGACCCCTACGATTTCTATCGGTAGCGCGCCTGCCTGCATTGCATTGATTAATACTTGCAGATTGCTACCGCTTCCTGAGACTAGCACAGCAATACGCAATGGCTTGATAAGCTGGCTTGTATTATCAGTTGACATTAACGGTACACCACTGCATCCGCTTGGTCATCAGTGCTGCGCTTGACCATCTCACCTATTTGCCAAGCTGTCTCGCCAGCATCGGTCAGTGTCTGAATAGCAGCTTCAGCTTTGTCTTTTGGCATAACAATGACAAAACCAACGCCGCAGTTAAAGGTACGGTACATTTCACTCTGTGCGATGTTGCCTTGGGTCTGTAGCCAAGTGAATAGCTCTGAGAATTGCCAGCTATTGGTGTCGATGCTAGCGGCTAGATCATCAGGTAGTACACGCGGTAAGTTGTCCGTCAGGCCGCCACCTGTGATGTGTGACATCGCATGTAAGGCTGAGCTACCAAGTGTGTCTTGTAATGCCTTGATGGCTTTTACATAGATACGAGTAGGGGCCATTAGCGCGTCTTGAATAGGCTGGCCGTCTAGTTGCTCATCACTATTGGTCACGTCAACACCGCTGACTTCGATAACTTTACGCACTAATGAGTAGCCATTCGAATGCGCGCCACTTGAGGCAAGCGCAATCAGTACATCGCCTTCTGCGACATTTTCACCAGTGACGACTTCTGCCTCTTCAACCACGCCCACACAAAATCCAGCTAAGTCGTAATCGTCATCTTGATACATACCTGGCATTTCAGCAGTTTCACCACCAATAAGCGCACAGTTAGCAAGTTTACAGCCATCACCGATACCAGTCACGACAGTCGCTGCTACATCTACATCCAGCTTACCAGTTGCATAATAGTCTAAGAAGAATAGTGGCTCTGCACCGCAAACCAATAGATCATTGACACACATCGCAACCAAATCGATACCGATTGTCTCGTGACGGTTCAATTGTAGGGCCAATTTTAGTTTTGTTCCGACACCATCCGTACCAGAAACCAATAGTGGCGAGGTATAACCTGTTGGAATACGGCATAACGCGCCAAAACCGCCAAGTCCACCCACGACTTCAGGACGAGTAGTGGCTTTTGCAACGGACTTGATTCGCTGCACCAAAGCATCGCCTGCATCGATATCAACACCGGCATCTTTGTAGCTTAAAGAAGGCTTGTCACTCATAGTCATCTCACAGTTGGGGATAGATAATTGGGATTAGAAGGTAAAGTAATTGAGCACGCAAAAATCAGCGTTATAACGTTTAAAGACAAAGTTTAAAGACAGTGCGCGCATTATACCCAAAAACAGACCATACTCGCAAAGCAACTTGCCAATATTTGAATAAGATTTGCGCTAAGGGGCAAATTAGCAGTTAAGAAACAAAAAATGACTGATTTTTTGTTGTGTTCTGCGATAATAGAACGCTAGATTTATTGTTAATAATAGCTTTAATACAAGTTCATATGTGATTGACAGCATAGAAAATAATAAACATAAATTTGTCAAAAATTAAACGTCTTTGAAGGTTTTGATACATCTCAGCTTAGCTAGCTAAAAATAACTAGAAGAAAAAGAAACTCACCTAGTGAAATAGCATAATGTTGTATTCATTTCATTTAGAAATTACTAGCAGTATATTGTTTTTGATCACTTTTCAAACCCGTCCAACTATAGGATTACTTGCCATGATAAACCAAACAATAGATCCTTTTTTCCGGCGCTTATTTATTGTCGTGGCGTTAGTTGTGGCTGTGTTTCTTTTGTATTTGATGATGCCTGTCATCGTACCCTTCGTTTTTGCCTTTATGCTGGCTTACCTATTTAACCCTCTAGTCAAACGCTTATCGAAATACATCAAGCGTTGGGTCGCAATCATCATTGTTTACTCGACGATTACTTTGGGGATGGCATTACTACTTTGGTGGTTGGTACCAACATTGTGGCATCAGCTGCAAGCGGCTTGGGATTATCTGCCAAAGATATTTAATTGGTATAACCAAGTAGTACGAGAGTGGTTCAACAGTAATACCCGTATAAAACTGCCTGAACTAGAGTCGAAGGAGTTCTCTGATACACTTGTCGATTATATGCAGACTAACTATAAGTTCGCTGATGCCAGTACCATGATGAGTCAGATACTGACCTCAAGTATGAATTTCATTAATAATGCAGGTCTCATTGTATTGGTGCCAATTTTGACTTTTTATTTCCTATTCAATTGGGATCAACGTTTGCAAAGTTGGAAGATGGCGATACCAAGTGCTTACTGCCAAAAAGTGACCGAAATAGCTAAAGAGTGCGATCTTGCATTGATGGCATTTATCAAAGGTCAATTACTCGTAATGGTGTTACTAGGCGCTATTTATGCGGTACAGTTGCAGCTTATTGGGCTGGAGCTTGGGCTTATTATTGGTATGGTAGCAGGCATTGCCAGTTTTGTACCGTACTTAGGGTTTGGTATTGGTTTTATCGCAGCTATTATCGCCTGCTTATTTCAGTTTGGATTGGACTGGACGTATTTGTCATTAGTTGTAGGTGCGTTCTTGATTGGTCAGGCGGCAGAAGGTTATATCCTGCAACCGTTGCTCTTAGGTGATAAGATTGGGCTATCGCCACTATGGGTAATATTCGCCGTATTGGCTGGTGCTAGCTTATTAGGTTTTGTCGGTATGCTGATCGCTTTACCAGTATCTGCTGTTCTAAATGTTCTGTTCCGCCATTTATATAATTATTATCGTACGACGGACTTTTATAAAGGCCGCAAACAATTGGCATTGTTTGAAAAAAGATAATTACCTTATTATTGAATATACTAGATAGAGATAGGTATACAATATAAGTATAGGAACGCAATGACTGATAAGGCTTAATGGGCAAAAGACTTGTCAGTCATTTTGTAAATATGTTATATATAGGCGCAGTGTTGATAGTATCAACCGTTTTGGTAGCAGTTTTGCTAAAGTTGTTTTCTACAAAGTAATTAACCGATTTTGCAAAGGCTATAGGGTCATTAAATGCATTTATATCGGCTAGTACTGATAGTAATAGATATAGCTTAAAGCAACCCACTTTTTTATTATATTTTTCATTGCACTACGCAATACGAGTTGATGATTCATGGCAGAAGCACAGCTAAGCCTCAATCTGGACATTAAACATGATGCAAGTCTCAGCGACTTTGCTGGTCCTGGTTGGATGTCGATTATCGATGCAGTACGACAGTTACATGTCGGCCTGATCGGTCAGTTATATCTGTTTGGTAGCCCTGCCACAGGTAAATCTCATTTGCTATCTGCTATTTGTGAGTCATTTATCGAAATGGATAAATCGGCTATCTGTTTGTCTCTTAATGAGCTGATTCATACAGATGTCCATGTACTCTCATCGTTAGAAAACTTTGATCTTATCGCTATTGATGACTTGGAAGTGCTTGAGCAAAGCGGCCAATGGCAAGAAGCTTTGTTTCACTTGATTAATCGTAGCCGAGAAGGGCAGCGTCAATTATTGTTTGCAGCCAATAAACCAGCTGGTGACTTGCCATTTCAGCTAAGGGATTTGATGACGCGTTTGGCACAAGCACCTACCTTTAAAGTACCTACTGGCCATGATTTGGCAGACAGACAAGCATTATTACAATCTATTTTACGTCGGCGCGGATGGCAGTTTGACGATCGAATTATTGATCACTTATTGACTGATGGTCCGCATCGTATCGGTGCGATGATGGAAGTGCTTAATTATATTCAGCCAATGTTTTCTAACCTTGGTCGCAGTAATATCTCAAAAGCAGTAATAAGTGATGCTTTGCGTACCATCGATGAGCAGACGCTTGCGGCGGAGCTGGCAGATATTGCTCAAGAGACACATATAGATAATGATACTCCCGATCAAGACCAGCACACGATGCCACTTGATTTTTAATAGCAAGATTTTTAGCAGTAAGAAAAACGAATAACCCTAAGAATACGAATCTTTTGCCCAACTCGCTTTTACTATTAATGGAATAACTTATGAAATCGAATGCTTCTTTGCTAAAAAAATTAACGATAGGCACGTTGTTGTTAGGTGCTGCCTCGGTTCCTATGTTGTCACAGGCAGCAGTGACTCTACAGGTTGATGACCATATCAAAGTAACCGCTATTAATGGGCAGGAAGTTCAGCAGAGCGCTTTTCAAGCTTTGCAGAAAACATTTACGTTACAGCCTGGACAACATGCTATCACCGCTAAATATGATCGTCTGTATAACTTGCCTCGCGATCAGCACGACTATTTGCGTTCAGGTAATGTCAGCGTGACAGCACAATTGGCCGATAACCAAACGTATCGTTTGACTATGCCTAACCAACCAGAAGCTTATGAAGCGGCTAAAGACTACGCCAAGCAGCCAACGCTCGCTGTCCAGCAGAACAATACTGTTATCGCTAGTCAACAAAGTATGGTGGGTAATCAAGGCGGCATATTCTCAGGCATCGGTAAAGCATTAGGCGGCGTGTTTGGCGGTGCAGGTGACGCAGAGCTACAGAACCAACGTGCTATTGCCTCTTTAGATCAACCAGCAGCAAATACTACTAGCAACGTCAATACTGGTACGACTACTGTTAACCAAGCTACTAGTATGAATACTTCCACTAGTACGCTAGATACATTTATGCAAGTCTGGCTACAAGCCACGCCTGCTGAACGTGAAAAAATGCGTCAATGGATTCAACAGTAGACTGATATTTTTCGAACCGGCAAACAATAAAAAAGCACCCAAATGGGTGCTTTTTTATTGTTTGGATTTTCATGAGTATTTAGATAAAAGATTATATTTCACTAGCCCAAGAACGCATTGTACATCCATACAAGTTTTTCTTGCTCTTGTACGTAGGCATCAACTAAATCAGCAGAACCTTGGTCTTCGCTTTCTTCTGCTAGTGCTGATACTTGACGCTGCTCTGCAATCAACGCTTGCAAGCCAGTGACGACACCTTTTACACAGCTCGTGCCATCTTTAACGTTTTTATCTTCACTGATGCTAGTATGCTGTGTAAAATCGCTGTAAGCATGGAGTGGTGTGCCACCCAAGGTTAAGATACGCTCAGCGATTTCATCAATTTGAAGTTGTAGTGACGTATACAATTCTTCAAATTTTGGATGCAAGGTAAAGAAATGCTCACCTTTTACGTTCCAATGATAACCACGTACGTTTAAATAAAACACGTGATACGTCGATAATAGATTGTTTA
Source organism: Psychrobacter sp. AOP7-B1-25 (assembly GCF_052376195.1). Classification (NCBI taxonomy): domain Bacteria; kingdom Pseudomonadati; phylum Pseudomonadota; class Gammaproteobacteria; order Moraxellales; family Moraxellaceae; genus Psychrobacter; species Psychrobacter sp. AOP7-B1-25. The sequence continues at coordinate 36,317 of NZ_JBQSVK010000005.1, forward strand.
GTTGAGCAATAACTTCGCTCATGTCTGCTTTTTCTAGACCGATCTGGTTAGTAGCATTGTTAGAATTACTCATAGTATTGTCCTTATAGTGTGAGTGTAGTTGTACGATACTGAATAAAGAAGAGTAGAGCTTTTAACGAGCTAAGGTACGGATAAGAACGCTTTGACTTTTATCTGTATCTATTGAAATAAACTCTACCTCTTCCTTTGATGCTTATAATAATAGCAAACTATTATTAATAAGTTAAATTTAATAAATGCAATTTTATGATTTATTTTATAAAACTAAAAACAGCTTTCTCTGTTATTTTTCTCAACGATAGAGAAACTTAACTACGGTTATGCTGGTGGCTGCAAGTTTTCAGGGTTCAATCCTTTAATAGGAACCACTTCTTGTAGATGCTGCCGTACTGTATCAATAGGAAACTTCTGTGCTTGCAAACGTTTCGGCACGATTTGACTGCCTTGCTGACCTTTCATCTCAAACATCATAAAGATATAGTCGTCAGTCTCATCCCAGCTCTTGATAGACGTCCAAGGAATAACCGCTTGTTGGGTCGCGCCTGCACGCATCTGCATACCGCGCATTTGTGAGTTTTTCATCATATCAGGCTGGTTGCTTGGCATTGCCATGACTAGACCATGCTTCTGCACGCCTAACTTCATCTGACGCATTTCATCTGGCATCTCTTGGTCGGCCACTTGTTTGTCAAATTCTCTTTTTACATACCATTTAAAACCTAAGGTACGCGCCAATAGATAAATCACCACACCAACCAGCATTAACCAAAATATGATGGTTGAATAGCCTGTTACAAAGATAAGTCCTGCAATAGCAAGTACCACAACCACTGCCATGATGATCCACTCTTTGGTCTTAAAGCTTGATAAACCAAAAGAAGGGCTGGCACTGGCAAACAGTTCATACTGTGCTTGATGAAATTCAGCCTCAGTTAGGTTTAAGGCGACAGGTTGGAGCGTGTAGGGGTACAGGGCCATAAAGGTTTCTCAAATACTTATATTAAAAGCGTTGGATTAAAACTGCCAAAGCGAAGCAGCGATGCTGTACTTGGCTAGAAGTGAATAAAGGTATGCGCTTATCTTACCGAAAAGTACTCCTAAATGAAACATATAACCAAGGCTGTTCACGGATAGATGTCATATTAATGCCGTAGTTCACGCTCTATACTCAGCTTATTAAGACGAGACGAAAGCAAAAGTGAGTAATTAAAAATAGAGTAACTTGCTATAAGCGATTGGCATAATGAATAAAAGCTAGTGAAAGTCAGTTGAAAACAGTGAAAAGCAGCCAAAGATATCCAAAACATGGTCAAATCTGCTGTGTCTTGGTATTATAGCGGCTACAAGATATGTTGGTACAAGACATAACGCCATAGCCCGTTGTCACAAAGACGCTGATAGCGATGTGCTAGGCAACTATTATATTAATAAACCTTTTACTCACCTTTAGTGTTACAGGCAACTACTATGATTGATCCGAAACTCTTACGCGGCGATTTGAACGACCTACAGCAGCAGCTAGCCACCCGTGGCTATGAGCTGGACATGGCGTTTTGGCAGACGATTGAAAACGAGCGTAAGTCGCTGCAAATCAAAACTGAAGAGTTGCAATCGCGCCGTAACGCTGGTGCTAAGCAAGTAGGTGCCCTAAAAAAATCAGGCGAAGATGCCAGTGAGCTATTGGCTGAGATGCAAAGCGTCAGCGGTGAGATTAAAGCGGCTGAAGACGAGTTACGTACTCTGCAAGAGCGCATTACCCAAGCAGCTTTGCAAATTCCAAACATTCCAGCGGCAGATGTACCAGTGGGTACGTCAGAAGACGATAACGTAGAAGTGCGCAAGTGGGGCACGCCGCGTACGTTTGATTTCGAGATTCAAGATCATACTCATATCGGTGAAACGCTTGGTATGCTCGATTTTGAAGCCGCGACTAAGTTGACTGGTAGCCGTTTTAACGTGCTAAAAGGACAATTGGCACAATTGCATCGCGCGTTGATTCAATTCATGTTGAACACGCATACTATGAAGTACGGCTATCTTGAGACGTATGTGCCTTATATTGTTAATAGCGATAGCTTAAAAGGTACGGGTCAGTTACCTAAGTTTGAAGATGACTTATTTAAGCTGAGCAATCACACGAATAATGATGAGATGGACTTTTATCTTATCCCAACGGCTGAAGTGCCAATGACCAACTTGGTACGCGGCGAGCGTTTGGATATCAAAGAGCTACCATTAAAGTTCACGGCGCATACGCCATGTTTCCGTAGTGAAGCTGGCTCACACGGGCGTGATACTCGCGGTCTGATTCGTCAGCATCAGTTTGAAAAAGTTGAAATGGTCAATGTTGGTACTGCTGAGCAATCTGATGACTTGCTTGAGGCAATGACAGGGCAGGCTGAATATATCTTGCAGCAGTTGAACTTGCCATACCGCACGGTACAGCTATGTACTGGCGATATGGGTTTTGCTGCACAAAAGACTTATGACATCGAAGTATGGTTACCAAGCCAAGACACCTACCGCGAAATCTCAAGCTGCTCTAACTGTGGTGATTTCCAAGCACGCCGTATGGGTACGCGTGTCAAAGATGGTAAGCAAACCAGCCTTGCGCACACCCTAAACGGTTCAGGTCTAGCAGTTGGTCGTACGCTATTAGCAGTGATGGAAAACCATCAAAACGCTGATGGCAGCATTACGATTCCAGAAGTATTACGTCCGTTTATGGGCGATTCTGAGACTATTTCAGTTTAATAAATTGGCTATAAGTAACAAGCTACAAGTCCATTAAGTCACTCGCGGCTTGTTACTTATGATTTAAGTAAAAGTACGTCATTACTTATCGTTTAACAAAAATGATGTGAGTCATTGCTAAATATAAACGGTCCTGTCACCGCATTTTTGGCTAGGCTTATAGCAAATATGTTAATATTGCATTTTTATTTTATAGCCTATTCATTAAAGGCGCCTGCCGCGTTTTTGATGGATTATCCTCTGAGTAAACTCTCCTCTTATCTTTATACGACTCATTCGAATATTAGGACACTCTATGCCAGCTCCAATTAGCGAACGTAAACTAGCCAATGCCATCCGTGTACTGTCGTTTGACGCGGTTCAAAAAGCCAACTCTGGACATCCGGGTGCGCCAATGGGTATGGCTGATATTGCCGAAGTTTTGTGGCGCAAGTTTTTGAAGCACAACCCAGCAGATCCTAATTGGCACAACCGTGATCGCTTTGTATTGTCAAACGGTCATGGCTCGATGCTTATTTATTCGTTGTTACATTTATCAGGTTACGATGTCAGCGCTGATGACCTAAAAGGTTTCCGTCAGCTGCATTCAAAAACTCCAGGTCACCCTGAGCTTGGCTACACGCCTGGTGTAGAAACGACGACTGGTCCACTAGGTCAAGGTATTGCCAATGCCGTTGGTTTTGCGATTGCAGAAAAAACCCTAGCCGCGCAGTTCAATCGTGACGGTCATAATGTCGTTGACCATAACACCTATGCATTCTTAGGCGATGGTTGCTTGATGGAAGGTATCAGTCATGAAGTGTGCTCACTGGCTGGCACGTTGGCGCTTGGCAAATTAGTATTTTTCTACGATGATAACGGTATCTCAATCGATGGTAACGTCGAAGGCTGGTTTACAGACGATACGCAAGCGCGTTTTGAGTCTTACGGCTGGCAAGTTATCAAAGTCGATGGTCATGACACTGATGCAATCACGCAAGCAACTGAGCAAGCGATTGCAGAGACTGCTAAGCCAAGTCTCATCATTTGTAAAACAACGATCGGTGCTGGTAGCCCGAATAAGCAAGGCCTAGCAGCCAGTCATGGTGCACCACTTGGTGACGACGAAATCGCCTTGACTCGTGATGCGCTGTCTTGGAAACATGCTCCGTTTGAATTAGATGATGAAATCTATGAAGCGTGGGATGCCAAAGCCAAAGGCGACGTACAGCAAAAGAACTGGGACGCTGACTTTGAAGCGTATAAAAAAGCCTATCCAGAGCTTGCAGCAGAATTATTACGTCGTTTAAATGGCGATTTACCAGCTGACTTTGCTAGCCAAGCGCAAGCCTATATTCAGCAAACGCAAGAAGCGGGTGGTGATGTGGCTAGTCGTAAAGCCAGTCAAAACGCCATTAACAGCTTGCAGCCATTATTACCAGAATTGATGGGCGGCTCAGCGGATCTAGCAGGCTCAAACCTCACGTTATTCAAAGGTGCTAAAGGCATTGAGAAAGATGCTGATGGAAACTATATCTATTATGGCGTACGTGAGTTCGGTATGACCGCGATTGCCAATGGTATCGCACTACATGGTGGTTTTATCCCTTACGTAGCCACGTTCCTAATGTTTATGGAGTACGCACGTAACGCGGTACGCATGGGCGCACTCATGAAGCAGCGCGTCATCCATGTTTACACCCATGACTCTATCGGTCTGGGTGAAGATGGCCCAACGCATCAGCCAGTTGAGCAATTGACTAGCCTACGCACGACGCCAAATTTACGCACTTGGCGTCCGTGTGATGCAACTGAATCGGCTAGCGCTTGGGTAGAAGCAATCAAGTCTGAAAACAACCCATCTGCATTGATCTTTAGCCGTCAGAGCTTGCCACATCAAGCACGTGATAGCGAGCAAGTAGCGAACATCACCAAAGGTGGTTATGTACTGGCAAAAGAACAAGGCGAGCTACAAGCCATCATCATCGCGACAGGTTCAGAAGTTGGCCTAGCGATGGAAGCGTATGAAGCGTTGAGCGCAAATGGTGTTGGCGTCCGTGTAGTGTCTATGCCATGTGCTGAGATTTTTGTGGAGCAAGATGCTAGCTATCGCGAAACGGTATTGCCTGCCAATATCCGTGCTCGCGTTGCAGTAGAAGCCGCTCATGTAGATTACTGGTATAAGTTCGTTGGCCTAGATGGTAAAGTCATCGGTATGACCACTTATGGCGAGTCTGCGCCTGCTAGTGACTTGTATAAAGAGTTCGGTATCACGACTGACGCTGTGGTCGAAGCGGTAAATAGTTTGGTGTAATAGACTTAACTTAATTAGTGTTCAAAAAAAAGCCATCAGAGAAATCTGGTGGCTTTTTTTATATGATTGGTTTTAATAGTTATTTTCAATAGCTAAACACTAAAAAATAAGGGTTATCATTTAGTTTTTTAGTGTAGGTATACTTTATTTTGATATTAAAATATAGCGATGATCATCGTAACTACTGTCTATAATATAACTGGATAAGGACTATAGTGTCTGATTTTATGCTGCTGAACTTTGGATGAGATAAATGGAAAACATACAGCTAACAACACATACAACATGGTTGCAACAAATAGGTCTAAGTGAAGGAGTGATAGCAGCCTTTATCATTGGATTCTTAGGCTTGTGCGGTATTTTCATTACTCAATACTTTGACCGAAAAAAAGAGCGTCGAGCTTTCCTTAGAGAGAAGTTTGAGGAGCTGGTTTTTAGGCTTGCAGATTTTGCTACTCTCGTTAAAGAGCATGAAATCAAAAATTTTCAGGGTAAAGATAGTAAAAGCTTTGATCTGAGTAATTTTGCTAGAGAAGGTGGGAAAGTTGAAATTTTGACAGTATTATATTTTTCTGAGCTTGAAGATGAATGTAAGGTTTTTCTACAGGCAGGATCAGATTTATGTGCCGCTCAGCGATTTCTCGAAATAAACTCTAATGATGAAAACCTAAATAAACTTGAGCAGCGTCAAGCAGATTTTGAAAAAGTTTATAGTAGCTTTTACCACAACATACAGAAATGTATTCCAAAATATATTTAGTTTCTAAGGCGTGAATAATTCAGTCTATACTACAAAAATTAAGTGTACAGTTTTTTATATTTGCTTTATTTATCGTATATATATTTCCTACGATTTCTATTCACGTGTTGAAAGAAAAACTATGTCCCTAAAACCCACCTTCAAAGGCTTCATCGGCGAGACCGTCATCAACGTCGCCATGTGGCTCAAGCTTAAAAAAGATGTTTACCATAGATTAAACGGTATCACCTTGCCACGAGCCAATGGCGGCAGTACTCAAATCGACCATATTATCGTCTCCGTATACGGCATCTTTGTGATTGAGACTAAAAACTATAAAGGCTGGATATACGGTAGCGAGAAGCAAAGACAGTGGACGCAATCCTTCCCCAATGGCAGCAAATACAAATTCCAAAACCCATTGCGCCAAAACTACTTGCACATTAAAACGCTTGCAGATTTATTAGGTTTAGAGCTAAGCTACTTTCATTCGATGATTGCTTTCATCGGTGAGTGTGAGCTAAAAACTCGTGATGAATTACCTGAGCACGTATTGACGAGCGGTATGGCGTCTTATGTAAAGAAAAAGCAAGATAAGCTACTGACTGAAGATGAGGTTGTATCTATCGTTGAGCAGATTAATAGCAATAGATTTAGTAAATCTTGGCGCACTAATAGGAAGCATAAAGCCTATCTAAAAGACAAGCATAGCCCCTCAAACAAACAGCCTAGCGGTGACGCTAATAACAAACCAGCTGCTAAAGTGGCTAATAAGCCTACACTAGAGCCGATAGTAAAAGAAACCGCTAAACGAGCCACGCTAAAAAGCAAAGAAGTGCCTCGCTGGTCTGGTCAAACTGAAGTTGCATCTAACGAGTTACCGATTGATAGTTTGAATACTCATAAGGCAAGCCCACCACAAGATATGGCCGATAAGGTTTTTCTTACGCCGTTTGAAATTATAGAGTCTGAGCCGCAGGTGGAAGCACCTGAGATACCTAAAGAGACAGACGATGCAACTAATCTTGTTCAAATACCAACCTGTCCGAGATGTAACGGCGTGATGGTTGAACGCACTGCGAAAAAAGGCGCACGCCAAGGACAATCCTTTTATGGGTGCGCGCAGTTTCCTACGTGTCGCGGTGTGGTAAATATCGACTAACCACTAATTATCTTAACCATATATCTCTTCTAAACGTAAACAAGCCACCAATCGACCATCCCATTCGCGCAGTTGTGGCTCTACTTCGCTGCACTGCTGTTTGGCATATGGGCAGCGTTTATGTAGGGCACAGCCACTTGGTGGATTGAGAGGACTTGGTAGCTCACCTTGTAGGGTCAAATCATTTTTATGACCATTGACCGTTGGTGCAGCAGCCAGTAGCGCGATGGTATAGGGGTGTTTCGGCGCATTATAAATCGCTTCTTTGGGGCCGTGTTCAACAGCTTGACCCAAATACATCACCATCACATCATCAGCGACGTGGCGCACAACGGATAGATTGTGCGAAATAAAGACGTAAGCGGTTTGATACTCGTCCTGCAAGTCCATAAACAGGTTCAAGACTTGCGCCTGAATCGAGACATCGAGTGCGGAAGTTGGCTCATCAGCGACGACAATTTTAGGATTGAGCATCATGGCACGGGCGAGGGCAATACGCTGGCGCTGACCACCCGAAAACATATGTGGGTAACGACCAGCATGTTCGGGACGTAGACCGACATGCCTCATCATCTCGTTGATTTTGTCGCGCTTTTCTTCTTTAGACAGTTTGGTATGAATATCCAACGGCTCAGTCAATTGATAGCCGATAGTGTGGCGAGGGTTTAAGCTGCCATACGGGTTCTGGAAGACCATTTGAATTTCAGTACGCAACTCTTTTAGCGCCTTTCTACTATAGCCCGTAGTGCCTTCATCATTGATAAATAGCTCACCCTGCGTAGGCGCTTCGATCAATGTTAGCTGGCGGGCAAGGGTTGATTTGCCGCAGCCTGACTCACCAACGACTGCCAGTGTCTTACCAGCTTCAAGTTCAAATGAGACACCGTTGAGCGCTTTCACGTATGCTTTTGCTTTGCCCAGACCTTGTGATACTGGGTAATGCTTGTGTAAATTGTCTGCTTTTAGGACTACTTTGTTACTCATACTTGTGACTCCAAGGTAGCAGCGTGAGAGGGGCGAGAGGTAATATTAGAATCAATACAGCGCACCTTGCCATTAGGTGTATCTAAAATAGGTGGCGGTACTTCACAAGTGGGTTCTTTATACGGGCAACGGGGAGACAACAAGCAACCAGCTGGTCTGTCGTACTGACTTGGTACGACTCCTGGTAAGCTATTCAGACGGTCTTGACCGATAGCTAGCTCAGGGATTGCTTGTAGCAGTGCTTCAGTATAAGGGTGTGCAGGATGTTGAAAAATTTCTGGCACAGTACTGGTTTCAACCACTTGCCCCGCATACATAACCGCGATATCACGCGAGTTTTGTGCAACCAGACCCAAATCATGAGTGATTAATACCATTGCCATTTGTTTTTCGCGTTGCAATCGGCTCAGTAAATCCATAATTTGTGCTTGTACGGTGACATCTAGTGCGGTGGTCGGTTCATCTGCGATAAGCAGTTTTGGCTCGCAGGCAAGCGCCATCGCAATCATAACTCGCTGACTCATGCCACCTGATAACTGATGCGGATAGACTTTGAGACGGTTTTTGGCATCGGGCATTTCGACCAACTCTAACAACTCTAAAATGCGTGTTTGTACAGCTGCGCCTCGTAAACCAAGGTGCTTACGCAGGACTTCACCCAGTTGCATCTCAACCGTAAAGCTTGGATTTAAGCAAGACATTGCATTCTGAAAAATCATAGAGATGTCTTTACCAATGATGCCGCGTCTCTCTTTGGCTGACATACTGAGCATGTCTTTATTGTCAAAGACCACTCGCTGTGCACGTACGGTCGCGGAAGGTGGCAACAGACCCATTAGCGCCATCATAGTGACCGATTTACCTGAGCCAGATTCGCCGACGACAGCGATGACCTCACCTTGGGTTATTTTTAATGACACATCATCCACTGCGCGAAAGGCACGCACTCCTTGTCCGAACGTGACAGACAGGTTTTCAATATCTAGCAACAATGGTGAATCTTTTGTTGATGCGCCATTCATAGAGGTGTGAGTGGTAGGTGTTTTGATTAATGGTTCAGTCATCTTAGGTCACCTGCTTTAATTTGGGATCCAGCGCATCGCGTAAGCCATCACCAGTCAGGTTAATCGATAATGCAGCCAAGAAGATAGCGACACCTGGCCAGATTGCTAGCCAAACATTGCTTTGAATATATTGACGTGCCGTACCTAGCATCGCGCCCCATTCAGCATCAGGTGGCTGTACGCCAAAGCCTAGGAAACCAATCGCACCTGCTTCTAAAATAGCAGACGAGAAAATCATCGTTGCCTGTACGATAAGCGGTGCCATACAGTTGGGTAAAATGGTGATAAACAATAATCTGAGTACGCCAGCGCCCATCACTTGTGAAGCAATAAAGTATTCACGTTGTAGCTCTACCATCGCAGTCGCACGAGTCAGACGAATAAATGGCGGTGTACAGACCAGTGCGATCGTAATAATCGTATTAGTCATAGATGGCCCTAAGATAGCGGCAATGATAATGGCCAATAGCAAGCTGGGATATGACATCAAAATATCATTGACTAGCATGACGGCCTTGCCCCAGACCTTTGGCCAAAACGCCGCACTCAGACCTAGTGAGATACCAACCAACATCGCTAGAGTCGTTGCACTTAGACCGATAAACAACGAATAACGTGCGCCATACATCACGCGAGACAATGTATCTCGGCCTGCATCATCAGTACCTAGCCAAAACATCGTATTACCACCATCTAAAAAGGCAGGCGGTAATTGCTCTTGACCGGTGAACAGCTCGTAAGGGTCATGGGGAGCAATGGCAGGCGCGAGTACGGCAATAAGAACCATCAACGCCAGTACAATAAAGCCAATCACTGCACCTTTGTTTCGGCAGAACGTCGACAAAAATAGCTGCCAAGATGACGGCGGTGTGGCTGCCATCAGATTGACATCAGAGGGAAGAACAGAAGGCTTCATGAGCATTTCCTATAGTGACTAGCGCATCGGTTTCGTTTGGGCTTCTTTTCCTAACAATCATTAGGAATTTGCTAAAACCTCTAGAACCATGCAAGCGCTAATTATCACTATTTATAATGTGAGTATTTATCAATGTTAAATTAAGAAGTATGGCGAATACGTGGATTGATCAGACCATACAAAATATCAATAAATAAACTAACCAAAATCAGAGCGGTGGCGACCAATAAAATACCGTTTTGTACAATAGGGTAGTCACGCGTGAAGAATCCATCGAGCAACCAGTTACCAACACCAGGCCAGCTAAAGATTGTCTCGGTAATAATGGCACCCGCGAGCAACGTTGCCATCTGTAGACCAACGACTGTAACAACAGTAATCAATGCGTTGCGCATCACGTGAACCAGTATCACTCGGCGTGGAGATAAGCCTTTGGCTCGTGCTGTACGTACATAATCTTCATCTAACACCTCCAGCATCGCAGAGCGCGTCATCCGTGCAATCATCGCTAACGGAATGGTCGATAATGCAATCGAAGGCAATATAAAGTGTTTGACCACATTCCAAAACGCGCCAGGTTCTCCTGATGTGAGAGAGCCAAGTAACCATGAGCCATACAATGGCTGCACGTCCAAAAAATGAGCGACAGATATCACGCCAGCGACGGGTAAAAGACCTAAGTAATGAGCGAAGATACCAGTCAGGATGGGGCCCAATAAATAAATGGGCATAGAGTATCCTGCCAACGCGCCTGACATGAGCGTGTAATCAATCCACGTACCACGGCGTAGGGCAGCAAAAATCCCCAAGCTAATACCAACGACGCTAGCAATAACAATGGCACACAGCGCTAACTCTAAAGTAGGGACAAAGTGAGCAAAGAAGTCTTGTAGTACGGGTGTACGAGTACGAAAAGATTGGCCGAAATCACCTGTCAAGATACCCGTTAAATAATCCCAGTACTGGGCAATAAGAGGCTTGTCCAATCCTAGTCGCTCAAGGGCACGAGCATGTAGCTCGGGATCGACCATACGCTCACCCATCATAATCTCGACTGCATCTCCAGGGACGAGGCGAATTAGAGTAAAGGTGGACAGGGTTAGACCAAGATAGACGGGTATTAAAATGGCAATACGACGCAGAATATAAAGTAGCATGGGCTGCTCAATAGTTGTGGTTCAATGATTAGAGTGTTGGCGATGATGAAGAGTTCCGTGACAAAGCGCTTAATTCATATTGCTTATATGAATTCGGCTGGAGCAGAGTAACTGACCCAGCCGAAAATCAATGAATAAATTGCGAATGTCGTAACGGAATTAATTAATCAAGGTTATTCAACTTTTACACCATCGAAGCGTATTGAGCCAAGTGGGCTGATTTTATAATCGACAACGTTTGGTGCGGTGAATACGGTCACTACTGAATGCGCCATCGTCGTCCAAGGAAGCTGCTCTTTGAATATTTGCTGAGCTTGCTCATATTCACTGACACGCTCATCTTGATTATTAATCTGACGGGCATTGGTCACCAAATTATCGAAGTCTTTGTTACACCAGCGTGAGTAGTTATTGCCACCGACCGCGTCACAAGACAATAACGAACCAAGCCAGTTGTCTGGGTCACCATTGTCGCCAGTCCAGCCCGCTAGAATGACATCAGGCTCGCCTTTAGCAGCGCGCTTGAGGTACTCGCCCCACTCATAAGTCACAAGTTTGGTATCGACGCCAATCTTCGCCCAGTCTGCTTGCAGCATTTCAGCCATTAGCTTGGCATTTGGATTGTACGGACGCTGAACTGGCATATACCATAAATTGATAGCTAGGTTGTCCGCGCCGGCTTCTTTGATTAGTGCTTTTGCTTTTTCGACGTCGTAAGGTGCGTCTTGAAGTGACTCGTCATAGCCCCACTGCGTTGGTGGCATTGGGTTGGTCGCCTTGAGCCCTTCGCTTTGATAAACCGCGTTGATAATGGCGTCTTTGTTGATCGCCATATCTAATGCTTGACGAACTTTAAGATCGCTCAACTGAGGTTTTTCTACGTTGTAACCGACATAGCCAACGTTGAAGCCAGGCTGATCTAGCACAGTAGCTTTACCTGATTTTTTGACAGATTCGATTTCGGCAGGTTTTGGATAAGCGGACACGTGACATTCGCCAGCTTGCACTTTTTGGGCGCGGACTGCTGAGTCTTTAGTGATGACAAACACTAGGTTGTCGATATAAATGTCGTCTTTGTTCCAGTAGTCTGGGTTTTTGGTATAACGAATTTGCGCATCTTTTTGATATGAAGTAAAGACGAAAGGTCCGGTACCAACGGGCTTAGTATTAATATCAGCAGCATTATCAGAGGCTAGCAATTGATCTGCGTACTCAGCAGAGTTGATGTAAGCGAAAGGCATCGCTAGGTTCTGTAGGAACGGCGCATTGGTTTCGCTAAGGGTGATTTTCACCGTATAGTCGTCAACCTTTTCGATATTAGAGATAATATCAGGTAGCCCCATACCGACCGAATACGGGAATTCAGCAGGATAAGCTTTGTTAAATTCAAAGTCTGGGTCAGTGATACGTTCTAGCGTAAAGACAATGTCATCCGCGTTGAAATCGCGAGACGGAGTAAAGTAGTCAGTTGTACCGAATTTAACCCCTTTGCGTAGATTAAAAGTATAAGTCTTACCGTCTTCGCTAATGTCCCAGCTTTCAGCAAGTCCTGGTTGAATCTCTGTATCCGCTCTTTTGAATTCTACCAAGCCATTGTAAATAGGGAATGCACTCGCATCAAAATCCGTGCCTGAAGTATACTGCGCTGGATCAAATCCAGCAGGGCTACCTTCTGAGCAATAGAGCAATGTCTTCGCGGCTTTAGCGTCTGAGCTAGCAGCAGAGTCGTCGGTAGTTTTGTTGTCTCCACTACAGGCACTGATACCTAAGACAAACGTCGCCAACATCGTAAGTTTGAAGAGTGATTTTTGCATTATTACATCCTATGTAATGGTAGGTAGTTACTCATGTATCCATATGCTCGTACTTGAGCATGAGTATGATGAGAAAGTATTTAATAACCTCTAAAATCTCCATCTATACAATGTTTAATATATACAAAATAAAACATATTAAAGGTTGTTATAACTTTAAATTATATAGATGGAAACTAAAAATATGAACAAGTCGTTCGAATATACTCTTTTAATCTGTAGTAACGCAAGCTATAAATAAACTAATTTTGATAAAAAATAGATTATTATGCTGTTGGTAGCATGGTTTTAGTGGAATACACTAGATTTTATTGATTTTTGTCTATACATTTTATTTTTACAGGTAAGCAGTCAAAATTTATTTCTGTATGTCTTTATTACTAAATATATACGTCAAGAAATAAACTGGTTACGTTCATTTAGCGTAGCCAGTTATGAAGTGCCTTTAGGATGGTTATCTGTGTTGTGTGGCGATATATATGACTATATTTTATGCAGAAATATTTTCGGCATGATCATGAGTTACCTTGATAAGGTCTGCTAGTTTTTCGGCAATCATAATGGTTGGCGCATTGGTGTTGGCGCTAATAAGCGTTGGCATCACTGAAGCATCGATGACTCGTAATCCACTTATACCGCGTACCTTCAGTTCCAAATCAACCACGGAGCTGTCATCTGAGCCCATGCGGCAAGTGCCTACTGGGTGATAAATAGTATCTGATTTATTGCGGATATAGCCAAGCATGCCATCTTTTTCGATGTAAGGGGCAGGGTAGTCTTCCGTGATGTACTTAGCGAGCGCGGACTCCTGCATGATGGCTCGAGTCCGCTCGGCGCCTGCCACCATATACTCTACGTCTTTTGGATGAGACAGATAGTTTGGATCGATCAAGACGGCATCAGATGGATCTGCTGAGTCCAATCTGACAGTGCCACGACTTTTAGGACGCAAGTAACAGCTATGGCAAGAGACAGCAAACCCACGTCTGAGGTTGCGGCCATGCTCGATCACGCGCGAGATGACAAAGTGCAGTTGGGTGTTTGGCCACTCTTTTGGGTCATCACCGACGCTAAAGAACGCACCTGCTTCGGCATAGTTGGTAGATAGTATGCCTGTACCGTCCTTTCTCCATTGCCGAATGCTTTTGGTCAATGTCGAAATAGATGCCATGCCAATACCGATAACGTCAGTAGTATTGACCTCGTAATCAAAGACGACGTCTAAGTGATCTTGCAAATTGCCACCGACTTCAGGTGCATCTACCACCACATCGATACCATGAGACTGCAAATGATCTGCAGGGCCGATACCCGAAAGCATTAGAACTTTGGGTGACCCAAAGGCACCACCTGATAGTAAGACTTCATGACGTGCCATGACAGTGTGTTCGACGCCGTCTTTTTCGTAGACGACACCTGTTGCTTGATTGTCTTCGATAATGACGCGGTTAGCCTGCGCATGAGTGATAACCGTCAGGTTGGAGCGGTTTTGTACAGGATGTAGATAAGCGGCTGCGGCAGAGCAGCGTTGGCCTTGTTTTTCACCATGGAAATGAGTGACTTGATACAACCCTGTACCATCTTGCTTTTCGCTATTAAAGTCGGTGTTGTGATCTAGGCCATTGGCAATCGCAGCTTCTACGAATGCTTTAGAAATATCTCGTGGACTGAGTAGGTCACTAACATGCAGCGGCCCGCTATCACCATGTAAATCATCGCTACCACGGACGTTATTTTCAGCTTTGATAAAATAAGGCAGGACATCCTCAAATCCCCAGCCAGTACAGCCTTGCTCTACCCAGCGCTCATAGTCTAATCTACTACCGCGTGTATAGATCATGGCATTGATGGCTGATGAACCGCCTAGGCATTGTCCACGCGGCTGAAAACCTTTACGATTATTAAGGTGCTCTTGCGGAGTGGTGTGAAAGCACCAGTTATTCAATTTAAGCGGTTTGCCAGGAACCATCAGAATCAGTCCAGCAGGTACTCGTACTGCTAGATCTTTGCCATCACCGCCGTACTCTAACAAGCAGACACTGATATCTGGATTTTCAGTAAGACGGCTGGCGAGCACGCAGCCCGCTGAGCCACCGCCTACGATGACATAGTCAAAGGTTGTGTCAAATTCCATTTTATATTCCTTATAGCATCCGTGCTAATTAAAATAGGCTACGCTTTACAGTAACTATTATTCTGCTGAAATAATAAAATAAAAATGACTCTGCGGTATCTGTTTGCACAAATATTATAGAAGAAGCTAAGACTGTTGTATTGGGTACATCATTTAAAATGAATGCTACTTAGTGTTGCACCGAACGAGCTTATATCGCACATATTTCTGAGCGTACGATAAAGCGTTTGCCTTCAGGTATTTCTAAGGAAAAACTTGCACCGCGCCCATCGACGACATCAATGGTGAGGTCGGTGTGCTGCCATAGATTATACTGTGCCTTACCCATATAGAATGGACATCCAGCAAGATCCCCAACCAGTACATCCTGACCGCCCACTTTGAACTCTCCTAATGGATAGCACATCGGCGAGCTACCATCACAGCAGCCACCTGATTGATGAAACATCAGCTCACCATGTTTAGATTTAAGCAGTTCAATTAAGGTAGTGCAGGCTTCTGTTGCTGTAACTTTCATAATGACTTCCTTATCATATAAATTATAGTTGTAGACATTGTTTTATTTGAAGTGAAGTAGGTTAGCTCATATCTATATTAAGTGAGAATATAAAAAGTCGTATCACTTTCACTCACATCATTTATAGTATGTGAACGAAAATGATACGACTGACGGTTTATGATCTATAGTCAAATTATCTCTAATCGACTATTTTAAGAAAAAGTCAAAATATCATAAGTGATAATTACATACTATAATCAATGACAATACGTCCTTCGATTTTTCCGTCACGCATACGATCAAAGATATCGTTAATGTTTTCTAGTGGTTCTGCTGCTACAGTCGCTTTGACCTTTCCTGCGGCGGCCATGTCTAGTGATTCCTGTAAGTCAAGACGTGTACCCACGATAGAACCGCGAATAGTGATGCCGTTTAATACGGTGTCAAAGATAGAGACAGGGAAGTCGCCTGTTGGTAAACCATTGCAGACTAAAGTACCACCGCGTCGTAACATGCTCAATGCTTGGTCAAACGCTTTAGATGATACTGCTGTTACTAGTGCGCCATGCGCGCCACCAATCTCTTTTTGTAGATACTCACCAGGATCAGTGTCTTTTGCATTGACCGTAACTTTGGCACCTAGCTTCTTAGCAAAGGCAAGTTTTTCGTCATCAATATCCACTGCTGCAACATTTAGCCCCATTGCAATAGCATATTGTACTGCCATGTGACCTAGCCCACCAATACCCGAGATAACGACCCAATCGCCTGATTTGGTATCAGTCATTTTGAGCCCTTTATAGACAGTGACCCCTGCACACAGTACTGGTGCAATTTCTATAGAATCAACGCTATCAGGAATAATACCGACATAATCGGCATCCGCTAGAACATATTCTGCGAAGCTACCATTGACTGAATAACCAGAGTTTTCTTGGCTCTCGCATAGCGTTTCCCAACCACCCAAACAATGAGTACAGTGTCCACAGGCTGAATAAAGCCAAGGTACGCCAACTCGGTCACCTTCTTTTACATGAGTAACATTATCACCGACGGCAGTGATTAAACCAACGCCTTCATGTCCTGGAATAAATGGTGGACTGGGTTTGACTGGCCAATCACCTTCGACTGCGTGTAGATCAGTATGACAAACGCCTGACGCTTGCATCTTGACCAAAATTTGACCAGGACCTGGTGTGGGAGTATCTACTTCTTCGATTTTTAAAGGTTGGTTGAACTCGTGCAATACGGCTGCTTTCATTTTATCAGTCATGTCGTTATTCCTTGTCATAAGTCTTGATACAGCCAATCCTCTATAGATTAGATACGTTGTTAGCCTCGTCTAGTCTACTACTTGTAGTACTTTCACGCGCTTTCCTTGTATCCAAACTAGATTGAACCGACTATCGCTACTATATGAAAATGCTCTATAAGCATTCCTAACACACTTTGCAACCTCAGTTGCAAAGTGCTTTAAGCCAGTATTTAAATGTGCGTCTAGAAGAAGCCCATTTTCTTCGGATCGTAGGATACCAGCATGTTTTTGGTTTGTTGATAGTGATCTAACATCATCAAATGGTTTTCGCGACCAATACCAGACTGTTTGTAGCCACCGAATGCAGAATGTGACGGATAGACATGGTAGCAGTTAGTCCATACACGGCCTGCTTGGATGCCGCGACCGAAGCGATATGCTTTATGAACACTGCGCGTCCAAATACCTGCACCTAGACCATACAATGTATCGTTGGCAATTTTCATTGCGTCTTCATCGTCTTTAAAGGTAGTCACGGCAAGTACAGGTCCAAAAATTTCTTCTTGGAACACACGCATATCGTTCGTGCCTTCAAAAATAGTAGGTTTAACATAGTAGCCGTCTGCTAGGTCGCCATCGTGTTTGGCTTGATCGCCACCAACTAGGACTTTTGCACCTTCTTGTTTGCCGATATCTAGATAAGATAAGATTTTCTCTAGCTGGTCTGAGCTTGCTTGTGCACCAATCATAGTGTCAGTATCTAGTGGATTACCCATTTTGATGGCTTCGACACGAGCGACACAGCGTTTGATAAATTCATCATAAATACTCTCATGTACCAGTGCACGTGACGGACAGGTACAGACTTCACCTTGGTTGAGCGCAAACATCACTAGGCCTTCAACCGCCTTGTCTAAGAAGTCATCATCTTCATCCATGATGTCGGCGAAGAAGATGTTTGGACTCTTACCACCCAGCTCCAAGGTCACAGGAATGATGTTCTCACTGGCATACTGCATGATAAGGCGACCGGTGGTGGTCTCACCAGTAAAGGCCACTTTATTGATACGCGGGTTTGAAGCCAGTGGCTTGCCTGCTTCGACACCAAAGCCATTAACCACGTTCAATACGCCTTTAGGTAAAATATCAGCCGCACCGATAATTTCTAGCATGTATAAAACAGAGGCAGGGGTTTGTTCCGCAGGTTTGAGGACGATACAGTTACCCGCAGCTAATGCAGGGGCTAGTTTCCATACGGCCATGAGGATAGGGAAGTTCCAAGGAATAATCTGACCGACAACGCCAAGTGGCTCATGGAAATGATAGGCAACGGTATCATCATCGATTTGACTAATGCCGCCTTCTTGGGCGCGAATAGCACTAGCGAAATAACGGAAATGATCAACAGCCAAAGGAATGTCTGCTGCGAGTGTCTCACGCACTGGCTTGCCGTTTTCATAACATTCAGCAATAGCGATAGACTCGAGATTGGCTTCCATTTTATCAGCGAGTTTGAGTAGGATATTCGCGCGTTCCGTCACGCTGGTTTTGCCCCAAGCGTCTTTGGCAGCATGTGCTGCGTCTAAGGCTTTTTCGATATCGGCTGATTTTGAGCGGGCAACTTGGCAGATGACTTTGCCATCGATGGGACTGGTATTGTCAAAGTACTCACCATCAATTGGTGCTACCCATTCACCGTCGATGAAATTGTCGTATTTTTCGCGGAATTGGACTTGGCTTTTCTCGGTATTTGGATAAGGGTATAACATTAACTGCTCCTTGTTGTTTTATATATCAGGTACACGATGGGTAAACCATAATTCATCATTTTATTATGTATGAAATAGAGACTTATATCGTCGTTACTTAATCTTCCTAATTAAGTTCTTAATCAATCGTACTGAACTTTTGCTTATACTTATACTCAATTTTAATAATGATTAGTCGGTATATGTATGAAATTTAGTTATGGAAAATGTATCGGTTAAAGTGGTTCGTAAAGTTGATGTAGCTGCTATAATTATTGGCAGTTTTTTAGGCTATTGCATTTATAAATTTGCTGATAGCGGCTCTTTTTTTCTAAGTTATTGGTTGGTTTACATATATGCGTCAATCTTCTGCTCTTGATATCTTAAAAACAGGTCAAAACGTCTTTTTGACCGGCTCAGCAGGTTCAGGTAAGACTTATACTCTCAATCAATACATCGACTATCTACGCGCTCGCCGTGTGCCCGTTGCGGTGACCGCCAGTACGGGTATTGCCGCCACGCACATGAATGGCACGACGATTCATAGCTGGTCAGGCATCGGTATCAAAGATGAGCTGACTGATCGAGATTTGACCACTTTGTCACGCAAGCAGTTTTTAGCAGACAGATTGAAAGATACTGCGGTATTGGTCATCGATGAGATTTCAATGCTACATGCCAAGCAGCTTAATTTGGTCAGTCAAGTGCTTAAACATATTCGCAAAAATGACAAAGCATTTGGCGGTATTCAAGTGGTTGTCGCAGGTGATTTTTTCCAGTTACCACCGATTGGTAGTAAAGGTGAAACCAATCGTGAAAAGTTTGCCTTTATGTCTGAGGCATGGCTCGATGCCAAGTTCCATATTTGCTACTTGTCTGAGCAGCATCGTCAAGTCAGCGAAGCGGCCAACGGTGGTCTTGACTTGGACGATATTCTTAACCAAATTCGTCGGCAGGAAGTGACTTTTGAGGCAATTGCCGCTTTAGAAGCAACTTATGACCAAAGTGTCGATATCAAGCGTACACGTCTGTATACGCACAATCTCAACGTGAATAAAATCAATGATAAAGAGCTGGCCTCTCTAGATGGAGAGATGATGCGTTTTGAGGCGACGGCGACAGGCGATAGTAAGCTGGTTGAGACGCTAAAAAAGACCGTCCGCACCCAAGACGAGCTAATTCTTAAAGTTGGCGCAAAGGTGATGTTTATCAAAAACAATGCTGAGCTTGGTGTCTCTAATGGAACAATGGGCGAGTTGATTGGTTTTGCTGCTGTTAAAATAGACGATAAAGAAAGTAGTGACGCGTTAGTCGAAGACGATAGCAGCGATGATGTTGATGAAGATGCTGCTGGCGAAAAAACAACGAAAGGTAAGAAGTCCACTGCTAAGAATGATAAAGAAAAACCAAAGTCGAAGAAACCAACGACCCAAAAAATGCCTGTCGTGCGGCTCAATTCAGGACGAGAAGTCATCGCTGAGCCTGAAGAATGGATTATCGAAGATGAAACGGGTGATGTGCTGGCAAGTTACTTACAAGTGCCGCTCTGTCTGGCATGGGCGATTACCATCCATAAATCACAGGGCATGACTCTCGATGCAGCTGAAATTGACTTGTCACGTACTTTTGAGTTGGGACAAGGCTATGTGGCATTATCACGTCTCAAGTCGCTATCGGGTCTACAGTTGCTAGGTATGAACGATATGAGCTTGCAACTCGACCCATTGGCTCGTGGTGCAGATAAGCGGTTTTTGGTACTGTCTGAAGAAGCGGATGCTAATTATGCGATGCTAGATGAAGAAAGCATGCAACAGGCACATGAGAAATTCGTCTTAAAGTCAGGTGGGACGCTAAGTCAGTCGGTAATCGACGCTTACGCCACGCTACAAAAGAAGCGCCGCGAACAGCAGCAAGCGAAGATTGATAAAAAACAGAAATTAGGCAATCAAGTCTCTGACAAGTCAGACAGTACTCTACTTGCGACTAGAGTGTTATTAGAAGAGAGTTTGACTATTGCGGAGATATCACAAGCCCGTCAGTTGTCACAGTCGACTATCATGCGTCACATCGGTGAATTAAAGTCGCAAGACCCCAGCCTTGCCTGTGATCATTTGCGTCCAGATGATGAGGTGATGACAGCCGTTGGCAATGCCTATGTTGCCATTAAAGTCGCTAACAATCCAAATGACTTCAACGATGATGGCAACATCAAGCTACGTCCGATATTTGATCATCTTAAGCAGAGCATTGACTACAACACCATTCGCCTCGCACTGATTTTTATTACTCCGTAGCTGTATTGCTTATAACTTTACTGCCTATTATTTTACTACTTTTGTTTTTTGGCCTTTATTTTTACTATTGCTTAGTATTCAGCAATTATAAAGGCACTTAACGTGATAACGCTCAGTTTTTGCCCCCATTTATAGCGATACCCTTTATGTCCAATGTTATGCCTGATTTTTCGAGCGCTACTTATCAATTGACCTCTGATCCGATAGCGGCGACGTTCCGTACGACGGGTGAGCACACACAGCCACTGAGAGTTGCTATCAATGGTTTTGGTCGTATAGGGCGCAATGTACTTCGTGCTTTGCTAGAGCGCTTTGAGGTGTTGGGCCGTGCAATTCATGTGGTGGCAATTAATGATTTAGCGCCAGCGGATATCTTGCTGCATTTATTAAAGTTTGATAGCACACATGGTCGCCTCAGTCGGCTAGGGGTAGATGCTGAGCTTGTAGAGAATGAGTTAGGTGATACCAATAAGATCGAGCTTTGCCTGACCAAGAACAACTTAACTTACTGCATCAATATGCTATCTGAGCCTGATCCTAAAAACTTACCTTGGCAGGCACTGGGTGTCGATGTGGTTTTAGAGTGTACTGGGCATTTTCGCTCGTATGAGCAAGCGACGTTACATATTGATGCTGGTGCGCAGCAAGTTATTATCGGCGCCGCACCATTTGACGATGTGGATGCTTGCATCGTTATGGGCGTGAATACCGATGCGCTCACGCTTGAGCTACCGATTATCTCTAGTGTCTCTTGTACCACGCAGGCATTGGTACCGTTGATTGATACGCTAGATAAGGCGTTTGGTGTACAGTCTGCCATGATGACAGAGATTCATGCAGTTACTGCTGATCAAACGGTGCTAGATCAAGCACATCGAGACCCAAGACGGGCGCGCGCTTCTGGCTATAATATTATCCCAACGACGTCCAGTAGTATCGCTGCGACAGAGCGAGTGCTACCAGCTATGGCCGGCAAGATAAATGGACATTCGATACGGGTGCCCACTATCGACGTGGCTGCGATTGATGTCACCTTTGTATTTGATACACTAGATGTCGATGTTGAGACAGTGCGAGAGGTGCTCAAATCTGCCAGCCAAGCACATCTGCATGACATCATGGCTTATACCGATGAACCGTTGGTATCTAGTGATTTTATCCATCAGACTGAGTCACTCATTATTGATGGTCAGCAGCTTATGCAAGTAGGCGGTCAGTATAAGGTTTTTGCGTGGTATGACAATGAATGGGGCTATGCCAATAGGCTGCTCGATATGTGCTTACATTTGGCCTCAAGCCAGCGATAATGCACCAATTTAAAAGTATTTTAAAATTAATTGAATTTTTTTAGATTAGGGGCTTGCATTATAAAATGATATCTATATAATGATGCACCAATGGAGACGTGGCAGAGCGGTTGAATGCACCGGTCTTGAAAACCGACAAGGGTTAATAGCCCTTCGAGAGTTCGAATCTCTCCGTCTCCGCCAAATTCGAAAAAGCCCCAATCATTGCTGATTGGGGCTTTTTTATGGTATTGATAAAAGTAGCCAATACTACCTTCTATAAAGTTCTCAATATAGTGCGGGACGGCTACTTCACCAGTGAGTCTTCAAATTCGATTGTCTGATCGTCTACTAAGATAAGCGTGCCTTTATTAATCTCGATAGTCATGCCGTTAGCGTTTTTGATAGCACGCATGACATTGATATCCTCAATACTGCTTTCGATAATTATTTTTCCAGATTGTTCTGGTGCGATAGGTGGATCAAACGTTGTCAAAGGCACATTGAAGTTTTTGCCCTTTTTCAGGTTGGCATCCTTCATGGTTAGCGTACCTTTAAAGCTTTTTATCGCACCTGTCCCATGATTGGATAGCATAAACTGCATTTTGACTTGATTTAAGCTATCGCTATCACTGGTTTTCACAGGTAGTAGGGCGACAGGGTACATCTGCGCGGTAGCGTTAGCTGCCTGATCAGTGACGATAGGGCTTTTCTTACCCGTTGGATTGTTTGGATGCAGACGCTCGTATTCACGCTGTTGTATCAGTGCTTGCTTAATAGTAGTGCGCGGCATGGCACCTGACTCATAAGCATCGCTCAGCTTCATGCGCAGCATATAGCGGCTAAGCACTTGTTGGTCAGCCTCAGACAATTGCTCAAAAGTTTGCCCTAACTTTTTTTGCCATTGGTCAGAATCTGTTGGTATGGTTATCTTACTTGGATCAGTCTGCGGCGATGAGCAGCCAGCCACAATCGCTATCATGGCTACTGTTATGGTTGAAAACAAAGCCTTGTTGAAACGCTGATGTAAGCTCGTCATCGTACACCTCCTTGTAAACCTGTGTTATGTTGAAACCTCATAAATAGTCACGACTCTACTCTTAATATACCTTTTTTAAACATCTGTTGTGTTTAGTTATGGCTAACTACAGTTGCAAATAGCCTGGAGTGTCTAAAAATATATATACGGTAGATAAGATAGTAGAAGGACGTAACAAGAAGAGAGTTGGAGAAATATCAGCAATGTTTTAACTTTTATAGCAGCCACAAAAAAAGACCAAACTTGCTAAAGCAAGCTTGGTCTTTTTTATTCTGATAGCACTGAATAATGCTATTTTTACAGCGTTAATATTTTTATAGCGCTACTATCAATCGTCTAGTCGTCATCTTGTAATTCAGATAGCGGATGAGTGATGTTGTTGTTATGCGTCACGACAATCGCTTCATCAATAATGTGCTGGCTAACGCCGCGCTTACGTAGCGTTTCGATGAATACTTCATCATGGGCAAGCGTATAATCCTGATGGTCACGATCCAAGCCCTGACGAATGTAAAGACGAATAAGCCCTTGAATGCGCTTAAAGCCCAAGTCTGAAGACGTCGTTTCTAATAGGGCAATCATCTCTTCAGACAAACGAATACTAATCGGACGCATGATCTTCTGCGGATGCGCAGAGAATTTATTTTTTACACGTACAGGTATCATAATAAACCATTACTTTTAGTGAGTATGAGCAGAGCACTCAAACAAAAACGAACCCAATCAAATCTAACCTTACCATACAACAAAAATGTCTAAAAGAACACCGCAGCCGTGCTAATATTATTAGAGGTAAATATAAAAGGTACAACAATAAAAAAACCTCCATCAAATTATGATGAAGGTTTTTAGTATATGGCTCTCCAACCTGGGCTCGAACCAGGGACACACGGATTAACAGTCCGTTGCTCTACCAACTGAGCTATTGGAGAATAGATGGTCACAACAACAAGCTATTGACGCTTTGTATTAAAGCAATTGATTATCTTGTTTGCGTTATGTGGGGCACATTTTAGCCAAGTCATTACAGGCTGTCAACCTTATTATGCGTTTAATTATAAATATTATCGCAATTATTGAAAATTAACGCCAATCCCTTGTCCGATAAGCTATTTCAAGGCTCAATTTTATAGAAAATGACTATAAATAGGCTGCAAGAATAAAGATTATTTTCAGATACCCTCATCTGATGTATAAGAAAAATGATAAAAGTATAGAAATAGATGTGAATTGAATAAAGTCAAACTGGATTTGATGCTTTGTATTTTTAAGTATAAAGGTAAGGCGACATCGTTTGACACAATAAAGTTGCAAGATAACCCTTCACATTGGCAGTAGAGTTCTATAAAATACCGACCATGTGGTTTCTTTGCTATGTTTTTTCATAGCATGCGTTGAAAAAAAGCGGGTGTTCTAAAGATGAGTCCTACTACGATTGCTTACGGTTATCTGACTATTGCCATTATATGCGAAGTGGTGGGTACGACTTTTTTAGTAAAGTCAGAACAGTTCACCCGTTTGGTGCCAACTTTGATGATGGGCGTGCTCTATGCTATTTCATTTTACTTGTTGGCTCAGACGCTCAAAACCATACCGCTAGGCATTGCGTATGCACTGTGGGGCGGGCTTGGGATTGTGCTGACATCACTCGCTGGTGTAGTGCTATTCAAGCAAAATCTCGATACAGCAGCAGTGGTCGGTATCGCGATGATTGTCGGTGGTGTTGTTGTGATGAACTTATTGTCTAATTCTGTGGTGCATTGATATGGTAAATGCTTATAAGCGTAAAAAACAGCCAGAAGTCATTCGTCGTGCGTTGTTAGATCAGGCAGCACGTATCACATTGGAGCAAGGCTTATCTAAGGTAACGTTTCAGGCAGTCGCTGATGCAGTTGGTGTCACTAAAGGTGGTGTGATGCATCATTTTTCTACCAAAAACGCACTCGTGCTAGAAGCATTCAATGATGCAATGGCTAAATTTGAGGCAGAAGTGAACGCAGCAATGGCTGAAGATCCTATTAAATACGGTTCATTTACTCGCGCTTATATAGACGCCACCATCAGCCTCGGCGAAAAAGGGCAGGAAGAGTACGATAATCAAGCAACCTTATATGTGCTAATGCTTGGCGATAGTGAACTGCGTGAGTTGTGGGCTAAATGGGCAAATGAACAAATTAAAAAACATGCTGAAACAGATAATACCGAGACATTATGTATGGTGCGTCTCGTCGCCGACGGTATTTGGCTCTCAGATTTTTCAGGCATTGATATCGCAGACAAAAAGTCATTGCGCAAGCGATTAATAAAAATGACGCAACACGATTTCGATGTATAAAACGACACTGACTTATAAAGTAATTTTTATTTCACTATTTAAAGACTGAATCTTGAAACTTAACTAACGACGATACTATTCGGCCTGAGTACTTTTATATAGTTACTTCTGCCAACCGTCCTAAGGGGAATTTATGACTGATCTTAATAATTTGACAGATCTTATCGATTTAGACCAAGTACAAACAGCCTATATCAACGGTCGCTATCTAGCAGTTGATGAATCGCTGACGACTTTTGAAGATATCAATCCAGCCACGGGTGAAGTATTGGCAACGATCCAGCAAACCAGCAATGAGCAGATTGACGAGGCAGTAAAAGCTGCTCATAAAGGTCAAAAAGTCTGGGCAGCGATGACAGCAGTTGAGCGTGGCCGAGTCTTATCAAAAGCTGTTGAAATATTGCGCGCACGCAATGATGTTTTGGCACTACTTGAGACCAAAGACACGGGTAAAGCCTACTCTGAGACTAAGTACGTCGATATCGTCACTGGTGCTGACGTCGTTGAATACTATGCAGGGCTTGCGCCAATGATTGAGGGTCGTCAGATTCCATTGCGTGATACTAGCTTTGTCTACACTCGCCGTGAGCCACTTGGTGTGGTCGCTGGTATTGGCGCGTGGAACTATCCTATTCAAATCGCTATGTGGAAAGCGGCACCTGCACTGGCTGCTGGTAATGCGATGATTTTTAAACCATCAGAAGTGACGCCGCTAACGGCATTGAAACTGGCAGAGATATTGACAGAAGCTGGATTGCCAGATGGTGTGTTTAACGTGGTTCAAGGTAACTACGAAGTAGGTCAGGCATTGACTGAGCATCCAGATATCGCAAAAGTATCGTTCACAGGTGGTGTGCCGACTGGGAAAAAAGTTATGTCGAGCGCGGCAAGTTCATCTTTAAAAGATGTAACTTTAGAGCTTGGTGGTAAATCACCTTTGATTATATTTGATGATGCAGATATCGATACTGCTGCTGACATCGCTATGATGGCCAACTTCTATAGTACTGGTCAGGTGTGTACCAATGGTACGCGTGTATTTGTTCCAAAAGCGCTACAAGCTAAGTTCGAGCAAGCTATCTTAACTCGTGTTGAGCGTATTAAGCTAGGCGACCCTATAGATGAAAATATCAATATGGGTCCATTGGTTAGCTTCCCGCATATGGAAAGAGTGCTTGGCTATATCGAGCAAGGTAAACAAAGTGGCGCACGTCTACTAGTAGGCGGCGCACGTGTTACGACAGACGAGTTTGCAAGTGGGGCGTTTGTCGAACCGACGGTATTCACTGATTGCACGGATGATATGACCATTGTACGTGAGGAGATATTTGGCCCAGTAATGTCGATATTGACTTATGAGACCGAAGAAGAGGTGATTCGCCGTGCCAATGATACCGATTACGGATTGGCAGCTGGGGTTGTGACTGCAGATCTAAAACGCGCGCATCGCGTCATTGCTCAAATCGAAGCTGGCATCTGCTGGTTAAATACATGGGGTGAGTCGGCTGCGCAAATGCCAGTAGGTGGCTACAAGCATTCTGGTATCGGCCGCGAAAATGGTATCGAAGCGCTTGAGCATTATACTCAGACCAAATCTATCCAAGTAGAGTTGGGCGCGTTCGAATCGGTCTTTTAATTGTTCATAGTTTAATAGTTTGTATTAGAAAAACTAAGTCAGTAAGGTTTTTTTATCAGGTCTATTTGGCCTTTTTAGTAGACCTTACTGACACTAGACGCTTTATGTTTTTCAATATTATGGAGTATGTTATGCCATCAACCACACCTGAGTACGACTACATTATCGTCGGTGCAGGCTCAGCAGGAAATGTGCTGGCCACACGTCTGACCGAAGATGCCAATATTAAGGTACTGCTGTTAGAAGCAGGTCGTCCAGATTATCGTTTTGACTTTCGTACCCAAATGCCAGCTGCGCTTGCAATGCCACTACAAGGGACGACTTATAACTGGGGTTATAAGACAGATCCTGAACCCTATATGAACAACCGTGTCATGGACTGCGGTCGCGGCAAAGGGCTAGGTGGCTCATCACTGATTAACGGTATGTGCTACATCCGTGGTAATGCGTTAGATTTTGATGATTGGTCTAAGATAAAAGGCCTATCAGATTGGACATATTCTGATTGCTTACCGTACTTCAAAAAGCTAGAAAATCGTGACGCTGGCGAGAATGACTATCACGGCGTGGGTGGTCCTGTTGAAATGACTACCTCAAAGCCAGGGGTTAATCCACTGTTCCAAGCTATGATTGAAGCAGGCGTGCAAGCGGGCTATCCACGTACCGAAGATCTAAACGGCTATCAACAAGAAGGTTTTGGTCCGATGGATCGATTCGTGACACCCAACGGTCGCCGTGCATCAACGGCTCGCGGCTATCTCGATCGTGCCAAACCACGTAGCAATATCACGATTTTGACAGGTGCGTTGACTGATGTAATTTTATTCGACGGCAAGCGCGCTGTCGGTGTCAAAGTCGAGCACGAAGGCCAGACCAAAAATTTCCATGCCGCTCGCGAAGTAATTGTCTCTTCTGGTGCGATTGCTTCACCGCAACTGCTACAACGTTCAGGTATCGGTCCTGGTCAGTGGCTAAAAGACGCCGGTGTGACTGAAATATTGGAACTGCCAGGTGTCGGTAATAATTTACAAGACCATTTAGAGCTGTATATGCAGTATGAATGCAAACTGCCAGTTTCAATCGCGCCTGCCAACAAATGGTGGAATAAGCCTGCGATTGGTGCAGAGTGGTTGTTCAATGGCACAGGTCTGGGTGCTTCTAACCAATTTGAAGGTGGCGGCTTCATCCGTACCGATGAAAAGTTCACCCATCCAAACATTCAGTATCACTTCTTGCCATTAGCTGTACGCTACGATGGCCGTAGTGCAGTTAAATCGCACAGCTTTCAAGCACACGTCGGCTCATTGCGCTCGCCAAGCCGTGGTCGTGTCAAGCTAAAGTCGCGTGATCCCAAAGCGCATCCAAGTATTTTGTTTAACTATATGTCGCATGATCAAGACTGGCAAGAATTCCGTGCGGCGATGCGTATCACGCGTGAAATCATGCATCAGCCAGCGCTCGACCCTTATCGTGGTCGTGCGATTGCACCGACTGATGATTTGGTCACCGATGCCCAGTTAGATGAATACGTACGTAATCATAGTGAGACGGCTTATCATCCATCTTGTACCTGTGCGATGGGTGAAGACAATGATTCGGTAGTGAACGGCGAAGGTCTGGTTCACGGTATTGATGGCTTGCGAGTCGTCGATGCGTCTATCATGCCCAACATCATTAGTGGTAATCTCAATGCCACGACTATTATGTTGGCAGAAAAAATTGTCGATAAGATGAGAGGCGTGAAGCTGCCACGTTCTACGGCAGATTATTATGTGGCCAATGGGGCACCACTGCGCTCTGAGCCAATGCGTGATTACCTCTCGACGGTGTAGGCTGCGATACAAGCTTACAGTCAAGTTATTGAATAAATAACGATATGAGAAAATTTCAACAATTTCAACAATAAGGCCTTTCTAAGTAAAGGCCTTTTCTATCAGCGCTAACGTATTGGTACAATAAATATCGTTATGGTTGAAGTTGTTTATAATTTTATTGATTTTTTATTTATTGGTACTGCTTTGTCCGTCATGCGGTTGGTTCCACGTCATACGGTTATAGGTTATCAGTCTACCATCAGACGATGCCGGACAAAGCAATATCGGACCCTGTTTAATTTACCTATTGAGGTCTTTTATGTACAGTTCGCCATCACAAGATGTGACGAAACCTTTGAGCCTGAACAAAACGGTGTTTTTGGGCTCTGCTATTATTTCTATTTTATTAATAATCTGGACCATTGCTTTTCCAGATTATAGTGAGACCTTACTGAGCGCGAGCATGGCGTGGGTGTCAGATAAGTTTGGCTGGTACTACATGCTGGTAGTTGCCGCTTATAGTATTTTTGCTTTATTTGTTGGCTTTTCTAAGTACGGCGATATAAAGCTTGGTCAAGACCACGAAAAAGCGCAATTTCCGTTTTTAGCGTGGGCGGCCATGCTGTTCTCAGCGGGTATTGGTATTGATCTGTTGTTCTTTGGTGCCTCTGAACCTTTGATGCATTATTTGACCCCGCATACTGGTCTAGAGCCTGCTAGTGCTGAAGCGATGCGTGAAGCGCTTGCTCAGACTTTTTTGCATTGGGGTTTGCACGGCTGGGGTATTTACGCCCTAATCGGTATGGCTTTAGCTTACTTTGCTTATCGTAAAAATATGCCACTCGCGCTACGCTCGCCGTTGACACCAATATTTGGTGAACGTTTAATCAAAGGCTGGCTAGGTGATGGTATTGATACCTTTGGTGTCGTCTGTACGTTGATGGGTATTGCGACCAGTTTGGGTATTGGAGTGCTACAAGCCAATGCAGGTTTGACCCATGTATTTGGTATCGAATCTAGTAAAATGGTTCAAGCGCTCATCATTGTCGGGGTTGTTGCCGCAGCCGCTATTTCTGCGATGACAGGTGTTGAAAAAGGCGTCCGTCGTCTGTCTGAATTCAACATGCTGTCGTCAATTCTGCTATTGCTTGCCATATTGGTGATGGGCAATACCGTATATTTATTGAATACCTTTACCCAGAATATCGGGCAATATTTCCAGACCATTATTTATAAGACTTTTGATGTTTATGCTTATGATGGTGCTGCTGGTGCCGAGTGGAAATCTTGGTGGACGATATTTTTCTGGGCATGGTGGGTCGCTTGGGCGCCATTTGTAGGTCTATTTATTGCACGTATTAGCCGTGGTCGTACTTTACGTGAGTTTGTATTTGGCGTGATGTTTATTCCACTCGGTTTTATCTTCGCATGGTTCTCTATCTTTGGTAATTCGGCGATAGACTTGGTTGCTAATGGTGCGACGGAGTTAGGTGAGATCGCGGTCAACGATGCTGCAATGGGTATGTTTGCACTGTTTGAATACTTTCCTTACAGTGAAGTACTGTCTTTTGCAGGTGTGATCATTGGTTTGATATTCTTTGTGACGTCTGCTGACTCAGGCGCGTTAGTATTAGCGAACTTGAGCTCAAGAGGTATGACCAATGACACTGATGCTCCTGTTTGGTTACGTCTGTTTTGGGCGGCAGCGACTGGTCTTATCACGTTAGGATTGTTGTTTGCAGGTGGTTTTGCCTCATTGCAGTCTGTCTCTGTCATTGCAGGCTTGCCATTCTCCATTATTCTTGTGCTCTACATGATGTCTATGTGGAAGTCGTTAAAGGAAGAAGGTAACAAACGCAAAGCCAGCACCATTGGTACGGCTAATGTGCTGGACAGTGGTAAGAGCTGGAAAGCGCGCTTGCAACGTATTGTGAGCTTCCCAGGACATGCACAGGTGGAAAAATTCTTGCATAGTGTTGTGATGCCAGCGATGTCCGAAGTCGAAAAAGAGTTCAAAGCAGGGGGGCTTAAAACCTCTTTAGATACCAAAAATCTTGCTAGTATTGGTGAAGGTATCGATGCAGTCATGGATCAAGATAGTGGTCAGGTAGATGGTTTGAAACTGCGTGTTGGGCATGGTGACGAAGATGACTTTATTTATGAAGTCAATCTGATTAAAGCTGAGCGTCCAAACTTTACCTTGAGCACATCAACTAAGCACGCAGAGTACTATTATCGTGCGGAAGTGTTCTTAAGTGAAGGCTCACAAGAGTATGACTTGGTTGGCTACTCAAAAGAGCAAGTATTGGTTGATATCTTAAATCAGTATGAACGTCATTTGCAGTATCTACATTTAGAGCGTTAGTCAGTCAGATTTTTAAGTAAAACTAACAGCAAAAATGTCCCCGTAAGTTGAATGCAGCTTATGGGGTTTCTTTTTATGGATAACTACTTATAAACAACTATCGTTTGAATTGAGGGTATATCCCAAACAAGTAGGAAACAAGCACCGCAAATATAAGGTAAAATCTATAAAGATTAAATTGATCGACTGATACGCTGCAACGTATTAGCAAAGGATAAATTTGTGACCAAATTAAAGTACATTGCCCATTATTCAGAGCAGATTCAAACTCAAGCTGCTCAGCTTGTTAGTGACGGAAGGTTGGGCGAGTATCTGGAAAAAACGTACCCGAATCAGCATCAAATCCAAAGTGACAAAGCGCTCTATCAATATATAAATGAGATAAAAAACCAATACATGCGTAAGATTGGTCAGCTCTCAAATGTCAGCTATAGCAGTAAATTGAAAGTGTTAAAGCATGCAATGGGTATCCATACGACGCAATCGCGCGTACAAGGAAGTAAGCTCAAATCGCACAATAGCATCACGGTTGCCAGCCTATTTAAAGACGCGCCGCCAGAGTTTTTACGCATGATAGTGGTACACGAGCTTGCTCATTTTAAAGAGCACGAACATAACAAAGCTTTTTATCAATTGTGCTGTCATATGGAGCCTGAATATCATCAACTGGAGCTGGATATGCGCTTATGGTTGCATTGGCGCGATTTATGACTCTAATCACTATATAACTAACCTATTATAAGCATCGTGCCTTCTTCTAAGAAGTCATCTGAGTCGCTAGAATTACGTTATACTCTTAACCACACACGAGATAGTCTATAAAAGGTTGTAAACAATGATCAATACCAAAATATATAAAGCCATTTACACCTTAGCTGAAGAGTTATTAGAAGCGGATCGCAGAGGCAATCAAGAAAAGTTTGATTCGCTATATGCTGAATTAAAAGCTATTTGTACTGACAATGAAGATACTGACAAAGACCACCCAGAACAATGGGAAACGTTGGCTGATTTCACAGAAGACTTAGACGCAGCATTGATAATTTATGACAAAGCACTAGTAAAAGCCACTGAAATAAATTCAAAAGACCATCTATCATCAATTGCTTTTTCAATGGCAGTGCTACAGCTTGAGACGGGCGAAAAAGAAGCCGCTATCCAAAGTCTGCAAAATGCCAAAATCTCAGCCAATAAAATAGAAGACAAAGAGTTTAAGGTTGAGATTGATGAGATGCTTACTAAGTTGTTAGCTGAGTAGTTTTGACTATAGTCAATCCTCTATAAATAGAGTAATCCGATATGCAAGACATACCTGTGATAATCGTTGGTGGTGGATTAAGTGGATTATATGCTGCCTTTTTATTAGAGCAAAAAGGCATAGCGTATAGACTGCTAGAGGCGCGTGATACTTTGGGTGGTCGCATTGCAGTTGCTAAATTTTCAGATGCGCATGCTACTAATGACAGTACTGATGTCGATCAAGCAGAATCAAGTGCCGCGTTCGATTTGGGGCCATCTTGGTTTTGGCCTGATTATCAAACGCAGTTGAGTACGCTTATTGAATCGTTGGATTTACCACGTTTTGTGCAGTTCGAAGACGGCGATATGATGGTTGAGCGCGCTGCCAATCGGCCACCTGTGCGTATGCAAGGTTACAAAAGCGCACCACCTTCTGTGCGGCTAGTCGGTGGTATGGCTGCGTTGACTGATGCACTATATACTTGCTTAGATGCTAGTTGTGTCATGACTAATCAGACTGTGCAGCAATTGAACAAGACGTCTCAACATATTGAGGTACAGAGTCAAGATAGCGCTGGGCATGTGACGACGTTCCGAGCACAGCATGTGCTACTTGCGTTACCGCCTCGATTGGTAGAAAGTCAGATAGCATTTCAGCCAAAGCTACCTCAAAACTTAAGTAGAAAATGGCGCGAGACAGCCACTTGGATGGCACCCCATGCCAAATATGTCGCTGTTTACGAATCACCATTTTGGCGAGATGCTGGTCTCTCAGGTGCCGCACGCAGTTCGATAGGGCCACTTACTGAGATACATGATGCCTCCACACTAGAGGGTGATGGTGCATTGTTTGGTTTCTTTGGGGTTCCTGTTCAAGTACGACAGAGCGTCTTTGATACGGTGCTAAAAGAACATTGCCGTGCGCAGTTGGTGCGACTATTTGGTGAGCAGGCAAATAACCCAAAAGCTGAATATCTCAAAGACTGGGCACAGGACCCATTGACAGCGACGCATGCTGATGCCAGTGGTAACGGTCAGCATGCAGTAGCACCGCCGTCCAAACCAACGACGGGTGTGTGGCAAGACTGTCTAACAGGTTGTGGCAGTGAGTGGTCAGCGCAGTTCCCTGGCTATATCGCTGGAGCCATTGATGCAGCAACCGTCGCTGTACAAAGCTTACCTGCCAACATTTTGCGCCAGTAGCTATTAGTGTGCTGGCTGTTACAAGCTATTATAAAGGTCATCCAACATGACTCAGAAAGTTCATCATCCAATAGGATAGTCGATGGATGACTCGCTCAAGCAAAAAACCTCTCACAAAACCAATTGGCTGGTGCCTTTTGTTTGTCTACTGGCAGGTGGTGCACTTACTGGTATCTCGACCAATGTGGCAAAGTACGCCATCGATGTAGGTCTCACCCCATTAGGATTTTTGTTTTGGTCTATCACTGGTGCTGCGGTTATTTTACTATTGGTAGCGCTTATCAGAAAAGAGCTTCCTCCTTTTAGTGCGCGTAGCTTAGAGTATTACTTCGTTGCGGCGTTTGTCAGTGTCGCGGCTGCCAACTTGCTGTTGTTTTCTGCTATTTCTCATGTGGGTGCAGGTTTTGTCGCTTTAATTCTGTCATTACCGCCACTGCTAACTTATCTTGGCGCGCTGATACTGCGTATAGAGCAATTTTATACTGTCCGTGCGCTTGGGGTCATCGCGGCACTCATTGGAGCAGGAGTATTGGCTGTACACAAATTCTCTGCGCCAGATTCTAATATATTTTGGATTTTAATCGCGCTTTGCGGCCCAGTACTACTCGCTATTGGCAATATATATCGGACGTTACGCTGGCCTGACAATGCATCGTCTGGTGCACTTGCTCCAGGTATGTTGATTGCGGCAGCGCTACTGCTAGGTTTATTTAGTATGATGTCAGATTTCTCTATTGCTATACCTTTAGAAAATTGGCTACCGCTAAGCTTGATAGTTATACAAGCATGCGTATTTGCTGGACAGTTTTTACTGTTATTCCTATTGCAAAAGACAGGTGGGCCTGTGTTGCTAAGTTTGTTAGGTGCGGTAGGGGCCATCGTAGGCGTGCCTGTTGCTATTTTTTTACAAGGGGAGCGTCCTCCAGAAGGTTTGTTCTTAGGCGCTACGTTGATAGCTATTGGCGTGGCACTGGTGACGTGGGGCGGCGTAAAAATAGCAAAAGTAAAAGCAGAGGTTTAATAAGTGTATATAGGCGATAGCACTAAACTATAGAATTATTAAAGTGGCTACGCCCCTTTTAGTATTTTCTATCTTGCTAATTGGTTACAATCAACATGGACCGTTAAATTCAAGGAAGAGTTATGTCTGCAACTAAAGAAGAGATCAGTGCCTTTATGGCATCAGAGTTTCCCCAAACCAAATGTGTCATTGAGGCAGTCAATGAAAGTGGTGCGACATTATCGCATGCTATTGGTATCGATGAGCTACGGCCTGGGGGTACGGTATCAGGACCTGTCATGATGGCCGTCGCTGATGTCGCCATTTATGTTGCGATACTTGGAAAGATAGGTATCGTCCCACTGACAGTGACGACGAGTTTGACCATCAACTTTTTACGTAAGCCATCAGCGGATGCTCGTATTATCGCTGAATGTATTTTATTGAAAGTAGGACGCACGTTGATAGTAGGTGAGGTGTCTCTTTATTCCGAAGGGTCTGATGATATGGTGGCTCATGTGGTTGGCACGTATTCGGTTCCGCCTAAACAAATTTAGAGCTAGGCTTAAAATTTCAGTATTTTGCAAGGTGGCCAGCTTATTAATTAAGATACTGATGATACATACTTCGATTTCATCTTACTTTTATTGGCTAGCGGTGAATAATAGCCTGCACTTTTTATACTGCGTACAAACTTGGCAAGCTATTAATCAGTAGCGTAACCAGTGTAGGTTTAACACTAGCCACGTTTTTAGGTTAGGCGGGGTGCATCATTGCCATTAACTGAGGTTTGTTTTTTATGGTGATAAAACCATAGTGCATATCGATAAGGTTTTTCTTTTGCCACGACTGAATGATTTTATTGATGGTTTGTCTGGTAGTGCCAAGCATAAAGCCAAGCTCCTCTTGTGATAAGCGCAAATCTATCTTGATATTGTCTCCTATTTGCTTACCATAAGTGTCAATCAGTCCAATTAACATGCTAGCCAGTCGTGCTGAGGTATTGAGTGAGGTAGCATCATCAATCCAATCAAATGCTCGGCGGATTCGCTCACAGGTAATAAGCGCGAGGTGCTTGTATAAAATCGGATGCGATTGCGCCGTCTGAATGACTAGATGTCTAGGGATTGAGATTAGCGTTACTTTGTTAGTCGTCCACGCATCATGGGTGCGAGGGTTATCATCTATGATAGATATCTCACCGAACCACTCGCCACTAGATAGATGTGCCAGCGTCATAGCATGGCCACTAGCGCTCACATTACAGACTCTAATCGTACCCGACACGACAAAGTGTAGCGCTGCATCATCGTTGTCACCGATGGCATGAATCATTTGACCTTTTGGGTATACCTTGAGTACTGCATCGCCTGCCAGTAGTGGTTGCACAATGACTGGTAATTGACTGAACCATGGGTCGTTATTTAAATAATGATTGATATTCATAAGTGTAATGTTTTTGACAGATTTGAGTTTAAAAAATGGTGTAGAGTGATAACTCGGGATATCTAAAACAGTAAAGGAATACACCATGCAAACAACTATGCAAACCGCGACATCGACGGATTCAACATCGAGTGTACACCATAATATGAGCGAACAAGAGTGGCAGATGCGCGTAAATCTTGCCGCCTGTTATCGAATGATTGCCTCTTATGGCTGGGATGATTTGGTATTCACTCATATCTCTGCGCGCGTACCAGGTACTGAGGATGAGTTTTTAATCAATCCGTACGGGATGTTATTCGAAGAGATTACCGCCTCTAGCCTGGTCAAGGTCAATAAAGCGGGCGAAAAAGTAGCGCCGTCAGAGTTTGAGGTTAATCCAGCTGGATTCATCATTCATAGTGCTGTGCACGAGGCTCGTGATGATGCGCATTGCGTTATCCATCTGCACACAAATGATGGCGTGGCCGTCTCAGCACAAGAAAAAGGTCTACTGCCCATCTCGCAACAATCATTATTTCCGCTATCCAACTTGGCATACCACGACTACGAAGGTGTCGCATTAAACCCTGAAGAAAAAGTACGCTTGGTTGCTGATTTAGGCGATGCTCACTTTATGATTTTGCGTAACCATGGTCTGCTCACCTGTGCCGATACGGTTGCCAATGCGTTCTTATACATGTATATCATGCAAAGAGCCTGCGAGATTCAGATCAAAGCACAGAGTGGGGGCGGTGCATTGACGCCAATACCAGCACAAATATTGGCAGGTATCCAAGCTGCATCAGAGCAAGTGACCAGAGGTGCAAATGGTGATATTGCATGGCCTGCACTGTTAAGAAAATTGCGCCGCACTGACCCATCATTTGAGGAGTAAATCTCTAATGATAACTCTTGATGAGTGGCAACAGCAGGGGCAATATGAAACTATTCATGGGCACCAAATCTTTACTCGGTATGCAGGAGATAAGAGTGCGCCTATACTACTATTGATTCATGGTTATCCTAGTGCCAGTTGGGACTGGGAGGGCATGTGGGATGCGCTAACCGAGCATTATTATGTCATCACTCTCGATATGCTGGGGTTTGGATTATCAGATAAACCCAAAAATGCGCGCTATCTAATCAGTGAGCAGGCCGATATTTATCAAGCTGTTCTACGAAAGCTGGGCGTCAGTGATTATCATATTTTGGCGCATGACTATGGTGATACGGTGGCTCAGGAGCTGCTGGCAAGACAAGTCGAAGGGAATGTTAAGCGACACATTGCTAGCGTATGCTTCTTAAATGGTGGTCTGTTCCCTGAAACGCACAAACCTATTTTGGTGCAGAAGCTACTACTATCGTCATTAGGCCCTTTGGTATCGAAGCTAATTAATAAGCAGAAATTTGCGGGCAGTTTACAACGGATATTTGGACCGGATACGCAGCCCACGCCTGAGGTCATAGATACGCTATGGCAACTGTTAAATCATAATGATGGGTTGGGTGCGATGCATAAGCTAATCAACTATATACCTCAACGCCAGCAGTATCGCGAGCGATGGGTAAATGCGATTATCAACAGTACTGTACCGGTGAAATTGATCGCAGGTGCCAAAGATCCTATCTCAGGCCAGCATATGATTGATCGTTATCGGCAATTGATACCTAATGCGGATATAACCACTATGCCTATGTTAGGCCATTACCCGCAGGTAGAAAATGCAGCGGCCGTTATCACAGCTTATTTACAATTCAGAGCCGATATTATTTAAACACAGTTAAATTTAAAAAAACGCAGAACACTATTTGGTGTTCTGCGTTTTTTTATACGCGTTGAGTAAGTCGCTTTGTTTTGATTTGCAATCTAATAGTTATATTCCATCAATCTCTTACCGTGATAGTACGTTATCTACATATGGCTGTTCGATCAATTTTTAGTTGCGTGTCAATCAGTAGTCAGCCCAGCACATTTTAGCAAACTTTAGTCCGCAATATCTCAAGCAACAAATATATGTGAATGTTGCTTTTTTGTAAAAATATCAAAAAAATATCTGATAAAAAATATTTTTTCAAGTTGCTACAATCTATAAACCATTGGTTTTTTCCTGTACCAAAATACTAATATAGCATAAATTCAATTAATTTAATATAAATATTCGTATTTAGAAAATTATTTTTAACTATCTGTTATTTATGGTATTTAGTGTTAGTGATTATTAATTGCATTCGGTGTTTGGATGGTTTTATAAGTTTTTACTTATTTATTACATAATATAAATATATAGTGTCTTTAATAGTTGATTATTTTTTTATTTATTATATATTAATATATGAAAGTATTTAATTTGTTAATAACCTACTTAATTGTTTCTAGGACGAAAACAAAAAATATTATTTTTACGAACTAATGTTTATATATATACAGTAGATGTTTATATTTTCCGTTTTTATAGCAGTTCACTAAATTAATAAAGGAATATTTATTATGAACCGTAATTATAAAGTTATCTGGAATAGATCATTAGGGTGCTTCACGGCTGTAGCAGAGTATGCAAAGAGTCGAGGCAAATCATCAAACAACGCTGTGAGCTCTACGGCTACAGCATCAGCAGCGATATCAGCAGGGGCACGATTACTACGATTAAGCGGTATGACAGTAGCGCTAGCAGCGACTGGGCTAACGCTATCGACGCAGGTATACGCAGCGCAGGGTATACTTGGGGGTAGTGGGTCTGGAGATTTTGTAGTAGCAGTCCCCCCTTTAATAGGCTTGTTACCTGTACCTCCAAGCTCTAGTACTGTTATTTCTCCTCAAACAACTGTATTAGGTTTAGATATATTAGGGGCGGAGATAGTAGTGCTTCCTGGATGTGACATAGGTGAGGCAAGGATAGATGGCGCAACCTCTACAAATAGTACGGCAATTGGGTGTGGTACAGCGATTACTGATTCCGCTGATACAGTGGCGATAGGTAGAGAAAATAAGGTTACTAATGCAAACGGCTCAACCGCATTGGGCAATAGCAACATTATTACTAATGCGACTAATGCCGTCGCTATCGGTAGCAGTAATACGGTAGCAGCTAGCGATGCAGTTGCTATCGGTAATAACGTTAGTATTGCCGCAGGACTCAATGGCGCAGTAGGTATCGGTAATAATACTACTGTAACTGCCTCCAGTGTCCCAAGCTTCGCGCCTACAGATGCAACTGTCGCAGGGGAGACGGTAGGTAGTAATGTTGTCAGTATTGGTAGTACAGGGAATGAGCGCCGGTTAACCAATGTTGCCGCAGGCGGTGCTGATACCGATGCTGTCAACGTCTCACAACTAAAAGGCGTCGATGCTAATGTCACCACTAATACTAATAATATTGCCAATTTAACTACCACAGTTACTGCACAGAAACCTAAATATGTCAGCATTAACTCAACTGGTGGTACTAATGAAAATAACGATGGCGCGACTGGTGTAGATGCGATTGCTATTGGTAAAAATGCACAGTCTAGTTTAGAGGGAGCAACTGCAGTCGGTAGAGATGCGAACGCCGACGGATTTAGTACGGTTGCTGTGGGTGATAATAGTACTGCTAACACAGTTGGAGACGTTGCTATAGGGATAAATTCTATTGCAACGGGAGGCGGTAGAGATAACATTGGAGCGGTTGCATTAGGTGCAGATTCCAGAGCATTAGGAAATGGTAATATTGCTATTGGAGATAACTCAAGCTCGACAGGTGGAAATCGTGCAACAGCGCTAGGCTCAAATGCAGCAACTATAGGCAGTCGAACTACTGCGCTAGGTTTCAACTCAGACGCAATTGGTACTGGTGCTACAGCTTTAGGAGATGCAGCAAGAGCAGAAGGAGAGTTTGCAACAGCCATCCGCGGACGAGCCTTGGCTGACAGCGCTATTGCGGTTGGTGGACAAGCATTGGCTGACAGCGCCATTGCGGTTGGTGGACAAGCCTTAGCTGAAAATGCTATTGCGCTTGGTGGTACGGTAACAGTACGTGCTACTAACTCTGTTTCAATTGGGCAAGGTAGCGAAGCGAATGGTACTACATTATCCACAGCTGCTTATCAGCCATTAGACGTAGGTGGTAGTCCTATTTCCGTTGCATTGCCTACAGCCGCTGCTGAAGTAAATATAGGTAATAGACGTCTAACAGGTCTAGCAGCAGGTGCTACTGATACAGACGCTGTCAATGTCTCACAGCTAAAAGGCGTCAATGCTAATGTCATAACTAATACTACCAATCTCAACAATCTGACTACCGGTGTAACAGGTATCGTACGTCAAGATACAGGTACTGGTGCTATTACTGTTGGTGCGCAAACCCCCGGCACTAGCGTAAGCTTTGCTAATTCAACTGATGATGCTCGTAATGTGTCAGGTGTTGCTGATGGTGACATCTCAGTGGGCTCAACTGACGCTGTGAACGGTGATCAACTTAATGCGACGAATACAAGTATTACTAACTTAACTACTACAGTTTCTGGTATCGATTTCCCGATACGTTCAAGTAGCACTCAACCTTTTACTACAACAGCGACAGGTACAGGAGCCCTTGCTGTTGGCGCAAATGCTAGTGCGATCAACAGTAATTCTACCGCTATTGGGGAAACGGCATCTGCGACAGGTTCTGAATCCACAGCGCTTGGCTCAGCATCACAGGCATTTGCTGACTCAGCAACTGCGGTTGGTTTTGGCGCACGAGCAGATCAGTATGGTGCAACAGCACTAGGTGTGAGCTCTCGCGCTCAAGGGCAATATAGTTCTGCTTTTGGACAACAGGCTAGTGCCGTAGGAGATCGTTCTGTAGCTATAGGCAAAGATGCTTCAACTTCAGCTTTAGCTAGCAGTGCCGTAGCTATGGGTGATGGTGCTTCTGCTACTAACCAAAGCGCGACAGCGCTGGGCGTCAATGCTCAGGCTTTAGGTGCGCGTTCAGTAGCTTTAGGTGAAGGTGCGAAAGCGACGACTCTGACAGGTACTGCTATTGGTTCGCGTACGCTCGCTAGTGCAGTACAAAGTACCGCAGTTGGTGTTGGTTCTAAGGCAACTAAACAATGGGCTGCGGCTGTAGGCTTTAGCTCAGAAGCAAATGGCGTTAGCTCTGTTGCTCTAGGCGATCGTAGTGTAGTCGATGGTAACGAGTCGATAGCAATCGGTAGCAGCAATACAGTAGCAGCTAGAAATGCCGTCGCCATCGGTAATAATATTGCTATTTCAACAGGTCTAGATGGTGCAGTCGGTATCGGTAACGGTACTACCGTCACTGGCTCTAGTGTGGCAAGCTTTGCTCCTACAGGTGCAACTGTTGTAGGCACAACAACGGGTAGTAATGTTGTCAGTGTTGGTACTGCAGGTAATGAGCGCCGATTAACCAACGTTGCCGCAGGCGGTGCTGATACCGATGCTGTCAATGTCTCACAGCTAAAAGGCGTCGATACCAATCTCAATAATCTGACTACAGGTGTAACAGGCATTGTACGTCAAGATACTGGAACCGGTGCTATTACTGTTGGTGCTCAGACTAATGGTACAAGTGTAAGCTTTACAGGTATAGATGGTAATCGTCAAATTACTGGTGTTACCAGTGCGGGTAATATTACTCTCGCTTCTAATGCTAACAATGCTGCGACTGCAGGTGACGTAAATACAGCAATCGAAGGTGTCACCGCAGCCGGTCTCAACTTTGTTGGCGACGATAACACTGTCATTGACCGTAACTTAGGTCAAACCTTAAGCGTTACAGGCAATGCGACTGGTAACCTAACTGATGGCAACATTGGCGTGGTTGCAGATGGCACAGAGGGCCTAAGTGTCCAATTGGCTGAGAACATTGATCTTGGAGTTAATGGTAGCGTCACGACTGGTAACACCGTGACTAATAACACTGGCGTAACCATTACTGATAGCACTAATACAGCTATTAAAACCACCATCACCACTGCAGGCACTAATGTCACAGACGACAATGGCAACACTGGTAACTATGGTGCTGCTACCACAGTTTTGACGGATGACTCAGGAAATACCAATGCGAGCGCTGCCTTCGGTAATGCGATACTCGACGACTCAGGAAACGCTAACTTAAGTGCCGCTATCGGTAATGCGATATTTGACGATTCAGGTAACGTCAACTTGAGTGGTGCAGAAGGCAATGTAATATTCGATGATTCAGACAATATCACGACTACCTCAGCCACTGGTACCAACGTCACTGATGGCATCAATACCAGTGACTATGGTGCTGATGGATTTACAGCAACAAACATTACCACCAATACCAGCACCATCTTTAATCAAAGCGGCGTTAGCTTCTTAGATGATCAAGGCATTGCAACAGGTCCAAGTATCACCGCAACTGGCATTGATGCAGGTGATTTAGTGGTCAGTAATGTGGCAGATGGCGTCTTAGCAAGTGACGCTGCGAACATAGGTCAAGTGGATGCAGCAGTAACGGGTGTCACGGAGCTAGGATTCAACATCACTGCTGACAACAGTGATCTGGCTAATAATGAAACTGAAGACAATGTTCAATTGGGTGAAACGGTTGACTTCACTAACACTGATGGCAACTTAGTTGCAACTGTGTCAGACAATGGCATCAACTATGACTTGGCTGAAAACATCGACCTAGGAGTCAATGGTAGCGTCACGACTGGTAACACCGTGACTAATAACACTGGCGTAACCATTACTGATAGCACTAATACAGCTATTAAAACCACCATCACCACTGCAGGTACTAACGTTACTGACGGTACTAATACCGCAGACTACGGCGCAGAAGGCTTATTTGCCACGAACGGTAACGGTGAGACTGGTATTTATGACGCAGATGGTTCAACCATTTATGACAACTCGGGTAACACCACCATAACTTCAGCAACTGGCACAGACGTGACAGACGATGCTGGTAACAACAGCAACTACGGCGCAGAAGGCTTGTTTGCCACGGATGGTCTTGGTAACAGTACTATTGTGAACCAAGCAGGTGTTAGCTTCACTGACACAAATGATGTACAGACAGGTCCAAGTGTGACTGCAGCAGGTATTGATGCAGGTATGACTCAAATTACCGGTGTTGCAAGTGCTGGTGATATCACCAATATTGCAAATGCTAATAATGCTGCCAACGCAGGAGACGTGAATGCTGCTATAACTGGCGTCACAGAGTTAGGCTTAACGTTTGCTGGTGATAGCGGTAACGACGTTCAGCGTAACCTTGGTCAAACCTTGAACATTACAGGTGGTGCAACTGGCAATCTAACTACAGGTAATATCGGCGTAGTTGCTAATGGTGCAGACGGCCTAAGCGTAC
This sequence comes from Psychrobacter sp. AOP7-B1-25, assembly GCF_052376195.1. Lineage (NCBI taxonomy): Bacteria > Pseudomonadati > Pseudomonadota > Gammaproteobacteria > Moraxellales > Moraxellaceae > Psychrobacter > Psychrobacter sp. AOP7-B1-25. The sequence goes on from NZ_JBQSVK010000005.1 coordinate 79,830, forward strand.
AACTTGCTGAAGCTATTGATCTTGGCGCTGATGGTAGCGTTAGAGTAGGAAATACTAACGTAAACAATGCGGGAATAACTATCTTGAATGGTCCAGTCGACACCGTTACTCTTGGTAGAGCAGGGCTTAACAATGGTGGTAATAGAATCACGAATGTAGCTGATGGTGTTGTATCAAACGATGCGGCGACCTTTGGGCAAGTTGAAGCGGTTGATGACAAGGTAGATATGTTAGGTGATAACACCGCAACTAACCTAGGCGGTGGCGCTGTTTACAACGCAGCTGATGGTAGTGTTAGTGCCCCGACTTACACCTTAGATGATGGCAACAACGCAGGCACTACTGCGAATTTCAACAATGTTGGTGATGCATTAGGCAACCTAGATGGTCGTACCACTACCAATACAAGCAACATTGCAATGATTCAAGCTCAAGCTAATCAGGGCTTTAACATCAGTGCAGCAGGTGGTGCTGATGACAACGTTCAATTGGGTCAGACGGTTGACTTCACTAATACTGATGGCAACCTTGTCGTAACTAACGATGCTGACAACGGTATCAACTACGACCTTGCTGAAAATATTGACCTAGGAGCTACTGGTAGCGTTACCACAGGTGACACCGTGGTCAACAACGCAGGGGTTGCGGTTGATGACGGCGCAGGAAACGCAACGACCATCACCACAGGCGGCACTAACGTTGTAGACTCATCTGGCAACAGCGCTGACTACACAGCTATCGGCTCAACGTTAGCTGACGGTAACGACAACACCAACGTGAGTACTGCTACTGGCAATACTATCGATGATGGCAATGGCAACGTTACCAGCATCACAGGTGCAGGCACTAGCGTCACTGATGGCACTAACACCAGTAACTATGGCGCTAACGGCTTTACGGCAACTGACGGCACTACCAGTACCGTCTTTAACCAAGCAGGCGTTACCTTTTTAGGTGCCGGCGGCGCTCCAGTCGGACCAAGTGTTACTGCAGCTGGTTTCAATGCTGGTGGAACTGTCATTACCAATGTGGCTGATGGTGTAGCAGCAACAGATGCTGCAACTAAAGGTCAAGTAGATGCCGTATCTGATGGTTTGGCAGATTTAACAGCAGGTGCCGTTCAATACGATACTAATCCAGATGGTACTGTCAACAAAGACAGCATTACATTGGGTGGTGACGCGGGCACTACTATAACCAACGTCAGTGGCGGTGCTATCAATGCAGATAGTACGGATGCCATCAACGGTAGCCAGCTATATGACCTAGGGAACGATGTTGCTGGCATTATTGGTGGAAACGCAGCAATCGATGCTGACGGTAACCTGACAGCCAGTGATATCGGCGGTACAGGAGCAAATAACATTAATGATGCTATTGCTACTGTAAACAACGCTAATGCACAGGCCAATGAGGATATTCAGGCCAACACTGATAGACTAGATACAGGCCTAAGCTTCGGTGCTGACAATGGTGATAATGTCAACAAGTCGGTAGGTGATAGCACCGCACTTCAGTTTGAAGGTAGTGATAACATCACGACCACAACGACTGAAAGTGGTATTCAGTTTGATTTGAGTGGCAACATTAGTGTAGACAGTGTTACGGCAGATACGGTCACGACTGGCAATACCACAGTCAATACAAATGGCGTAACGATAGCTAACGGTCCAAGCATGACAACTGAAGGCATTAACGCAGGTGGTAAGACTATCACAGGTGTTGCTGATGGTCTAAATCCCACTGATGCTGTTAACTTTGGGCAGTTGAGTGCTCTAGATGGCAAGTTAAGCAACAGTGTTAATGAGTTAGGCTACAAAATCAACGAAGTAGAAGACGATGCTAACGCTGGTATCTCTGCTGCCATGGCAATGTCTTCACTGCCCCAAGCTTACATTCCTGGTAAGTCAATGGTTGGTGGCGGTGTCGCAACCTACAATGGTGAAAGTGCAGTTGCCATTGGTGTATCTAAAGTCTCGGACAATGGACGTTGGGTAATGAAGATCAATGGTACAGCAGATACCCAAGGGAATGCAGGCGGCGCCATTGGTGCAGGCTTCCATTTCTAATATAGCCACATCTCTAAACTGTTTGACAGCGTTTGCTTGTATACAAGCGCTGTCAAATTACTCATAAAATATATTAAGGGATAAATAATGAAAAAATCTTTTTATCGTTACGGCTTGTTGGCTACGTCTGCTTTACTATTCACAGTCACTGGTTGTGCTCAGAAAAATATTATGCCATCTTGGCATTTAACACCCGGCGCTCAGCATGGATCTGTTGATGCTAATGATTTAGTATTTCCAAATCCAGAAAAAGCATGGCAAAAAGGAGGTACTATCGTTACTCCTGATGAGATTGCCAAGATCCAAGTGGGTACCACAAAAGATCAAATTTACAAAGTAATTGGTACGCCTCATTTTAGTGAAGGGTTTAACGCTCGTGAGTGGGATTATATTCTTAGGTTTTATGATGCCAATAACAATGTAGAGACGTGTCAGTATAAAATTATCTTTGATGATAGTTATGAAGGTAGACTGCGCGATGATGAGTTTTTCGCCACTGAGTTTTATTGGCAGCCAGCGTCTTGTGCTAAATATTCACAGTTCTAGTATCAGCTTTAATTAATAGTCATAAAAAAGAGCAAGACACTTGATGTCTTGCTCTTTTTTATTGTGTGCCATAATTTTTGTAGTCAAAGCATTGAGTCTAATAAATATTGTACTGCCAGCACTGAAACACATTCTAATTGGTCAATTCAATCATTAATTACATTTAGATATACACTGATTCAGTCTAAAATCCTATACGTCTAGATATAATTTGACTACCGCTAAAGCTTCAAAGTCCCACTAGGAGCTTAAACCTCAACCCTATCTACCCAAGAGAACGCTTCTAGGATACGCTTCCATTGATCGTCTAATCCTGCTGTTAATACTAAAGGCTCACCAGTGACCGGGTGACTGAGTGTCAAAGTCTGAGCATGCAGCAGCATACGCGTGCAATCGTATTGAGTACGAAAAAATCGTGTGTGACGTATATCACCGTGACTGGTATCACCCACGATATGATGGAATACATGTCTCATATGTCGACGCAGCTGGTGTTTGCGCCCAGTTTCAGGTGTTAAGCGAACCAAACTATAGCGGCTAGTGGCATGCTTCTTTGATACTGCAAATGGCAGCTCAATTTGTGCCAGGCTTTGCCAGTGAGTGACCGCTTCTTGAGCAGGTTTATCTAAGTTAGCAAATTTATCGGCAATGGCATCAGGCTTAAAGCTCAAAGCATAATCAATAGTACCTTGCTCAGACATAAATCCGCGCACTACTGCTAAATATTGCTTGGTCACTCTACGCTCAGTAAACGCTTCGGTAAGGCTGCGTGCTACGGCTGAGCTCTTGGCAAATAACAACACGCCTGATGTAGGCTTGTCTAACCTATGTACGGGAAACACATGACAGCCTACTGCATCACGGGTAAGCTGCATGGCAAAGCGTGTTTCACCTTTATCCAGCCAACTGCGATGCACCAACAGCCCAGCTTCTTTATTGATCGCCACTATATACTCATCTTCATAGATGATTTCTATTTGATCAGTGGTATTGCCTTCTATATCCATGCTTTCAGTGCTCATATTTTAGATACGTCAATTATATATCCTTTTTATCGTACCTGTAGTGGCATAATAAATTTAGATAGTGCTGCAGAGCAAATATGCGGTGTACAGATGAATGGTGATGAAATTGACTATATCAGCCAAAAAATCTCTGTAAGAGCGTTTATATCTTTGCCATTAGTAGAAGCATCGATGTAGATAGCAAGGCGTGAAATAACCAGATGATCGCATCTTAATCATTGAGGTACTAATGATTGCTTAATGCTTTTTTACGCTTAATAGCGCAGCGAGATTGAATGTAGAGGAAAGAGTTGAGTACAGTGTTTTAGTTTCAGAATGGGAGAGATAGTTTGAAGGTAATGTCTTTCAGCAAGACTAGTGGTTTCGCTTTTATGAGAACGATGCCGCTAATAACCAAGTGCTACCCAAACAGTTAACATCAACGCATAGAAAGCTGCTTGAGTAAAATAAAACAAGAATAATTTGATGTAAGGGTTAGGTGAGCTAAAGTAAAACCCTGATTGTCATGAGGTTAATCATGTGTGGATCAGGACGATACTTGAGATATACCTCAGTTGGCTTACAATCAGAGGGCCGACTCTTAAGTTCTATAAAGTACTTTTACGACATGCCAGCCAAATTTGGTTTTTACTAAATGCGGGGTAAATAGTTCGCCGGTAAAGCAAACTTTATCAAAAGGCCCTACCATATCGCCTTTTCCAAACTCTCCTAAGCTGCCACCTTTTTTGCCTGATGGACAGGTTGAGTATCGTTTGGCCAGTACATCAAACTTAGCACCTTTTTTAAGCTTGGCAATAATGTCCTCAGCTTGTTCTTTATGTTTTACCAAAATGTGTAATGCGCTAGCGGTACGAGCCATAATGTAACCCTTTCATAGAATATTGATTATCCGGGCATTATATCACTACTTACCTTGACTGCTCACTTAACTTGTAGGCACTGCTTTCTTATAGGTCCTTTATATAATCGCTACTATTGCGGTTTCGGTCGTAGCCGTGCTCATTCAATTTCAATATCAAATCATATAACCAGACTGTCTACAAGCAGTTGAATACTGGTATTTAATGCATCATTAGCAAACTTTTTATTTCTCAAACTATGGTTAGAAACGGCTTCAGTTTGTGTAAAAAAATCAGAATAGTGCTGAGTGACTGCCCAAATATGGAAAATTAAATGGATAGCAGAAACAGGTTTAATCTTATTCTCTGCGATCCACCCATCAATCACTGCTACTTTCTCTTTAACTAAAGACTTCAACGGTCCTTTTAATATAGGCATCAAGTGAGGTGCGCCTTGCATAATCTCTAACGCATATAACCTTGAGGCAGCAGGCGATTTTTTTGAAATTTTATACTTTTCTTCAATATAGGTTTTAAGAGCATTTCTTGGATCTTGATTGATATTCATCCTGTCTAAAGGTGACAACCAATTGCTAAGCACCCTTTCTAAAACAGCAACATAAAGAACCTCTTTACTTTTGAAGTAGTAAAATATATTGGATTTGGATATATGAGCTTCTTCAGCAATTTCTTCCATTCGAGCCCCGTTTAGGCCTTTTTGGGAAAATACGATCAATGCAGCATTGATGATATGTTCTTTCTTCTTCAATACTTTGGCACTCACTTCTGTCTCTTCTCTTAGCGCGTATTCTCTCACTGTAGGGTTCCTCATCACAAAGTTCTATAAACCTAACTTTAAATGATAGTTGATTCAATTTAAAAAAAGGTCAAAACAACCAAGTATCAACTTCATTGAATGACCAAAGTAAGTGTATCAATAGCGGTTAATGCCGTATGGGTTTATAAGTTCATTGGGTATATAACTGACCGTCAACTAGTAGCATATTTGTTACTTATTCAGCCCAAAAACTATTCAAATAATCATTAAAAATGACTTTTAGGCTTTTGTGCACTTTTGCACTATTTTATAACATTTCGCACCATTTTATAACACCTCGCACTATTTTCCTGCATTTTTTTGGACCATATGGTTTAAAAAATTACAACTATAAAAACGATAAATATTTGATAATTAACATTAAAAAAATATGGCATAGGTTTTGCTTTATAAAAAACGTAAAAGATTTTTATTTCTTTTATAGCTTTTTCTTTTCTCGTCAAACTTATAGGTGAAATTATGGAAATAGGTATTTTTTGTCCGATTGGTAACAATGGCTGGTTAATTTCAAAAAATGCGCCGCAATACAAGCCAACATTTGAGCTTAATAAGCAAATTGTACAAAGTGCTGAACACTATGGTTTTGACTTTGCGCTTTCGATGATTAAGCTACGCGGTTTTGGCGGAGAGACAGAATTTTGGGATTATAACCTCGAAAGCTTTACCTTGATGGCGGGGTTAGCTGCAGTCACCTCCAAGATAAAAATCTATGCCACATCGGCGACCTTAGTCATGCCACCTGCAATTGTCGCAAGAATGGCGTCGACGCTTGATAGCATCTCAAACGGCCGGTTTGGATTGAATGTAGTAACCGGTTGGCAGCAAGCAGAATATGGACAGATGGGGATGTGGCCGGGTGACGATTATTTTGGTAAACGCTATGACTACCTATCTGAATATGTACAAATCTTAAGAGACCTTTGGGCGACAGGACAATCTGATTTGAAAGGCGAGTTCTTCCAGATGGATGACTGCCAAGTGAAGCCTATTCCAAAAGGGGACATGAAAATTATCTGTGCAGGTCAGTCAGATACAGGTTTAGCGTTTTCTGCAAAATATGCTGATTACAACTTTGTCTTTGGTAAAGGTCTAAACACACCAACTGCCTATGCGGGTATTAATGATCGGTTAAAAGTACAAACAGATAAGACGGGCCGCAATGTTCCGACTTATGTTCTCTTTATGGTTATTGCAGATGAGACCGATGAAAAAGCCCAAGCAAAATGGCTCTCATACAATGAAGGTGCAGATTTTGAAGCCATTGACTGGTTACAGTCACAAGGCGGTAAAGACAAAACATCGGGTAAAGATACCAATATTCGCCATATGGCTTCAAGTGTGTCACCAGTTAATATCAATATGGGTACGCTGGTTGGCTCTTTTGAAAATGTGGCCAGCATGTTAGATGAAATTGCCGAAGTAGAAGGCACTGACGGTGTGCTACTTACTTTTGACGATTTTGTACAAGGCGTTGAAGATTTTGGTAATCATATTCAACCCCTTATGACGAGTCGTATCAACGTCGATACTCCAGTGGCCAGCCAAGCTGTCAGTCCAGCCTAATCAAAGGAGCAAATATGAACTCGGTTAACACAATTTGTGCAGATTTTACCAAAGAATCCTCTCCTATTTTGGAATCAGTACCTGAGTCTATTAAGTTAGATCCATCGCAGACGGCACTGATCGTAGTAGATATGCAGAATGCTTATGCCAGTCAAGGTGGTTATCTAGATTTGGCTGGGTTTGATGTCACCAAGACCAAACCTGTCATAGATAAGATAAAGCAAGCTGTGGATATTGCCCATCAAGCTGGCATACAGGTCATCTATTTTCGAAATGGTTGGGACAATAAATACGTAGAGGCTGGTGGTAGTGGATCGCCCAATTACCACAAATCAAATGCTTTAAAAACCATGCGCAAAAACCCTGAAATTGAAGGAACATTATTGGCAAAAGGTGGTTGGGATTACGAGTTAGTCGACGAGCTTAGCCCTGCACCTCAAGACATTGTCATAGACAAACCTCGATATAGCGGCTTTGCCAACACCAACTTCGATAGTGTACTGCGATCACGAGGTATTCGTAATTTATTACTTACTGGTATCGCGACCAACGTCTGTGTTGAATCTACGCTTCGAGATGGGTTTTTTCTTGAGTATTTTGGGGTTCTATTAGATGACGCTTGCTATCAGGCAGGACCTATAGAGGCTCATGAGGCCACGCTATACAACGTAAAAAACTTTTTTGGTTGGGTCTCTGATGTTGCGAGTATGCAGCAGTGTTTTTCAGATAGCTAATGTTTTAAACAGTCAGCTAAGCAATCAAAACCAAACGCTTAATATTTAATTTAACCAGTATAGGAATATAGATATGTCTAAACAAGTCGTTATACCTGAAGGTACCAGCAAACCATTAGCGCCTTATGTACCTGCTACCAAAGCCGACAATATTGTTTATGTCTCTGGCACGTTGCCTTTTGATGAAAACAATGACGTCGTACATGTGGGTGATGCAGCCGCCCAAACCCGCCATGTTTTAACGACGATCAAAAACGTGATTCAAACGGCTGGCGGAGATATGGATGATGTGACGTTTAATTCAATTTTTGTAAAAGACTGGTCAGATTATGACGCTGTCAATCAGGTCTATGCAGAGTTTTTCCCCAATGAAAAGCCAGCCAGATTTTGTATTCAATGTGGGTTAGTCAAACCAGAAGCCCTAGTCGAAATCGCGTCGGTAGCACACATTGGATAAGAAGTATTATTTAAAAATAACTGCAGTTAGTGAATTCAAGGTTACCTAACATTCAATCGTAGTAGGGCGCTTTAGTTGACTACATATGTGGTGGGATATTGTTTAAAAGGAAATGACAGATGAATACAGCAATGAAAGAAAGCCAAGTAACGCAATCCTCATTAATGAAACATAAATCTAAAGCATCATTAACCTCTACGGCAGATCACTTAACCGACATGCAGCAAACTTTTAGAGATGCTATGAGCAAGTTGGCTGCTGCAGTCAACATCATCACAACTGAAGGTCCAGCAGGGCGTGCAGGATTTACAGCTTCAGCGGTGTGTAGTGTCACTGACGAACCGCCAACCCTATTGGTATGTTTAAACAGAAGCGCTTCTGTCTATCACTTTTTTAAAGAAAACATGGTGCTATGCGTTAATACCCTTGCTCTTGAGCACCAAGATTTAAGCGGTGTGTTCGGTGGTAAAAAATCTCTAGAAGAAAGGTTTGATCAAGGCAGTTGGTCGACTCTATCAACGGGGTCACCTGTATTAGAAGACGCCAGTATTTCTTTTGATTGCAAAATCAAACTCATTAATTCGGTAGGAACTCACGATATTCTTATTTGTGAAGTATTGGATATCAAACACAAGCCTGATTGTGAAAGTCTCATATATTTTAATAGAGGCTATCATCAATTGAGTAAGTGCAAAAAATAAGTATCACACTTTACTTTTTAAGGATATTTAAAATGGATAAATGGTTTGTGAAATGGCGTCCATACACTGGAGACCTAGAAACGACACCGGTAGGTATCAACGAATATTTGCCAATGGGTAAAAGTGTGGTTTTAGGTGCGCAGCATTCATTCGCAATGTTTGGTGCAACTATCTTAGCCCCTTTGCTGATGGGGTTTGATCCCAGCCTAACTATGCTCATTACAGGTATAGGCACGATACTTTTCTTTCTTATTACTGGCGGTCATGTCCCCAGTTATTTAGGATCGAGCTTTGCATTTATAGGCGCGGTCGTCGCAGTAACAGGATATAGCGGCACTGGTATCAATCCAAATATTGGCATTGCCCTTGGCGGTACGTTGGTCTGCGGGGTTTTATATGCACTGATGGGTCTGCTGGTGATGAAGACAGGTGCAGAGTGGATTGAAAACCTGATGCCCCCTGTTGTTACTGGGTCCATCGTCATGATTATCGGGTTGCACTTAGCGCCTGTCACGATACAAAGTGTCATTGGTAATAGCTTTGATTCTTGGATGGCGTTGGTCACTGTGTTGTGTATCTGTGCAGTCGCCGTATTTACTAGAGGTATGGTAAGACGCTTGTTACTGTTGATAGGACTGGTAGCTGCATATTTTGTTTACTTCCTCTTAACCAATGTCATGGGTATGGGTACACCGATTGATTTTGCACCAGTTGCAAATGCTGCTTGGTTCGGTATGCCAACTCTATATTCTCCTGTATTTGAAACCAGTGCCATATTAGTTATTGCACCTGTATTTATCATCCTAATCGCCGAAAACCTTGGACATTTCAAAGCAGTAGAAGCCATGACTGGCAAAAGCATCTCACCTTATATGGGCAGAGCCTTCTTCGCTGATGGTCTTTGTACCACACTCTCGGCCTCGGTAGGTGGTACTGGTATGACGACCTATGCAGAAAACATTGGCGTGATGGCTGCGACCAAAATTTACTCTACAGTCGTCTTTGTTATAGCAGGTGTTTTCGCCATTCTATTGGGTTTATCCCCCAAGTTCGGCACCTTGGTTAGCACCATTCCTGTGGCTATCTTGACAGGTGCTTCAATCGTCGTCTTTGGTTTAATCACGATTGCTGGCGCACGTATTTGGATGAATGCAAACATCGATTTTAGTAAGAATGGCAATATGTTGGTCGCTGCTGTTCCAGTCATCCTAGGCACTGGTAACTATTCGCTAAACATTGCGGGTTTTGATTTGGGTGGTATCGGTACAGCGACTTTTTTAGCCATTCTGATGAACCTCGTTTTTAATTCTAAAAACAAACAAAAAGAGGTGAGCGTGACCCCTGAGAAAGAGGTCGTTACACCAGAGCCGCTCATGAAACTCAATACATAAATTTAAACGCCTGTTTTATATCTATTTAAGGAATCAAGTCATGAATACAGAACCACGTAGCGTACAACAACTGATCAATGGTGAATTTACGGAATCAACGACTACCGAATGGATTGATATTACCAATCCCGCCACTCAAGAAGTGATCGCCAAGGTGCCGCAATCAACACCTGAAGAAATTGAGCAAGCCGTTAAGGTCGCATCTGAAGCGTTTCAAAGCTGGCGTACCACACCTATCAGCAAGAGAGCTCGTGTCTTTTTGAAGTATCAAGAGCTGATACGTGAGCATATGGATGAGCTGGCGGCGTTATTGACCGAAGAGCAAGGTAAAACGCTGGCAGATGCTAGAGGTGATGTGTTTAGAGGACTTGAAGTGGTAGAACATGCATCAGGTATCGGCAACTTGCAGCAAGGTGGATACATTGAAAATGTCGCTAGTAGCGTTGATATGTATACCGTTCAACAACCATTGGGTGTCTGTGCAGGTATTACTCCTTTTAACTTTCCTGCCATGATACCGCTATGGATGTTTCCAATGGCCATTGCCACAGGTAACACATTCATCTTAAAACCCTCTGAACAAAACCCAATCGTTACCATGAGATTGGTCGAGTTGGCCCTTGAGGCAGGTATACCGAAAGGGGTGCTAAATGTCGTCCATGGTGGTAAAGATACAGTAGATGCGCTGTGTGATCACCCAGATATAAAAGCGATGTCTTTTGTTGGATCAACCGCAGTGGGCAAGCATGTATATGACCGTGCAGGTCAGGCTGGTAAACGTGTGCAATGTATGATGGGCGCGAAAAACCATGCCGTCATTATGCCTGATGCGAATAGAGAGCAGTCTCTGAACCAGTTAGCAGGGGCAGCATTTGGTGCAGCAGGACAGCGCTGCATGGCTCTGTCTGTCGTCGTGTTGGTTGGTGAATCTAAGCAATGGGTGGATGACATTGTAGAAAAATCAGCCCAGCTAGTGGTATCCGCTGGCAAGGATGACAAAGATTTGGGTCCATTGATATCTAAGCAAGCCAAAGCACGTGTAGAGCGCTTAATCCAAGCAGGTGTTGATGAAGGAGCAACCCTCAGACTAGATGGTCGTGGTTGTCAGGTAGCAGGTTACGAAGACGGTAACTTTGTAGGTCCAACTATCTTAGACAATGTGACAGCAGATATGAGCTGTTATACCGAAGAGATTTTTGGTCCTGTCCTGTGCATTATGTATGCCGACACGCTTGAAGAAGCCATTGAAATTATTAATACCAATCCAAACGGAAACGGCACTGCCATCTTCACCCAGTCTGGCGCCCATGCGCATAACTTCCAGCAACATATAGACGTCGGACAAGTCGGTATTAATTTACCAATTCCAGTACCGCTACCTATGTTTTCTTTCTCAGGATCTAGAGCCAGTAAGCTGGGTGACCTAGGTCCTTATGGCAAGCAAGCGGTGCAGTTTTATACTCAGACCAAAACCGTGATATCACGTTGGTTTGATGAGGATGCCAGTGAAGGTGTGAATACTACTATTTCTATGAAGTAGGTATACGGCATATTGAAATCAGGAAATCATAATAGAGCATATTATTAATTAAGCTACGAGGCTAAAAAGAGTAGATATTCTTAGCCTGTAGATGTCATTTTAGTAGTTAGTAATATGTTCTGAATAAAATATATAAAAATTAGTCGTTGTTTTTATAACAATACATGGTGGGTTTTATGAATCTTAATACAATACCGGAAATCATTGCAGATATTAAAGCGGGCAAAATGGTCATACTCATGGATGATGAGGATAGGGAGAATGAAGGTGACTTGGTGATGGCAGCTTCTTTAGCCAAACCTGAAGATATCAACTTCATGATTACACACGCTAGGGGTCTGGTCTGCTTAACACTAACTTCCGAACGTTGCAAAAAATTGAACTTACCTTTGATGTGTGAAGATAACCAAGCACCCTATAGTACGAATTTTACCGTTTCGATTGATGCAGCAAAAGGCGTCAGTACTGGAATATCAACGGCAGACAGAGCTCAGACTATTAGAACCGCTGTGTCTCAAGACGTTACCTCTGAGGACGTAGTGACCCCAGGACATATTTTCCCGCTGATGGCGAAAGAGGGCGGTGTCTTAGAGCGGGCAGGACATACTGAGGCTGGTTGCGATTTAGCCAGATTGGCTGGTTTGGAGCCCGCGGCGGCTATTGTCGAAATCATTAATAAAGATGGTGAAATGGCTCGTAGAAACGATTTAGTTAAATTTGCCGATACTCATAATTTAAAGATAGGTACTATCGATGAGCTGATTAAATATATTGAGTGTCAGGAGAGCTATAGAAATACTGCTAACAATTTTGAAGAAGCGCTAACGTATGACTACTATGACAGTGATGAGCGTACCGTTGAATTGATCTAGTAAATTGGACTTAATGTTAGAACGTTACAAACCATTAGATGCTTTTACCGCAATTTAAATTTTACTGAAATTGGGCAGGTACATATGTTAATTAAAAAATATCCTTGTAAAAACGATACTTCAAAAACAATTATCTTTAGTTCGGGCTTAGGTGGGCATGCTGATTTTTGGTTGCCTCAAATTGAGTGTTTTACAGAGCATTATAATGTAGTTTGCTATGAACAAGAGGGTGTATTACCTGATAGTGAGCTTTTACCCGATAACTATTCTATGGAAGATTTAGCAGATCAATTAATCAACATTTTAAAGGAAGAAGGACTGTCTAACTGTCATTTTGTTGGTCACGCACTTGGTGGCTTTATCGGTATTGAGGTTGCTCACAAAGCGCCAGAATTATTAGATAAGATCGTGGTTTTAAATGGTTGGGAAAGCTTAGATCCCCATACTATCAAGTGTTTTAGTATGCGAACCAGTTTGCTACAAGATACAGGGATAGAGGCATTTGTACGCGCGCAAGCGATATTCTTATATCCACCGATCTGGATCTCAGACAACATAGAAGCACTCACGCAAAAAGAAGATAAAGCCATTGCTAACTTTGCACCAGTTGAGAACGTCTCAACGAGATTAAAAGCTTTGCAGGCTTATCAGCCCCTCATAAATGCTAAGCATATCAAAAACAAAACGTTAGTGTTAAGCAACCTTGATGATGTTTTGGTGCCATGGCAACGCGGTCTGGCCTTGGCTGAAAATATGCAAAACGCCCAATTTGAGTTGATGGTAACGGGTGGGCATGCCAGCACAATCTCAGAAACCTGCTTAACCAATAGTAAAATTCTTCAATTTTTATCTAAAGTTTAATATCAATTAGGAAGTGTTATGAATAATTCATCATCGTTATCTACCGAAGATTTTGATCAGCTATTTGGCAAGGCTAGATCCTTTAATGCTTGGCAGCAAAAAGAGGTGCCAGATGCACTACTTGAAGAGATTTATCATTTAGTTAAAATGGCGCCTACCTCGGCCAACTGTTCACCTGCTAGATTTGTATTTCTCAAATCTGATGAAGCGAAAGCGCGCTTAGAGCCAGCACTATCATCAGGAAATGTTGAAAAAACAATGACAGCACCTATTACGGTTATTGTCGCTTATGATAATGAGTTTTATGAAAAACTGCCTAAGCTATTTCCACATACTGATGCTAGATCATGGTTTAACTCTAGCCCTGAGCTGATAAAGGAAACAGCTTTTAGAAACAGTTCTATGCAGGCAGCTTATCTCGTCTTAGCTTGTAGAGGGTTGGGTTTAGATACAGGCCCTATGTCGGGCTTTAATAATGAGTTAGTGGATAACACCTTTCTTAAAGATAGTAATTGGACCTCAAACCTACTGATTAATATAGGTTATGGCCAAGAGGATAAATTGTATAGCCGTCTACCAAGATTAGATTTTGATGAGGCTTGTCAGATCTTGTAAGGACACAGTTATTTATCTACTCAACTGTCTCATTATATGAATAGTAGAGTGAATTGATGACACATACGGCGATAGCTGTCTTTAGCTAAGTTATTAAGTAAATCCTGAGAACTTGCAGTAGATATTGTTGCTTGTATAGCTTTAAAATCAAATATTTGTCTCTAAAGCCTATATTGTATAAACATGAAAAAAGCCTCAGTTATTTAGCTGGGGCTTTTTTAATCTAGTAGGCGTAAGCAGAATTGAATGACTACGTTATGAGTTGTCATAGAATAAAGCTTTGGACGTCTTTGGGTATTATCTTTTAAATAATAAACAAGGAGAGTCTTCTCTTGCGCTATATTTAACAAAAAATGGTATTAGAAATTTCGAAACGGTTTTGTAGTCGCTCAGATAGTAAATAGCTTAGAAGGCTTAAATGACTTCGTCTTTTCGAAGAGTAAGAACCTCATAGCCATTAGAAGTAACAGCAATTGTATGCTCCCACTGAGCAGATAGCTTTTTATCACTGGTAATTACGGTCCAGCCATCTTTTTTGACTTTAACTTTTGCCTTACCTTGGTTGACCATCGGTTCAATGGTGAATGTCATACCTTCTCGTAAAACTAAACCTTTCCCTTGATGTCCGTAATGAAGAACTTGTGGCCCCTCATGCATTTCGCGTCCAATACCATGACCGCAATACTCTTTTACTACAGAGTAGCCCTGTTTCTCGGCATGATTTTGAATGGCATGACCAATATCACCTAGCGTTGCTCCAGGTTTTACCACTTGTATTCCTTTCCACATGGCCTCGTAGGTTTGATCAACCAAGCGTTTTGCTAGGGGCAACACCTCACCTATCAAATACATTTTGCTAGAATCAGCAATAAAGCCACCTTGTTCTAGGGTGATATCCACATTTACAATATCACCTGATTTAAGTATTTGATGCTCTGAAGGAACGCCATGACACACCACGTTATTCACTGATGTATTCAATGCATACTTGTAACCATACTGACCTTTACTGGCTGGACGTGCACCTAACTGATTGACAATATAATGTTCAGCTAGGTTATTGATGTCCATTGTGGAAGTACCGACTGTGATTTGTTCATCGAGATAGTCAAAGACAGAAGCCAAAAGTCGTCCAGATTCGCGCATAATCTCCAATTCTGCTGCATTTTTAAGTATTACCTTATCCATCTATAAGGTTCCTTACATTGATATCAGCTTGTCTCATTTGTTCATTGATAATTTGGTTGTAAGACATATTAGGATTGGCTTCAGCAAGCATGCCTACCTTCATCCAGTATTCAGCTTGTGCATTAATGGAGCGCACCATGACTGAGCTTGCTTTGCGAATATCCTCATGCAGCTCATCGTCAATTTTAACAATACCCATAAAAACACCTTAATATACGAAACATATATGAATCGTATATTGATTTTTATATGGTTGCAAGTGGTAGCGAGAGAAAGCAGGAAAATAATTTTTTATTGATTACTAATCTACATATAAAAAGCGACTTTTTTTTATAGCTGGTTCCTTAACGTATGAGAACAATTTAATCAGCTAAAAAAAACGCTTCCTAATTTAAGAAGCGTCTCGTTAAAGACTGTTTGTAAGTCTAAAGGCTATTTGAATATTTATGATTAATGGCTATGTTCATCATCATGTTCCGCTTTTATACCGAACCATGCTAACTGAGAAGGAGTGAAGTTTAGAGTTATTTTTGACTCAATTTCACCATCATCAGGATCAATTTCGATAATCTGTTTATTTGAGCTGTCCATCATATACACCACTTCAGTATTTGGATTGGCAATAAACTCTGGTACGCCATCTTCTGCAAGACCATTTGGGAAAATATCCAATACAGCCGTTTGCTTATAGTTTTGTTCAGTATCCAGTATGTATAGCTTGCCAGTATCGTCAAGTAGCATGAGGTGTTCTCCATGTGCATCAAAATCATAGCTGACGACACGGCGACTGCTATCTGTTGTCCAGACAATAGGCGTTATATTTTTACTAATGGGATCAACATGGTAAGGCTGACCACAAGCAGTACCAATGACGTAGTCATGATGATGGTTGGTGATAAATGAGCCAATTCGAGCAGGACTACTTGCCCCATCACATTGCATATTGGTTAAGCTAATAGGATAGGTAATTTTTTCAGCACTGAATGTATCTTCAGTCTGCTTAACACTTAAAACACCATCGCTACAAGCAAAGACACTATAATCTGTGACACTGCCACTGCCATGTAGTCCCATGCACTTTGTATCGAAAGTCTGGCTTATATGATAGTGATCACCATGCTGTTTAAAGACAGAGAGTGTGTCGGCTAGTGAGCTACCAGTTGTCTGATAACGTTGTGAGGCAATTACATAGTCTCCTCTAGGTTCTGCTGTACCATGTATGTTGGTATTAAGCTTTTGATAAGGCAGTTTGCCATCAGCAATATCGGTATCTGTGACGAGTGCGAATCCAGCTTCTTGTACAGGGTTTTCTATGGGGTTACCTTCCGCACCTAGGCCATCAAAAAATAATCCTGCTTGCTCTCCAAAGGTTTGAAAATGTACTGGACGGGTATAGTTTAGCTGTAATGGCATTTTTGTGACATCACGAGCATACGGGTGATCATGATCGCCATGGTTTTCGATATCAAGCCCACTATGGTAAAAGTTGACTGTGTTATTGGTACGATCCATGACGACTGCGTAATTAGCATTTGGACTGGTTTTTATAGCATCGATCGGTCCTGTTAGGGGTAGGGTTTGAATCACTTTATTTTGAGCAAGGCTATAAACATAAGCCTGACTATCATCCTTTGCCGTCATGAATAAACGACCTTGATCTATTTCATCTGTAACAGCTGTTGAGCCATGGTCGTCATGGTCGTGCCCATCATCTGTTTCTGTGGCAGACGTTTTTCTATCATCCGATGACCCGCATCCGCTAAGGGCTGATATAGCGATTAGAGAAGAGAAGGCGATTGCGATTGCACGGCTCAACGTAGTTATTTGATTCATAAAAGACTCCAGTCATGAGTTGTTTGGCTCATGATCACTGATGGTTAATTAAAAGAGAGTTAGCTACTAAAAATTGTATGTGATACCTGCGTTTAATGAGCGTTCTGGCATGGGTACTTGTTCAGCCAAATAAGACGCATGGTTGTAGGCAAGCTCGTTCAAAATATTTTCGACTTGGAAAAAAGCGGTGTAATCATGAGCGCTTGAACTATGGTAGACAAGTTTGGCATCAACCATGTTGTAGCTTGGCGTATTGGTTTCAAAATCAGCAATGTTATCTTGCTCAAAACGATGGTATCCAGAGAAAATTAAATCAAACTGACCAAATTGAGAGGTGATATCACCACCAATTCTAGGCGATACCAGTCTTGGCGCGTACTTTCGTGTAAGACTTGAATCATCTAGTGTTATAAGTGCGATATCGGCAAAGCCACCAATACTGATATTGTTATTAAGATAATAGCGTGATTGAATTTCACCACCATAATGCTTGGCATCGCTTTGAACATAATCCACTAAGCGAAAACCTGCAGATTCTCCTTCAGTGACAACATCTTGGGTCTTGGCGTAAATATAATTCGCACTGTCGTTATAAAAGACAGAAATACTACTATCAAAACGATCGCCATCGTCGTAGCGCAAAGTAAGCTCTACACCATCAGTGGATTCTTTTTCCAATTGCCCGTTGCCACGCTCCCAAGTGTTGGTTGCAAGATGAGCGCCGTTAGAAAACAACTCTTGTGGAGAGGGCAGTCTTTCAGAGTGACTGATTCTGGCAGACAATTGCGTATTAGGCGTCAGATATTTGCCACCTTCTAAGCTGACAGACGTTCCGGCATGTGTTTTTTCAATGTCATTATCATTATCTGTCAAGTTTTGAAAATCCTGTCGGCCACCAAACTCAATATACCAAGGGCTTTTGCCTTGTTTTCTTAAAATACTAGATGTATCGAGGGGCGTGTTGGTAGTCACCGCTGCCTCACCATGATTATGACCAGCATGTTCATCGCTTTTAGATAGCGGCTGACCTGCAAACTTATCAGAATTCTGTATTTTTGCGCCGAAATAATCTGGTGTGAGTCGTTCAATGAAGTACAGTCCGACTTGCGTGCGGTCGGTCTGCGGCAAATACCCTTCTAGCCCGATAGCAGAAAACCTACTGTTTGTGTAGTCTAGACCGACCACCCCTTTCATAAAGCCCAAATTACCTGTTTTATATGTGCTATGTGTGGCTTGAGTTTTAGCGCTAATGGCTTTGTTCTCAAAAGTCGTGCCAACAGCGCCTTCATCTATTTCATCGTGACGATAGTCGGTATAGCTGATTTTAGTATTAATGCTATCAACACCTATCATGGGTAATTTTTGCTCTGCATAGAGCTGATAGATGTTTGAAGTCATATCGACATAAGGTGCGGCACCATGTTCGTGGTCGTGGTCGTGGTCGTGGTCGTGGTCGTGGTCGTGGTCGTGCCCTGACTCACAGCTTAGTTGGTTAGTTGACGTGCTATCAGGTGAGCATGAATTATGAACATGGAAGGGCAGTCCATATTCTGAGGATAGACGTTGGTAAGATGCTCCGATATAGCCCATATCGGTCACATAAGACAAACCAATACTGCCATTGTCTTGTATGTACCAGCTGTTGGTAATTTCATCAGTATCTAAGTGTGGTGCTTGGATATTTCCTTTATCTGTCTTTTGGTAGTACCCACTCCATAGCCAGTTTTCACCGATACTGCCATTGAGTCCCGCATATCCTAGATAACCATCTGTGGCTTGTTGACCAGTCAATGCTACCTTTCCGCTGATACTCTTTTGCCCTTTCTCCTGAGGAATGGAGTCATTGACAATATTGACCACACCGCCTATAGCACCGCCGCCATACATCAAAGCTGATGTACCTTTGATGACTTCAACTTGTTTGGCACCTAGTACAGGTACGGCCACTTGATGATCTGGTGAAATTTGTGAAGCGTCTTGTACGTTTAAACCATTTTGCATCACTTGGACACGCGGTGCGCTTTGCCCTCTAATAATTGGACGACTTGCACCTTGTCCAAAACTATCAGCAGACACCCCAACCTCACCTGCCAACGCATCGCCAAGCGTGCTGTTTACCTGAGTAGTGAGCGCATCGCCAGTAACGATGCTAGTCGCAGTTGCCATTTCGTTTGTCTGAGGCAATAAAGGGTTAGATGTGACAAATATCGTATCTAGCGTCACCGATGGGTCACGAACGTCAGAGGAGTCTGAGTAGGAAGGTGAAGATATAGCGGGGTCTGTATTGACCGTCGTATCTTCTGCATTGACTGAAAAACTTGCTATACCTAAAGCTGTTGTGACTGAAAATACAGTTGTTGCGCGACGAAGCCTGAAGTTGACTGAAGATACAGAGTTGTAATCAGGTTCTTTTAACTTGTTGACATAAAAAACTGGAGACATGAGATTACCAAATGAAAGTTATATGAAAATAAGTAGGAACATAAGCGATCTATATTGTTATGTTATACTATAACATAAAAATATACAAAAATTATATTTCAGAAGGCTTCACATGTTAGCTACGTCTACACGAGGTAACCTCAATATTGATTTTTTGTGAGTGATAAATGTGACAATGATTCTATGAAGGATCTGGTGCTGGAGTACTAATGAGCATGTCGAGATTTAGAAAATGGATGTATTAGGAACAGACAACGACAGGCAGTTAACTAACAGTGGAACGTCTAGTTTAATGACAATTTGAAAGAATCTGACATGACTGTTTAATATGTCATATAGCTGAAGGGATCAGATTCTGGAAGTTTAAAATCAACTTTGAGTGATAGTTTGAATAAAAAATAGCGAGTCTCGCTCTCGCCAGAGTGGCGAAGAGCAAACGTTATATGGAAGGGTAGGTTTTAGAGTCGGTTTGTTTTTATTTGCGAATGTGACTCTATACGTCTGGCACAACTGAATAGAAATGAAATAGGAGGTAGCTCGAAATCTGTTTGTGATATTGATATAACTAACCACATACAGTATCCCTGAACACACGAATAATCATATGCTATTAAATAGTAGCAAAACAGCTAATAGGTAGTGGAGACGTTAGATATAGTGATGAAGAAGCACTAATTATTTGTATTTATACAGACAATATTTAATGTGTTTCATGCAGATTTTCATGACAGGAATTGTCAGCAAGGGCATTTAATATGCCACATGACTTCGCTGGAGTTTCACTATCGCATTTTTTCCGTAAAACGCTCAGATGTTTTTTTAACTGTTTCAGCTCTTTTATACGTGTTTCTACAGCCTGAATATGTTCATCTAACAGATCATCTACATCACCGCAGTCTCTGTTAGGTTCTTCCCAGTATTTAAGTAACGTTCGTACTTCATCCAATGTCATATCGAGTGTGCGACAGTGCAAAATAAACTGTAGGCGCTCAATATGACTTTTACGATATAAGCGATAATTTCCCTCACTACGGAAGGGCTCTGGTAATAGCCTTTCTTTTTCATAATAGCGAATGGTCTCGACTGTCGCACCTGTACGTTTAGCGAGCTCTCCGATTTTTATTAGCATAGCTTTCTCAACGTTATCTTAAAATTAAAACATTAAAGTAACTATAAGGTTTGGTATTACGAAAATCAAGTTTATACAGCCATATACAAGTGGCCTTGACTCTGAAGCCACTAGAGGGTTCACAATAGCGTTATCAAATGAATTCTTATAGTGAGGCAGTTGTTTATGCAATATCATATTGAGGGTATGGACTGTGCCAGTTGTGTCAGAAAGATTGAAACTGCACTAGCACGTATGCCGGGTGTTTCTGACATACAGCTTAATTTTGCTACTGAAAAGTTAGAGCTATCGCTTGCCCCTGATTCAGATACTCAGTACCGCGATATCGAAAAGACCATCAAGCGTCTGGGATTTGGTATATCTGCCACTACTGATCAAGCAAATGCAGCAGATAACGATAGTGACAATCAATTGAATACGCAGCAACAGCGTTGGTGGCAAACTAAAAAAGGTAAGCAGGTAATTGGTCTCGGCGTATTGATGAGCGTTGCCTACACGCTAGCACTAATCTTTCCTGATTACGGCACGTGGGTATTTGCTATTGCCGTCATTGTGGGTGTTTTCCCCTTCGCTCGAAAGTCTGTAGTTCTAGCGATGACTGGTAGTCCTTTTTCGATTGAAATGTTGATGTCTATCGCGGCAATTGGCGCGCTTATCATTGGTGAAGCTGAGGAGGCGGCGGCGGTTGTCTTTTTGTTCTCTGTCGGTGAATTGTTAGAAAGTGTGGCGGCTGATCGTGCCCGTGCTGGCATCAGAGCACTGGCATCATTGGTTCCCAAAACTGCGATTCTACTTGATGCACAAGGCAGGCAGCATACCGTTCCTGTAGGCTCGTTGCAGGTCGATGACTTGGTATTGATACGTCCTGGCGATAAAGTATCTGCTGATGGTGTTATTGTTCAAGGTAACTCTAGTCTAGATGATTCTCCAGTAACGGGTGAATCAATACCCGTTGCCAAGGCGATAGGTAATACGGTATTTGCAGGGTCCATCAATGTGGATGGAGCGCTGCAAGTCCGTGTACAAAAGACAGCTGCTGACAACACCATTGCACGCATTATCAATCTGGTAGAGCAGGCGCAAGCCTCTAAAGCCCCTACGGCGCGTTTCATCGAAAATTTTAGTCGTTATTACACACCAGCGGTGATGGCTATCGCTGCACTGGTTATCCTTGTTCCGACGCTAGCGATGGGAGGTGAATGGTCGACGTGGTTATATCGTGGTTTTGCACTATTGCTAATCGCGTGTCCTTGCGCGCTTGTACTATCCACTCCAGCAGCCATCGCGTCAGGGTTGGCTGTCGGTACACGCCGCGGTTTACTGATCAAAGGTGGCAGCGCTTTAGAGACTATGGGTCGTGTGAATGTCGTCGCTTTTGATAAAACGGGCACATTAACTGAAGGTAAGCCTCGAGTTACCGACGTTATTGCTTTTACACAGAAGCGCCCAGACCAAGAATATATAGGATATGAAAATCAGAGTAAGCTGCTGGCAATTTTTGCTAGTGTTGAATCCGCCTCTAGCCATCCGCTTGCCAAAGCTATTATTGATCATGCTAAAGCTGCTCAGATATCTATACCAGTGGCTTCCAAGGCTTATGCTACTGCGGGAAAAGCAGTACATGCAACGGTAGACGAGCGTCCTTTAGCCATTGGATCACCAGTCTATGCAACTGAGAAAAGCTTGCTGTCAATGGACCAACAGGCAGACATTGAGGTATTGCAAAAGGCAGGCAAGACTGTCTCAGTTTTGTTTGACGAGCAAAGCGATGAAGTGCTTGGGTTGATAGCGTTACGAGATGAGTTGCGAGATGATGCTAAGGAAGGGGTGGCTCAGCTCAAAGCGATGGGTGTGCGTTCGGTTATGCTGACAGGTGATAACCATCTGACCGCACAAGCGCTTGCACATCACTTAAATATAGAATGGGAAGCTGAACTTTTACCTGAAGACAAACTACGTTCGCTCAATGAGATGAAAGATAATAGTAAGATAGCGATGATTGGTGATGGTATTAACGATGCGCCAGCATTAGCAACAGCAGACGTGGGCATCGCCATGGGTGGTGGTACGGATGTGGCTATCGAAACAGCTGACATAGCATTGTTAAAAAATCGTGTCACAGACGTTGCTCATCTCATTGCACTATCGCGTGCAACCATGGCCAACATACATCAGAATGTGGTTTTCGCTCTAGGGCTAAAGGCAGTATTTCTAATCACTACTTTACTAGGTATTACCGGACTTTGGATCGCTGTGATAGCGGACACTGGTGCAACGGTGCTAGTGACTCTCAATGCTTTGCGCCTGCTAAGGTTCAAAGGAGCTCAACCACTAAACGCTCTGTCCAAAACAAAGTAAGTATGAAGTTCTTGTTCAAAAGGCTGTTTGATTCTCTGTTGTTATAACTAAGCGTTTCGCCGTTAAGGTTTTGGTTTAAAAGGTTTTGAGAATTGAAGGATTAAAAAACCAACAACTGACAATATAATAGCAATCTCATAGCGACCATAAGCCACTGATATTCCAATGGCAGCTGTATTCCACAATCCAGCCGCAGTAGCAGTACCTTTCGCGCCATCTTCATTCTTGAAGATGGCGCCACCACCAATAAAACCCATTCCAGTGATTATGCCGTACATAATTCTAGCCTCAGCATCGGCCTCTTGATAAATATCCATGCCAACTAGCATAAAAGCACACGAGGCTATGGTCACCAAAGGAAAAGTCCTTAAACCTGCACCATTATCTGCAAGTTCACGGTTGAGAGCGATTGGTAGTGACAATATAAAAGCAATACCTAATTGGAAGGCATGATATAGCAGAACATTTAGACTAATATCGAAGTTAAACATAGTGGTAACTCATAAAGTATGGATGCCATGACTTACTTTAGAAAAATGTGGTAATACAGCGTCAACGTAGAAGGTGTTTGAACAGCCTGTAATAAGTATCAAGATTTTAATAGTCTAATATCAGTCGTTCCACTATAGCAATCTACAATTGTGTTAGATATTGATAGAGGTCGATCGCGACTTAGTTACCATAACTTTTTTAAGCAATCTAGAGTTGATTAAATAGTTATGAGTATAAGTTGATGTAAGCAAGAGTTTCTTCTATTGAGCTGTGCTGAAAAAACTGTACAAGTAAATTCGGTAAGCTAAGCATATTCACAGCATTTTATCATGACCAACGAAATCAAAACCTACAGTGCAGAATTCAAAGCTGAAACCGAAGTTGTCAAAAATATAGCAGATAATAATGGCGATATTTCAGCTACTGCAAGGCAACTTGGCATCGCTATGTAAATACTATCGAACTGGCATAAAAAGCCAATCAAAACAAGCTTGGACGGACTGAGTAGTACGGTCTATAGTTTATGGCCGTGATGGAAGAGAGCAAGCGCCTCAAACGACAGATAAAAGTTACCGAGGAAGAACGAGGAATATTGAATGAATAGGGATAGGGCGAAGTGCTGCTTCGCCCCGACACAAGATGAGAGCTATGCTCGCAGTGAAACGAACATTCAAAAGATTTTAGGCTATAGATCGCCAAGGCAGATGCGGTTTGACTTTCATTGTCGGGCTGCGTAACTAAAATTTCCAAGTTTAACTCTACGGAATTGATTGCAAGGCTAAACAACCCCTTCCATAGTTCAGATACTGGTCTGTCTTTCTAAAAAGACCCAAATATAGTGCCGAGTATGATAACAAGAATGAGAGCAATTAAAGGAATGATCACAGCAGTAGCAAATATGTCTTTGTAGGACTCTCTATGAGTCAAACCACAGATAGTTAGCATTGTTATTATTGCCCCATTATGTGGTAATGAATCCAAACCGCCAGAGGCCAAAGAAGCAATACGATGCATTAATTCGGGGTCAATATTATATTGTTCCGCCAGTTGCATATAGCTTGCACCCATAATTTCTAGCGCTATCCCCAATCCACCTGAAGCTGATCCAGTAATACCAGCTAAAACGTTAACCATAATCGCTTCTGATATAAGAGGGTTTCCAGGTGAAATGCCCATAAGAGATTGTTTGATAATAGCGAAACCTGCAAGAGTAGCAATCACAGAACCATAGCCTACTTCTGAAGCTGTATTAAAAATAGGTAGTAAAGATCCGGTAGCGCCTTTGTTTAGGCTTTCTGCCACACTATCTATTCTTTTGAAACTCGAAGCAATAACAAACACACAAGCTAAGAATAACGATAAAATAATGGCCCAAATACCAATAACTGAACTTAACGTTACACCACCAAACTTTTCGTCAGCTAAATAACTATTGTTCCATAACGGTATTATAATTTTTGAAAAAGCATAGTTACCTACTATCACAATGAGAATAGGAGATAATGCGAGCCAAAAATTGGGTATATCGATACCTGAGTGAGGTTCTTTTTCATTTAGCGTATGATTTCCATACCCTTCATTATTCGCACTTGCAATACGTGTTTGGCGATTCATCCACAGCATACCTCCGCCTAGCATAACTATCGAGGCAATAATTCCTAAACCAGGAGCTGCAAATGCATCGGTCTCAAAATAAGGCATCGGTATAACATTATGAATGGCAGGTGAACCTGGCAATGCGGTCATGGTCAAGGTTAGCGCGCCAATACAGATCGCTCCGGGTATCAGTCTTTTAGGTATGTTTGTTTGCTTAAATAGGGCGGCAGCAATGGGATATATTGCGAAAGTAACGACAAAAGCTGATACACCTCCATACGTCAAGATTGAACAGGCTAAGACTACGGCCAACAAAGCATGTTTGTCTCCCAGTTTATCCACTATGTTACGTGCGATGCTATAGGCGTAACCAGAATCTTCCATCAACTTGCCAAAAATAGCACCTAAGATAAATAGCGGGAAATATTTCACAGCAAAGCCACCAAGCCCCTGCATAAATACTTCAGTATAAATACCCATAGTTTGACTACTATCGCCACTTAAAACAACAGCTAAAATAGCGAGTAAGGGCGCCAAGACTAATACGCTGACACCTCTATAGGCAAAATATATTAAGAGTGACAAAGACAAAAAAATAGCAAAAATGCTCATAATTTCAATTTCCTTCCATGGAAAAATACGCTGTAAAATTAAACTCTGTGAGTAAGATAATGCTTCTGGTAAACAGAATTTAGTCTAGTTATTATTTGATAAATTTTTTTATAATTTTCTCAGAAGTTGCTATTTAGATTGGAAAATATCGTAGCGAATGACGAAAAAAATGAAAGTACTTCATGTCATAGCGTAAAGGCTCTCTGATAGCTAACTATTCCTCAGACATAGCATTAGGGCTAGTGCCTATAATGTTTACAGCGATATATACGACTCGACTTATTCTCGATATAAAAGAGCACTCATAGCATCAAAAATATATAACTGGGGCTTTATCATGCAAGTCAATACTGTTTGAGCGGTACTTGAAGAGTTTTAACTTGTAAGAGATAATTAACTGAATTATTGTTCATAGTAGCTATCCTTAGCATGAACGAAATATGACTAATGCAACTGCTATAGCAACGTGATGTGCAAACACTAAATGGTTAGCCATTGTTTGAATATAGTTTCATATAAAACGATACATTATGTATCGATTTAAAATCTAACAGAGATATAAATAAATATCAACTATTAAACCTTAGCAGTCATTAGATAGTCTCAGTGGTTTACTGTTAAAAATAAGACGTACTATAGTGCAGCGATCGTAGAGACGATTTTGATAAACAGATGATGCGATGACAAGTGTGCCATGAGTAGGGGCAAGCGACGCAATAGCTTGGTATTTTCAGAGTCGTTACTTGATGATTAGAGATAACATTATAAATATTAAACCACTTTAATAAAGTCTAATAATTAAAAGCTGATTGCATAATCATGACTATGATTCGATGTAAGCAGGTATTTTTCTCTACAGCACATATTTCACGGACAAAAAAACCCCAATCTTAAGATTGGGGCTTTTCGAATCTGGTAGGCGTAATCGACTACTTAAGACTCAGAAACCACAGCATAACGTTCGTTACGGTGTTCAGGCTGCTCAATCTCGTCAAGCATAGCAATAGCAAAATCAGCATAGCTGGTATAAGCCTCACCTTTGCTATTTACTAAGGCCACATCGGTACCCGTATCATAACGGCCTGTACGCTTACCTTCTGCATCGAATAGACCGCAAGGGCTGAGATAGACCCAATTCAAATCTGATGTACTTTGAAGCTCTTCCAAATTTTTGCGCATCTGTAATGCCGTATCTAAGAACTGAGCAGGGAAGCCAGCCGATTCATGAACACGCTCGCTGCGACTCTCATCAGTGAACAAGCTACCACCGCTACCGACAACAACAAGGCGAGTATTGGGTTGGCCTTTTAGCGCCTCAATCAATACATGACCTGCGCTTGCGTGTTGCTCTTCCGTACCAAAAGTCGCATTAAACGCATTAACCACCACATCGTATGGCGTCAAATCTGTAGTGGTCAATGCAAATATATCTTTTTCGACCACGGCGATCGGTCTTTCTTGTGCCAGTTTTTCTGGACTACGAACAATAGCGGTAACACTGTGGCCGCGATCTAAAGCTTCTTTCATAACCAAACGTCCAGCCTGACCTGTAGCACCGATAATTGCAATTTTCATAATATAT
Organism: Psychrobacter sp. AOP7-B1-25; assembly: GCF_052376195.1. Classification (NCBI taxonomy): domain Bacteria; kingdom Pseudomonadati; phylum Pseudomonadota; class Gammaproteobacteria; order Moraxellales; family Moraxellaceae; genus Psychrobacter; species Psychrobacter sp. AOP7-B1-25. The sequence continues at coordinate 107,113 of NZ_JBQSVK010000005.1, forward strand.
TCCTATTTATTAGTAATGAGTATTGAAATGTTGAGGTTAGTATTGAAACCAATATTCAATAATAACTTAACCTGTAACCATTTAAGTTACAGGTATGATAAAATGAAGACTCATTAAAGTCAACTAGTAATCTTCATTGGACAATTATTGTCTTTTTATAAATGTGTTTAGACCGTAAAATGTTAAAACTAGTGAGTTGCTCAAAATGTTACTCTGTAGATTATTAAACAAACAAGTAGGAAAGAGAGGCTATGTCTATTACGACACGTTTTTCAGTCGGGATTCATATCTTGGCGGTATTAGATATCTATCAAGATGAGGTAACGTCATCAAGCTTTATTGCCTCCAGTGTTAATACCAATCCAGCGGTGATTCGTAAGATCATGAGTCTATTAAAAGCAGCAGGACTGATTCATACACAAGCTGGGGTTGCTGGTGCGCGTTTAACGAAATCACCAGAGCAGATTCCACTATTAGCGGTATATGATGCGGTATATGCAGACAATAAATCGCAAGCGTTGTTTGATGTGCATCAAGATACCAGTGAGCGCTGTTTGGTAGGAATGCATATTCAATCAGCAATTAATCCGATCTTGCATCGGGTAGAAGATGCTTTAAGAGAAGAGCTAAAAGGTTCAACGCTTGCGGATGTGATTGAGCAAATACGCAGTCAAGAATAAAGGTTTTTGGGACATGATTTATGATTTTTCATAAGAAAGATTTATAGGAAGAATTGTGCTGAATAAATCTTATAAAAGGCAACTATAGGTTAGGACTTATAGAATTTTTTTAAGCTTAAAATCACAACAGGAATCATTAATACGATAATAATGAACCGCCTCGGGATTGTCGGAGACTTATTTAGTTAGGTCAGCGTTTACCATTACATTGGAATATGTTCCCATAACGGTGGTTGTGGTAAAGGGTTTTGAGACAGAAAACTTAATTCGTAATAGAAAGTTTCTCATCTGTAATCAGCATTATATGCACAAAAAAACATAGTAGCGGTGAGTGCTGCGACTTGTTCGTTTGATCTCTATGATCTTAACTAGCAATACCGATATGAATAGCATTTATGGATTCATCAGATTACTGCTCAAAAAGGATAAAGAGAAAAACAATAAGAAATAGGCGCTGTCTTAGAATTTGAAGTAGAGGTCAAAAAAAGGCCTTTAATTTTAATAGTTTTTAAGGGGTTGTCACCATTTGGTCACCGTCACTTTTTTAGATGATGTAGCGCTGATTGCATAATTATGACTATGATTCGATGCAAGCAAGCATTTTCACTCTACAGCCCATATTTTACGGAAAAAAAAGCCCCAATCTTAAGATTGGGGCTTTTCGAATCTGGTAGGCGTAATCGGATTCGAACCAACGACCTCTACCATGTCAAGGTAGGTCGACCAAAGTATATTTTATGACATTATCCTACATACACTTATATATATAGCCTGTAGTAATTATAAGATTAAATAATCATGATGTAAATTATAATAGGATAAAATTTAACTCGTATTTGGTCACTGTATTTTTATAGTATTTTTACCTCTACTCAAGCCTCTCTTAGAACAAAAAATATGTGTGTTCGTTGAGAATCTATTCTTATTGCATCTACTATTGTAGTGACCTTTGCTGAAGCTGCTATTTTCTATAATCTCAGCCCAACCACCATACAAAACTGGAAGAAACGTGTTCATAGCAAAACGACAAGGCAAACCAAACCCTATGAAATACCTGATGACCTGCTACTTAATGATGTCAAAGAACATCCTGATGATTACCAGTATGAGCGAGCTCGTCGCTTAAAATGTAGTAAAACAGCAGTTTATCACGCCTTAAAGCGCCTTGGAATCAGTCAAAAAAAAGATCTTGGAACATCCAAAAGCCTGTCCGATAAAAAGAGCGATATATCAGAGTAAGCTTGATAGCTTTCTGCAGCAAGGCTATCCCATTGTGTATATGGACGAAAGTGGCTTTGAGGCGGAAACCATTCGCCCTTACGGATATGCACTGATAGGCAAACCTTGTATTGATAGTTACAACTGGCAGGCAAGAAAGCACATTAATGTCATTGGTGCTCTTTATGAAAAAATGCTATTTGCGCTTGATTACTTTGAGACCAACATTAATAGCAGCATATTTTATCATTGGTGCAAACACACATTGATCCCAAGTCTTAAAACAAAATGCATGATCGTGATGGACAATGCTAGATTTCATAAGAACAAATGCATTCAAAAACTCCTGAATAGGCATGGCCATCGTATTCTTTGGCTGCCGCCTTACAGTCCTGACCTGAATCCGATCGAAAAGAAATGGGCACAGGTGAAGTTTCTACGCCAAGGCTGGATGCAAAATGACTTATCTAAATTATTTTATGATATTTGTCCTGGCCATAACAGTTCTATTTTGAACTGACTATATTTGTAATGATTATAATAATTTAAAAAAATATTGTCATATTTCAGGTTTTCTAGATACTGTTGTCAGTATCATAATATAAAGGGACGCATAAATAATGATTGAGTCAAACTATAAAAAAGTTACCGTGTGGACAGTTGTCAATTTACTCGTTCTTTTTGCCACTTTAGCAGTCAATTATCTAGGATCGTCTGGATTTTTCAATGGCATGGGGCACGCGGCTGTCTCAGAGAAATATAAAACGCTTCTTACCCCGAATGGTTTCGCTTTTTCAATTTGGGGCGTCATTTATACTCTTATATTTGCAACACTTGTGACTCTTTTTTTAAAGAGAAAAGATCCAGCAGTCACTAAGATTATTGCACGAATATCTGGGTTGTTCGTTATCAGTAGTTTATTTAACATGGCATGGATCGTCGCTTTTTCTTATGAGAGAGTAGGGCTATCGACTATTTTTATAGTAGGTATATTAGTGTCTCTAATGACTATTGTGCATAGAACCTATAACGCGCGAGTTGGTATGGTATCTACTTTAGCAGGAACAGCTTTTACCCTTTATGCTTCTTGGGTGTTTGTAGCAACTATTTTAAACAATGCTATATTTTTAGTTCAGCAAGGAGTAGATGGCTTTGGTATTTCCAGCTCAGTTTGGACGATTGTAGTATTGATATTTATAGTCGCTGTCGTTGTAAGATACGTAATGCGCTATCGCAATGCAGTCTTTCCTATTGCAGTGGCTTGGGCATATTTTGGTATCCATAGCTCCTACGCTAACGGTTTAATTGCGCCCTCGATGGCATGGATAATTCAGCTAGTTTTACTTTTTGGAATTGCGGTACTTATCGCTTTATCGTGCTATACCTTTGTTAAAAACAGCTATTCTATCTTTCCACCTACTAAAGCATAATAATTTTTTGCTGCTATTATGTGTGACAAAGCTCCATCACCCTATAAAACAATAATGGAAATTGTTAGCTGGTTATTTTATTAGTAGCCTTTTTCGGAGCAGGTCTACTAGTGTCTTATTTCATTTGTTTGAAACTCTTTTGATAAGCACTGAGCTGATCGATAATGCTTAACAAGTTAGCTTGTTGCTGTTTTGCTTGAGCAATCTTTTTGGAAATTACATCCATTTGCTTATCAATATCGAGAGTGCCATCGTAATAATCATTCAACCAGACTTTGAGTTCGTTAAGATTAAAACCGACAGCTTGTGCATTTTTGATCAGGTCGATACGCTCGACACATTCCGGATGAAACTCAGTGTATAGACGTGAACCTGCTTGGCGCTTTTGGGATCTTAGTAAGCCCATATCATGATAATGGCGCACAGTGTCTTTGGTAGTATTGGCTTGTAAGGCTAAACGACCTATTAGTAAATATGACGTGTCAGCTATCATGGAATTACCTATAGAAAGTAGAGGTGATGCTCTTTAAACTAGATGTAAAAATGTTGGTTATATTAAGCAGACAATCAACCAATACCAAACAGTATCCTTATAGCCCATAATATAATGAACGCCGTCAAAATACTGGTTATAATCACAAAAGCACACGTAGTTTTAGCGTGTTTCCTCATCATTTAATCGTGTTCCAAGTCATATCAATAGAATATAAGAGCATTAATTTTTAACATATGAGAGCATATCAAAACGTTTTTAACGTAAGTATGTAAGTGTCTCGTTGAGCCAATATTATTAGTTCGACTTACAAATAGAGCAGCTCTTCTTTTGAAGAGCTGTCCAGTAAAAGCAAATATGTCAGTTATCGTTCTATAAAGGCTATTTCACCAGCTCAGCATCAAGCCAAGCAAGCGCCTCATTTTCCTGATCGGCAGTAAAGGTTTTGATGTCCACTTGTGGAAATACTGGATTTGCCGTTTCAACGATTTTGTTTATCCAGTTAGGTGCGCCAACGATAGCGTAACGCTCGACTTTATTCATCGCATCAATTTTCATTGACAGTAAACCGCTACTTTGTATAAGAATAGAGGGATCGAAACCATCGAAATTTTTCATTCGAGCCATCAATCTTACTTTGTCATGACCGCTAAGAAATTTCTCAAGTTTTTTCGTAATGCTCGGCATCTCATTTGCAGACAACACGCCATCAATCTCAAAAGCAAGCACGTCATCTTTGTTGGTAGGCAAGAAGCGGATAGCCCCTTCTTTACTTACAGGCTGCTCAATCTTTTCTGCTGCCCAGCTCAAAGCTTCTTCTTTTTTACTCGAAGGAAATACTTTCATCTCTATGGTAGGAAAAAACCGATCTGTTACTGAAATGACGGCTTCTGGCCATTCTTTGTCAGATATAAAAGCACATTTATTAAGCTGCTTGATATGACTAAAAAGCTCCATATCCGCTTTAGTGCCTTCTACTATCGAATTTGCAGTCATGTCGGTGAGGTTTGTAATATCGACGTAGAGGCCAATGTGGTCATAGGCTTCTAGTTTCTTTTCAAGAACCTTGCGATACTCTTGTAGACCTTCACCCGTTAGTGTGCCATCAAGAGATAGCGCGATCACATGGTCTGGAGCAGTTATTTGTTTTAACATAATTTCATCCTTATATTATATTTATCAACTTTCAAGTTTTGCAAAACCTCGCGGACGCTTCTCAATAGCTGTCTGCTAAAGGTTTTGTCTATAAACGCTCAGGTGAGCGAATGCTTTTACTAAGTAGAATATTACTCCTACTCATTGTTTGCTTTTTTTGCGGCGGCTGCTTCCAGGTCAGTCTTTTCTGGCAGCACAACCAATTTAGCCAATTTTGGCTTCATCCATATTTCAAAATCTTCAATCAACTCATATACCACTGGTACTAATACGAGCGATAGCAATGTCGAGCTGATGAGTCCGCCTATAACCGCAATGGCCATAGGCGCACGGAATTCTGACCCTTCGCCCAGTGCTAGGGCAGTAGGAACCATCCCTGCGGCCATTGCTATCGTTGTCATCACAATTGGACGTGCACGTTCACGGCAAGCCGAGAGTAATGCTTCTCTTTGTGAAGCGCCTTTGTTTTCAGCTTCGATGGTAAATTCGACCAATAAGATAGAGTTTTTGGCTGCTAGACCCATAAGCATTAATAAGCCAATCAAGGCCGATAAATCAAGCGAACTACCCGCTATCAATAGACCCAAAAATGCACCTGCTAGTGATAAAGGTAATGCCGCCAAGATTGTAATTGGCTTAAAGAAACTTTTGAATAACAACACCATTACTCCGTAAATCAAACCAATACCAGCAAGGATTGCAAAGCCAAAGCTAGCAAAAAGCTCATTCATGGTCTCACTCTCACCAAAAGCTGGTTGAGTCACGTCAGATGGCAAATTCTTAAGAGCTTCTAACTCGTTAACGGCAGCCGTCGCCTCTCCTAAGGTGACACCATTGAGCTGTGCCTCAATCGTTGCACGGCGTTTACGATCATAGCGGTCAATGCGTGACGCTCCAGGCTGAAAACTGATATCAGCAACTGCCGACAAGGGTACCGAGGTACCATTGGATGTTGGTATCTCTAGATTTCCGATTGTTGTTAAGTCTGTACGGGCACTATCAGGCAAACGCACTCGAATAGGTAGGCGCTGATCACCAGTATTGAATTTCGCAGTATTAGAATCTACATCGCCGAGAGTGGCGACACGAATAATTGAACCAAGCGTACTAGAAGTTATACCGAGACGAGCTGCTTCAGAGGGCTTAGGTGTTATGATCAGCTCAGAGCTCGGTCTTGGTGTGACTTGGTGCACGTTGCTAAGCTCATTAAGACCTCGCATTTCGCGTTCAAGCTTGAGAGCCGACTCAGACAGTGCATAGGCATTCTCACTGGCTAAGACAATTTGTAGCGTCGTACTACCACCGCCACCTGCCTGACCAAACCCAATACGTACGTCAGGGACACTTAGTAATAAAGCATCTAATGAACTCTGGAAAGACTGGGTCGATTGAGATCTATCTTCGTTAAGCAGTACAGTTGCTTGTCCAGAGCCTACATCCCCATTACTCGAACTTGAGCCGATAGAGGTAAATACTGCTTTGACATCACCTAGATCCAGTAGTTTGTCTGTTAGGACGTCATTACTACGGCGCATGTCTTCTAAAGTGGCACCAGGTGCGCCTTCTATTGAGAGTTGCACGATACCGTTGTCTTGTGGTGGCGTCACGCCAGTTGGTAGTAATGTAGCTAAAAAGACAGAGCCGCCAAGTAATAGTCCTGCTAGTCCAAGTGATGTCCAGCGGTATACAAGTGCAAGATCAAGAACTCTACGATAGAGACCTTTAAAAGGTTTTGGTTTGTGCGGCTTTGTCGATGGTTTTAACAAATATGCCGCCATCAATGGAGTCAATAGGCGTGCCACTAATAGCGAGAACAATACTGAAATAGCGACGGTAAAACCAAACTCTTTAAAAAACTGCCCAGCGAAACCACCCATCAAGGATACTGGCAAAAATACGACAACAATCGTTGCTGTCGTCGCCACGACCGCAAGTCCAATTTCATCAGCACCTACTAACGATGCTTCATATGGACTTTGACCTGTTTCAATACGTTTTTGAATATTCTCGACTTCAACGATAGCATCATCAACCAAAATACCGATGACCAATGTCAAAGCAAGTAGGGTGATCATGTTTAAGCTAAAACCCATCCAGCTCATTACTGCAAAAGTAGGGATGAGAGAAATGGGCATTGCTGCAGCGGCAATTAAGGTTGCACGCCAATTGCGTAAAAACAAAAACACCACGATAGCAGCAAGCAACATGCCTTCTATTAAGGCACTTAAAGTAGCAGTAAAGCTATTTTGAGTACTGGTTGCCGTCGACACAATGCGTTCAAACGTCACATCAGGATAGTCTTCTGCTAATTGTTTGGTCGCATTAGCAATTGCTTCTGCAACCGCCACATCAGAAGCGGCTTTGGTTTTTTTAACTTGGAAACCGACAACTGATTGACCGTTTAGTGAGGCAAAACCGCGTCTTTCGGCTGCGCCACTAGAAACGGTAGCAACATCAGATAGCTGAATGGTGTTACCACTGACACTAGGAATAACCAAGTCGTTTAATGCTTGTACAGACTCAGCAGCACCCAATACGCGTACTGTTTGTTCTCGTTCACCGATTTCAGAGCGTCCACCAGGTACGTCAGTACTTGACGTACGTAATGCATCGTTGATATTGGGCGCTGTCAAACCTAATGCTTGAAGGCGACTGGGATCGAGGGTGACGTTAATCTCTCGGTTAACACCACCTACCAGATCAACTTGTGCCACCCCTTCTTGGGTAATCAAATCGCGTGCAACTGTATCTTCCACAAACCAGCTTAGCTCGACATCGGTCATGGTTTCAGTAGATACGGCATAGGTAACGATAGGTGCTGAGTCAACATCAAAGCGTTGTACAATAGGTTCTTCAATACTGTTAGGAAGGCTGCTTCTGATACGATCAATGGCTGAACGGACTTCATCTGTTGCTTCTTGTGGATCTTCGCCAATTTCAAACTCGATAGTACTTGATGAAACACCCTGTGTGACAACGGACTGCACATGTTTGACGCCAGAAACATTAGACACTGCGGCTTCAACGGTTCGGGTAATCTGAGTTTCAACTTCGCTTGCTGCTGCGCCTGACAGTGTCACGTTTACCTGCACAATTGGAAATGAGACGTCTGGATAAAGTTTAATAGGTAGCGCACGGTAACCACTCAGCCCTGCAATGATGAGTACAATAAACAAAAGGGCGACTGGGATCGGGTTACGAATTGCCCATGCTGAAATGCGCAAGTTCATGAATTCACCTTTGTGTCTGAGTCAGCATTGTCAGATATATCATCAGGTGTACTTGCTTTGCTAATTGGTTTAACTGGGTCGCCATCAAGTAAGAAAGCGCCGCCCCCTAAAGCGACACGGGTACCTACCGCTGGTCCTTTTTTTATTTCAACAAAACCATCATTTCGAGCACCCGTCTCTATTGAGACGCGACGCGCTAGATTATTGTCATCAATAACAATTAATAACGAACCGCTGGCCTCAAACTGCACCGCTTTTTCAGGTACTGCAGGAACTGGTGTAGAGACTTGCCCAAAAACAACTTTTGCATAACCACCGGCTCTTAGTTCAGGGTGAGTCAAAAGTTGCACCCGCACACGACCAAGTTTCGTTTGTGGATCAATGCGAGGGGATAGTAGTCTTACTTTACCTTGTAACTCAGTGCTTGAGGGCAATATTACTGTTGCTTCTTGACCAACAGTAATATTAGCAAGGTCATCTTCCGGTACTTCTGCATCCATTTCGATCAAACTGTTACTAGCAAGGCGAAACATTGGTTGAGATTGACCTGAAACATCGCCAAGGCGTACTTGACGCTCAAGCACGAATCCATCAACTGGAGCACGTATTTCCATACGTTGCTTCTGTGTTTGTAATTCATTCAGCTGGGCCTGAGCGACATCAACACCAGCCTCTGCATTCTCTGCTTTGGCAACTCTAGTGGCGATCTCTTCCTCCGAAAAGGCGCCTATATCCTCGTAACCTTTAAGACGATCAGACTCAGCACGTGACTGGTTTGCAGTGGTTTTTGCTTGAGAAAGACTGGCTTCAGCTTGAGCAATCTTAGCTAACAGCAGACTTGGATCTAGACGCGCCAACACTTGGTTTTTTTTAACGGTTGCCCCCTCATCGACCAATAATTCGGCAACTCGATAACCTGATATCTCGGAACCAACAGCTACTTCTTCACGTGGCAACAGTAATCCAGAAGCAGTCACACTTCCCGTCATAGGGCGCAGCGTTATAGAGTCTACGCTAACTGTTCTTGTACCCAGCTCTTTAGTATTGGTTTCAGGGACATTTTCTTCTTTTGAACACCCTACCAGGAGGATCATCACGAAACTGAAGGGTAGAATCCAGTATTTAATATTCATTGTAATTCTCTATATATTGCAGCGTAATAAGGCACACTCTATTGATTACCTTGTGGTACTTATGGAAGCTTTACTAAGCTTTAAGGCACACCAAACTGAGATATTATTTGTTGCCGTATACACTATGTCCGTTAGATAATAAATTGATTATTAAAATTTATAACCGACACTTGCACCTATTAGACCACCCGTATCTGACGTCGTAATAGGACTATCCGCTGCTTCACTACCTAACTGATAAATCCCTGCATTTAGCGTTGAAAATACGTTTGGAGTAAATGTGTGTACCCAAGAAGCCCCTAGACCATAGCGTCTGATACCGGAGCTCACCTCATACTCGTCTAGACCAGAGCGGCTCGACTGTACTGGAGAAACACCGAAGTAAGCTTCCATTACCTCTTGATCAGACCAGCCTATAGAAGCTTCAAAATTAATAATATCTTTCGTATTAAGAGGTAGCGTATAACCAGCACCTAGTTTGATCTGAGCACCGTTAGCATCGCCGCCTAAGCTGTGTTTGACAGTACTGTTCAAAGAAAATGGTTGTAAATTCCAACGTGCAAAAGCTCCAAGAGTAGCACTAGGGTCAATATCACCAAGACCTTCTAAACGCTCATTGTCACTTTCTTCACGTCCGAACTGATAAGAGAGGACAGGACCAAAAGACAAGTTCTCTTTGCTTGAAAGATCATAACCTATACCACCTAGGGCCCCTGCAAAGAAGCGTCCATTACGGTAACTGATCACTGGTAAAGCACTGACCTTATAATCCTCTGATCCTTCATACTCTGGTACGTAAGCTACACCTGCACCAAGGGTAAAGGTTGATTTAGAATCATTTTTCTTGACTAATCCTGCTTCAGCATTAGCGGTAGTAGTCATACCTAAAGTTGTTATCATCACTAGCATAGTTAGTGGTGCATTGACGAAATAGTAAGGTGAAGTTTTGACGGTGTTTGTATGAGGGTTCATGATTATTTTCTCTTAATACTAATGGTCTATATGTGACTGTCAGTCACCAATAAATAAAAAAAATTCTATAAGTTATATCAGTACAAAATCAAAACTGTTCTAGCAGTTTTGATTAGTTGTAGGGATAGGTAAGTTGTGATGAACCAAGCCAGCTATCATAAAACTAGTGACTTCCTCTAAGTGCTCTTCATGATCAATGTCGCCAAGATAACCACTCCAAATAAGCTGTATCGAACCCCAAAATATAGATTGAAGTCCAAATATCAATAAATGAATAGGTTTGTCTGCAAATAAGCCTTGCTCTATACCTTCAGTCATAAGCTGATAAGTATAGCTACCGACTTGTAATTCAGCGTCCTGCATATCGCTAAGTAGTTGACTAGGCAGTTGCGAGCGAAACTCAGCTCGACTACAAAACATAAAGACCCGATGTAGTTCTTTACTAGAGAGATGTATCTCCCATGCTACCTTGATATAGCAACGAAGTCGCTCAAGTACGGGTAAGGAAGTATCGATAAGATTTATCTCGCTAGCTATATGCTTTTGAAAACGAATGGCAAGCCGTACATAGATCTCACTCTTACTCTCGAAATGTTTATAAATAGTACCTTTACCAACTTCAGATTTTTGCGCAATCTGCTCAACCGTAACCTGTTCCCAGTCATCTGATTCAAATAAGCTCAAAGCTGCATCTAGAATTTCTTGACCACGGTTCTCAAACTCACGGAGTTTGCGCTCTTGAATTCCCATATATATTGCCCAATTGTTTCTGTGACTGTCGGTCATATTATAGACTGATAGTCATGATTACAAATTTTTTAATGTACTAAGTAGTTATTTTTTCTATTAACCAAATAGTTTGAATAGCTCGTTACATATACTTTGGAGCACACCACTAGTATATCAGTAATTCAAATTCCGATATTATTAGACTACAGTGTAATCTTTAAGCTCCTATTACAGGATCATCCATTGTTCCCATAATGAGGCTTATGACAAATGACTTTGGATACAAAAAAACTTAACTCAAAATAGATAGTTTCTCATCTGTAATCAGCATCATAGGCACAAAAAATCGTAGTAGTGGTGAGTATTGCCATTTGTTCGTCTGCTCTCTAGGGTTTTTACTAGCTATTGTTAGTCGATGCAAGTACTTTTTTAGTCTATTAAGGAATTATTAATGATTTTATGTAATTTGCCAGTGCTACTAGCTGAACGACGTATGAAAGTTGCAGACCTAATAAGAATGACAGGAATTAGTAAGTCGACCATGCACAAGATTTATAACGAACAGACTTCGAGAATAGATTTTGACACTATGGATAAAATTTGTGAGGCACTAGATATTGAAGTAGGTGATTTATTTACTTATGTACCTAACGAGTCGCTAGATAAAGAGAAGTAAATTAATCTTGAGAGTGTTTTAGATAATTTAGGGTAGAGGTCGAAAGTGTTACTCTAAAAGAAAGGCAAAATAAAGAGCGGGCACAATTTGGGCACACACGTTTTTTGATGATGTTTGCTGAAAGTGAGAAAAGAGATAATTTGAATCGACGTATAGTTTCCTTTTCCGCTACAGCCTATATTTTACGGACAAAAAAAGCCCCAATCGTGAGATTGGGGCTTTCTAAATTTGGTAGGCATAAGCAGATTCGAACTGCTGACCTCTACCATGTCAAGGTAGCGCTCTAACCAACTGAGCTATACGCCTATTTAGGTTGAGCATTTTAGCAAGTTTCCCAGACTTTGCAAGTCTTTTTTAGCATAAACCTCTTTTATTATCATAATATTTGGTATTCAGTCAGATATTAGTTATTGGAATATATTTTTGTGTATATTTACTAAATATTAAATTTAGTCCGTTAAGTATTTATTGTTAATAAATGGTACGACTCTAATGAATAAAGGTCTATAACTGGTATGATACCTCTTTAAATAACGCGTTTATCGTGATAATAATAGCTTAAAGTCAATCATGCTTAGTAAGCGTTAGACAAATATTAAAAATAGTTGGAGAATAACATGGGTCTCTTGGTAGACGGGCAGTGGCAAGACAAATGGTACGATACAAAAAAAAGTGGCGGCCGCTTTCAGCGTGAAGATGCTGGTTTTAGAAATTGGATAACGGTAGATGGTAGTGCAGGGCCAACAGGTATTGAGGGTTTCAAAGCCGAATCTGACCGCTATCATCTTTATGTGTCGCTAGCCTGCCCTTGGGCACACCGCACGCTTATCTATCGCAAGCTTAAAGGCTTAGAAGACATCATTCCGATATCTGTAGTACATCCATATATGGGTGAGTACGGCTGGACGTTTGCAGAGGGGGCAGGGGTCATTGCTGATCCAGTGATCAATGCAGACTACGCTTATGAGCTGTATACCAAAGCCAAACCAAATTACACAGGCCGTGTGACCGTTCCGATTTTATGGGACAAACAGACGGATACGATTGTCAGTAATGAGTCATCTGAGATTATCCGTATGTTTAACTCAGCTTTTGATGAAGTGGGCGCATCAGTAGGTAACTTTTTACCAGCAGAGTTATTACAAGAAATAGATGACATCAACGCATTCGTTTATCCTACTATCAATAATGGTGTGTACAAAACGGGCTTTGCAACCACTCAAGAGGCTTATGAAGAAGCTGTGACCGAGCTATTTACAGCCTTAGATACTCTTGAGGCGCGCTTAGCACATCAGCGTTATCTGACAGGCAGCACTATAACAGAGGCTGATTGGCGACTCTTTACGACTCTCGTTCGTTTTGATGCTGCTTATGTTGGGCACTTCAAATGCAATCTGCATCGTATTGTTGATTATCCAAACCTTTGGGGCTATCTGCGTGATTTATATCAAGTACCAGGTATTGCGGAGACGGTGAATATGGACCATATCAAGCAGCATTATTACACCAGTCATGCCAATATTAATCCTACGCGTATTGTGCCTGTTGGTCCTGATATTGATTTTATGACAGCACATCATCGTGAGCAGCTATAGACATTTATAGTTCGTAAACTTAATAAACCTCTTTATTTTGAATAGAGTGTCAGCATAAAAAAGCCCCAGCTACTAATAAGCAGCTGGGGCTTTTACAATATAAAGGGTAGTGAAACTACTATTAGGCATTATTTAGCTGACGGGCCGCTTCTAAGGCAAAGTAGGTTAAGATGCCATCAGCGCCAGCACGGCGGAAGCCAATCAGCGACTCTAAAATTACTGCATCACTCAACCAGCCATTTTGAATGGCAGCCATATGCATGGCATATTCGCCAGACACCTGATAGGCAAAGGTTGGTACGCCAAAGGTATCTTTGACTTCACGAATCAAGTCAAGATAAGGTTGACCTGGTTTGATCATGACCATATCTGCGCCTTCGTTGATATCCATAGCCACTTCATGTAGCGCCTCAGCACGATTGCCAAAGTCCATCTGATACTGCTTTTTGTGGCCACCTTTTAGGTTGCCCGCACTACCGACAGCATCACGGAAGGGACCGTAGTAAGCAGAAGCATATTTGGCTGAGTAAGCCATGATAGCCGTATTGACAAAACCTTCTGCTTCAAACGCATCACGCATGGCTTTGATACGGCCATCCATCATGTCACTAGGAGAGATAATGTCTGCACCCGCGCGAGCATGTACAAGTGCTTGCTTGACCAATACTTCGATGGTGGCATCATTGATGACGTAGCCGCTGTCATCAAGCAGACCGTCTTGACCATGTGAGGTATAAGGGTCTAGCGCGACATCAGTCATGACGACCATTTCTGGTACAGCGTCTTTTACCGCTTTTATCGTGCGTACCGTCAGAGCATTTTCGTCATAAGCTGCGCTACCGTCTGGTGTTTTCAAGGCATTATCGATCACAGGGAAAAGGTCAATGGTTGTAACGCCTTCTGCTAATAACTCTTTGGCATAATTGATTAGCAAGTCAATCGATAAACGTTCAACGCCTGGCATACTAGCGATGGTCTCGCGCTGATTTTCACCCTCTAATACAAAGACAGGGGCGATAAAATGCTTGGGATGCAGTTCTACTTCACGAATCATTGAACGTACGTTGTCATTGTAGCGTAGACGACGTAAGCGAGTAGCAGGGTACTGACGATTAAAGGTATAGCTCATAATAATTCCTTATGATTGTTTTAATAGTTATCATGTTACATGATTAAAATAATATTTTTCTAAAAGGTATTTTGTAAAATTAGCCTATCAAAAACGGTATTTCATAAAGTGGCTGTATATATATAGGCCTTGTATAAAGCGGATCTACTATAACAAAAAGACGTCAATAAAAGTAAAAAGCCCCACCAAGTTGAGTCGGTAGGGCTGATAGTACTTATCAACTGTCAATGTGATGATAGTTTATATCATCAGATTAAGCATAGGTCATTTAAGGCTCAACAATCTGCGTAGCAGGGGCTTGTTCGGTGCTATTGTTATTAAAGCGAGTCTCTTCAGTGACCACACCGACAGCAGCATCCTTCTTACCATCATCATTGACATCGACGATAGCAGTCGGTTCAAAGGTAGTTGTTTCTACCGCTTGTGATTGCTTAATCGCGACAGCTTCCTGTGGCGTCGTTACACGCGCTGAACCAGCTGCTTTGATAGCATTTGTCGCTTTGGTTTTTGCACTAGTAGCAGAGCCAGTCACAATCTGTGCCAAGTTGGTATGCTGCGGTACTGGGATAGCGGTCGGTATATCAAGGTTGGCACCGCCACCGAGCGCTTGGTACAACTCAACCTGACTAATGATTTTTTGTAGCTCT
The DNA here is from genome assembly GCF_052376195.1 of Psychrobacter sp. AOP7-B1-25. Classification (NCBI taxonomy): domain Bacteria; kingdom Pseudomonadati; phylum Pseudomonadota; class Gammaproteobacteria; order Moraxellales; family Moraxellaceae; genus Psychrobacter; species Psychrobacter sp. AOP7-B1-25. The sequence goes on from NZ_JBQSVK010000005.1 coordinate 122,200, forward strand.
AAATCTAATATGTCTTGCTGAGTAGAGAACAATGAGCGCTGGGCATCAAGCACGTCTAGGTAGTTATCAAGACCAGACTTGAAGCGCGCATCTGCTATCTGATAGGTCTGCTCAAAATTATCTTGCAAGCGATACTGCGCTTCTAATTGCTCACCAAGCGTTGCACGTGTGGCAAGTACATCTGACACTTCGCGGAATGCTGTTTGAATAGAGTTCTCATAACTGGTAAGCGTTTGGTCACGCTCAATTTGAGCCACATCATAATCAGCATCCAAACGTCCTGCATCAAAGATAGGTACGCTAACGCTTGGGCCAAATGACCAGCCAACGGCACCATTCTTAAACAAGTCATTTAAGCTACCGCTACTCACGCCCACACTACTGGTTAAACTAATAGAGGGGAAGTAAGACGCACGAGCCACTGCAATATTGGCACCAGCGGCTTTCAAGTTGTATTCTGCTTGCAAAACATCAGGACGATAGCGTAGCAACTCACTTGGTAAGCCAGTATTAAAGATTTGCTGGCTAGTAATATTACTAACAGCCGGTGTTGGAATTAGCTCAGCAGGAATAGAGCCACCAACCAAATACTGTAGTGCGTTTCTGGCTTTTAGAATATTGGTTTGCGCAGCCAATACAGCAAGCTTGGCGCTTTCAAGAGAAGCAGAAGCCTGCAATGAAGGTAGTTTTGCATCAATACCTGCTTCAAAGCGCTTATTTGTAATGAATAACGAACGTTCGCGACTTTCAACAGTCGCTTCAGCAAGCTTTAACTGTGCCAAACTATAGCTTAGATTGGCATAGCCTTGTGAGATATTGCTGATTAGACTGATTTGAGTCGCGTCTTTGGCTGCTGTAGTCGCCAAGAAGTTCTGTAAAGCTTGATCTTTTAAGCTTGAGATTTTGCCCCAAAAGTCTAGCTCGTAACTAGCAAGACCTAGATTGACGCTATAACTGCTACTAGCGTTTCGGTCAGTGCGATTCTGTGCTTGACGGGTATAACCGGCAGTGCCATCGATAGCTGGCAAGTCATTAATATCGGTAATCTGATACTGTGCACGTGCTTTTTCGATAGCTAGGCGAGCGCTTTCAAAGTCTTTATTGTTTTCAAGACCTAACGCAATCAGGCCTTTTAGACGCTCATCGCTATAAAAGTTCTGCCAACGTTGACCTGCAATACTCGCTTGCTCTGCGCTACTTGCCGTTTCTTTATCGAACGCACCATAAGATTGCTGCATAGAGATGTTCGGCTCTGCGAGAACAGGGCTCATATCGGCTTTTGGAATGGTATTACAAGCGGCCATGCTAATTGCTAAAGCAGTTAGACCTAACAAGCGACCGCTGTTCTTACGCAAACGTGATAGCGTTGGCTGTGCAACGGTAGCTGTGATAGCTACCGATGATGCACTAGTGATAATTGTTTTTTGAGCACTCATTGTATATTGTCTCCAAGACTTGCAGGCTGATAACTCTCAGAAGATGTTGGGTTAGGCGTACCATTGCCACCATCTCTATCATTTGGCTTATTATTCTCATATTTATGAGGGAAGATGCTTCGTATCCAAATATAGAACATCGGAATAAAGAACACTCCTAATAAGGTGGCAGTGACAACGCCACCAACCACACTAGTTCCGATCGCATTTTGACTGCCAGACCCTGCGCCAGTGGCTAGGAATAATGGCACGACCCCAAGACCAAAGGCAAGTGATGTCATGATAATAGGGCGTAAACGTTGACGCGCCGCTGTCATGACTGACTCTTTGAGGCTGTAACCCTCTTCTTGATGATCTCTTGCAAACTCGATAATCAAAATAGCGTTTTTGGCTGATAGACCAACGACAGTTAATAGACCTACTTGTAAGTAGACGTCATTGGATAAGCCACGGAGCCATGTGAATATCACAGCGCCCAAGACCCCAAGCGGGATCACTAATAGTACAGAAAATGGTATAGACCAACTCTCATATAGTGCTGCAAGACATAAGAAGACGACTAGGATTGAGACTGCATATAGCATTGGGGCTTGCGCACCTGATTCTTGCTCTTCTAGTGACATACCTGTCCATTCATAACCGACACCTTCAGGTAGTTTGGTTATGAGCTCTTCCATCGTACTCATTGCCTCACCAGTACTAAGACCAGCTGCTGCTGAACCTTGAATATTCATTGATGATAAGCTGTTATAACGCGTCAGACGCGGTGAGCCTGATTGCCATTCGCTACTAGAAAATGCATCGAATGAAATCATATCACCATTTTCATTGCGTATATACCATTGGCCAAGGTCATCAGGATTGGTACGACTGCTTGGTTCACCCTGTACATAAACTTTTTTAATACGACCACGGTCAATGAAGTCATTAATATAGCTTGAACCCCATGCGGTTGATATGACGCTGTTAATATTTGACATCGACAAACCATAAGCGGCGGCTTGTTCTTGATTGACATTGACTTTTAATTGTGGAGCATCTTCTTGACCGTTAGGGCGTACACCAGTTAAGTTTTCATTTTGTGCGGCCATACCAAGCAGCGTATTACGGGCTTCGAGCAGGCCATCGTGACCAAGGTTGCCTGTATCTTGCAACATCAAGTCAAAACCACTGGCATTACCCAGTGCGGTAATAGCGGGCGGTACAATCGCGAATACTGATGCTTCATTAATCTGAGTAAGGAAAAATCCCATGGCACGTTCGGAGATGGCTTGAGCGGTATTCTCATCACCCGGACGGTCATCCCAGTCTGATAAGCGCACAAACGCCAGACCCATATTCTGGCCCGATCCGGCAAAACTAAAGCCTGCGATAGTAAAGACAGAAGCGATATTGTCTGATTCTTCAGTATCGTAATAGTTTCTTACCTTATCAAGAACGTCTTGTGTTTCATCTATAGTAGAGCCAGAAGGCAGCTGAACGATCGTGAACATAAGGCCTTGATCTTCTTCTGGCAAAAATGAGCTAGGAATCCGTAAAAAGACTACCGTCATGATGCCGATAATCGCAGCATAAATGATAAGGTATATCCATTTACGACCGAAGCTCTTACCAATAAAGCCTTCATACGAGCGGCTTGTTTTAGCAAAACTACGGTTAAACCAACCAAAGAAGCCTTTTTGTTTTTCGGTGCTGTCTTTTTCGTGACTTTTGCCACGCTTTAGCAAGGTCACACATAAAGCAGGGGTAAAGATAAGTGCTACTAGAGCAGATAGCACCATGCTGGTAATCAGAGTAATCGAAAACTGACGATAAATAGCTCCAGTTGAACCGCTAAAGAAGGCCATTGGTAAAAACACTGCTGATAGGATCAGAGCGATACCAACAACAATCCTGCTAATTTCACCCATCGACTTTATCGTGGCGTCTTTAATAGAGATATGCGGGTCTTCTTCTAATATTCGCTCAACGTTTTCTACAACGACGATGGCATCATCGACCAGTAGACCAATAGATAGTACCATGGCAAACATCGTCAGTACGTTGATACTAAAGCCGGCAATATATAGCACGGCAAATGTACCCAAAAGAACGACAGGGACAGCAAGCGTTGGAATAATTGTGGCGCGCCAGTTCTGTAAGAAAATGAACATGACGATAAATACTAATACGATGGCTTCAATAAGCGTATGTACCACTTGCTCAATAGATAAACGTACAAATGGTGTCGTGTCATAAGGTGTAACTGATACTAGGCCTGTAGGAAAATTGGCTTCTAACTCAGCCATACGTGTACTGATGGCCTCACGAGTATTCAGTGCATTGGCACCACTAGCAAGTGAGATACCCATACCTGCCGCATCTTGACCATTATATAATGAGTTGACACTATAGTCTTCACTACCGATCTCAACATCTGCGACATCGCCTAAGCGCACTTGTGCACCTGATGCATCAGTTTTTAATAATATATCTTTAAATTCATCAGGCGTCTGTAAGTAGCTTTGTACCGTAACTGTTGCGTTGATGACTTGCTGTTCAGTATCAGCGGGTGCTTGTCCTAGCTGTCCTGCAGATACTTGCGTATTTTGCGCGGTAACTGCAGTGACCACATCAGAGGGCATTAAGCTGTAACTGCGTAAGCGTGCAGGGTCGAGCCAGATACGCATCGCGTATGTAGAACCAAATACTTGAACTTCACCAACCCCTTCAACACGGCTGATCTGATCAACGACATTTGAGTTAACATAATCGGCAATATCGTTACGATCCATACTACCATCTTCAGACACAAAGCCTTGTACCATTAAGAAGCTGCTAGAGGATTTGTTAACGGTAACCCCTTGACGCTGAACGGATTCAGGTAGTGAGCTTGTTGCTGACTGGAGTTTATTCTGTACTTGTACTTGAGCCGTATCAGGGTCAGTACCATTCTCAAACGTCAGCGTCACGGATGCACTGCCGTTTGATGAGCTGGTTGACGACATGTACATCAAGCCGTCAAGCCCTTTCATTTTTTGTTCAATAACCTGAACAACTGAGTTTTCAATAGTTTGCGCATTGGCACCTGGATAGCTTGTACTAACCGAAACAGTAGGTGGTGCAATACTAGGATACTGTTCAACCGGTAGGCTGTTAACCGATATTATCCCGATGAGCATGATCAAAATAGCCAGTACCCATGCAAAAATAGGGCGATCAATAAAAAAACGTGACATAGTATATCCCTAAGTCTTCCTATGTTTGAATGGAATTAGTTAGTGGCAGTTTCTGCAGGTTTTTCGCTCTCTTTTGCAGCTTGCTGTGGTGTTTTGGCTACAGTATTAGAAGGAGCGCTTTGCGTCGCTGATGTTGACTTAGTGTCTTCTAGGGGTTTAGCAACCACTTCTTGATCTGGTTTGACCTTTGAGCCACCAATAACTACTAGCTTTTCGCCTTCTTTTAGACCGTCAGTTACTACCCAGTTGCCGTTATAAGTGCCATTGACCGTTACAGGACGTACTTTAATTTGATTATTCTCGTCGACGATATAAACCTGAGTATCACCTTTAGCAGAACGTGTAACAGCGCTTTGAGGAACGAGTGTAGCATTGGTAATAACGCTTTGAGTTAAGCGTGCCGTGACATACATACCTGGTAGCAGGATATTATTACTATTTGGGAATACAGCACGTAAGGTGACAGCACCTGTTGACTCATCCACTTTTGCTTCAGACAAAGCCAGTTGACCATTGACAGGATAAACTGTGCCATCTTCTAATACCAACTCAACTGTATTTGTACCTGTTTGAGCTTCGCCAGCAGAAATCTGTTGTCGTAGTTTGAGTAGTTCAGAAGAAGACTGACTAATATCAACGTAGATAGGGTCTAAGCGCGAGATAGTAACCAATGGATCAGCTTGGCTTGCACTAACCAATGCACCAGCAGTAAAACTTGAGCGATCGCTACGGCCTGTAAGAGGGGCGCGTACGATGGTACGGTTCAGATCCAAAGCGCTGGCTTGTAAACCTGCTTTTGCACTTTCAATAGTCGCTTTTGCACTCTCAGCACTGGCCTCAGACTGGCCAATAGCTGCACGCGCGCTGGCTACCGCTGCTTCGGCGGTACGAAGAGTGGTCACAGCTTGGTCGTATTCTTGTTTAGATATAGCATCAATTTCGACCAAACCACTTAATCGCTGTAAGTCGCTTTTTGCTTGTGCTAATGATGCTTGGTTGCTAACCAGAGCAGCTCTACTGCTAGCCGTATTTGCCAATGCCGTTTGATAATTGGCTTGTGCTTGCTGTACGGCTGCTTGGCTGCTCGTTACAGATGAGGCATAGTTATCAGTATTAATGCGATACAGTGGCTGACCTTTTTTGACGTTACTTCCTTCACGAAAAAGTACTTCGTCAATGACGCCATTAACCTGTGGACGGACATCGGCTGTCTGATAGGCTGAGGTCCGGCCGGAGAATGTTTGTACTTGTGGTACAGATTCAAAAGTGACAGTCTGTACGTTGACGACAGAGGGTGGCATCTGCTGTTGAGCAGCATCCCCAGCGGTGTCTCCGCTGTTGTCGCAGCCAACCAGTACAGCTCCAGATAGTACAGATGCTATTACAAGCGCAAGATAAGAGTGCTTCATCAATGTCCTCGGCAATATATAAATAGTGACAGTATAAAAATCGATCAATAAGTTTAGCGTACTGATATAAGGGTCTTGTAATGCTAAATAAAAAATAAATAGTCTAAGCTAGCACTATTTACTCAAATTTTAGATCGTTCAGTTAATGGAGCATTGCCAATCAAAAATCTGACATCGACATGGATTAAGTATCGAAAGAACTATTTAGCATTAATTGTTTAAGCAAACCACAAAGTGGATTAATAAATTTAATGAGTTATTATAAACTATTGGGGTAACCCCACAGTCAAGTGGTTTGCGATATAAGCTGGACCAAAAAGGAGAAGTATGACAGTTTGCGGATTAACGAATTACTGACATAGTAAGCGTCGTCTCTACTAACAGCTAATAGCTCCATGTACAACCTAGTATCAAAATATATTGTAAATTTTTGTTATAAATCTAAAGCCCTAGAGTTAATGAGGTCTTTAAATAGTAAAGAATCAACTTTGTCAACAAAACGACAATTTTAGCAACCCCTAATTGCAGGCATAAAAAATAACTATCAGTGTGTGCCTGCGAAGCGTGCACAAATATTATTCGACTGTCGGAAAATTCTTATATGATTATAGTACTGCTAGGATGTATGAAACTTAAAGAAAGGTAACGATTTAGCTGACAAACGATTTTTTGAGAGGGTAATTCTTGTTTAATGGGTCTTATATTCTTTAATTGCCAAAAAACTCTGCTAAAAACTGAGTCGCCGTAATCATTTAACAATATAGACGACTCAGTTTTGATTATACTAATCGTGCGCTAGCGAGTTCAGTTAATTGATATAAGCCTGTACGATAACGGTTATCAGGTAGTGTGCTCAGTGCGTCTTGCGCCAATTTGGTTTCTTCCAACGCGCGCTGCTTACAATAAGCCAATGAGCCAGAGCTACGTACCAATTCAATAAGCTGCTCAGCATTTGGTGTCTTGCCTGTCTGAACGGCGATACGTAACTGCTCATAGCCTTCAGAGTTGCTATCTTTGAGTAGTTCGAGTGCTTTGATAGTCGGTAGGGTAGGTTTGCCTTCAGCAAGGTCGTCGCCTAGGTTTTTGCCCATCACGTCACTATCGCCGCTATAGTCGAGCACATCATCGATAATCTGAAAGGCATTGCCAAAGTGCTGTCCAAAATTGCCCAACGCTGCCATATATTCTGTTTTGTCTTGCAAAATAGCAGCACCTTGAGTCGCCATCATGAAAAGGCGTGATGTTTTGCCATCAATAATGCGCAAGTAATCTTCTTCTGTCGCAGCAGGGTTATGCTGGTGTTGTAGCTGCAATACTTCGCCTTCAGCAATGTCACAAGTCCCATCTGAAAATACTTGCAACAATGGCAGGCTTTGAAAACCAACCAAAAGATTAAAAGCGCGAGCAATCAGATAGTCGCCGACCAACACAGCAGTAGCATTATCCCATGTGGCATTTGCCGTTGGTTTGCCGCGGCGCTGTCCTGACTCATCGATGACATCGTCATGCACTAAGGTAGCCGTATGTAGCATTTCCGTGATAGCAGCTAGATGCATGGCCTTTTCTGATGGATTATCATCAAACATACGGGCACAGAGCAATGTAATTAGTGGGCGCATACGTTTGCCGCCAGCATTGATCACGTGTTGCGATACGCTCATGACGAGTTGTACTTTTGAGTTCAAGCTGCCAAACACTTGCTTGTCCATTACTTCGAAGTCATTGGCTACAATACTTTGAATGTCAGCATAGCTAGGCGTCGATTGAGAAACAGGCACGGTATTATTTAAAGAGGTACTAGTCATAATAAATAGTCATATTAATAAGAGTAAAGAGAGTTGTTATAACCTTGACTTTATCTATCGGTAGGTAAAGTATTATTTCGCTTATGATAGCATAGCTATCTGTTTAAATTGTTGGTTAAAATATAGGGCGCAAGTAGGTTAGGAGTATGATATATAGGGCTTACCATGCCTATAAAATAAAATAAAAACCCCTCATGTTTTGAAGATAAATCTTCTAGCTTATCTGAGTTTTTTAGTCACATAAATGTTTTATAAAAGGCTGTAAGTAACTGATTGCATAAGTTATAATGGCCACTGTTGGGCTTAATCTATCACTTATCATTACTATTTCTCATGTTTATATTCGTATTGTCGTTCATCGACTTTCCTTGATGAGCATCCGTTATAGCAAAATGAGAGATGGTCATTAGTGTAACCACCTTACAAAAACAAGAGGCGCGGCTTGCTTTTATGAGCAAAAAGCCGTAAAATCTTGCCTTTAATTTTTCCCTGTCGTGTTCGTCGTAAAAGCGTTGGTATAACATCAGCCACGGCACACGGGTTAAACGGAGTCGTATAATGTACGCAGTAATCAAAACTGGTGGTAAACAGCACCGTGTAGTCGTCGATGAATTGCTTAAAGTTGAACTACTAAAAGCAGAAAAAGGCGAAACAATCAAATTTGAAGACGTGTTGATGGTTGTTGACGGCGAGAACGTCAAAATCGGTCAGCCTGTTGTTGACGGCGCTAGCGTAGAAGTTGAAGTTGTCGAGCATGGTCGCGGCGAAAAAATCCGTATCATCAAGCACAACCGTCGTAAGCATTATCACAAAGAACAAGGTCACCGCCAATGGTACACCTTGTTAAAAATCAAAGCGATTAATGCCTAATTATTCATTTAGCAATTATTGCTAAATAGCGCACTAAATGCTTAAGAGTTATCGCATTAGCGATAAGTCAAATTAACAAGGAGATTTTCTCATGGCACATAAAAAAGCTGCCGGTTCGAGCCGTAACGGTCGTGATTCAAACCCAAAAATGCTAGGCGTAAAAATCTTTGGTGGCCAAGCTATCTCAGCTGGTAACATCATCGTTCGTCAACGTGGTACAGAATTCCATGCAGGCGAAGGCGTTGGTATGGGTCGTGACCATACTTTATTTGCACTGAATGACGGTGTTGTAAAGTTTGCGACCAAAGGTAAATTTAACCGTCGTTATGTTACGGTTGAAAACGCATAATTATCTACTCAAGTTGTTTTATTCTTTGAATAAAATGATTGGATAATTAAAAAAGCCCCTGTTGCCTTATGGTAATAGGGGCTTTTTGTATTTGTAGTCTCATATAAAAGAATAATGATTTTTATGAGTGCTATCTTAAAAGCTATTATGATTATAGTTACTGTAGCTAAGAATACTAAATACGAACTTTTGCTGTGTAATTGTATTGGTTACAAGTGTGTATGGCAGCCGTAGTAAAGATTGCAAATCATGACTAGGCGTGTAATAAAAAAACTGGCACACTATTGTCATTGCTGATGGTTACCCGTTTTATCTTGGTAAAATTAGTATTTATAGAAAACAAAAATTTCAATAAAACATTTTATTTTAAGCGACAATTTTTAAGAGACTATGCTTTTTTAGAGAGGATTTATGATGAACTTATCTACGAAAAAATCGACCAAACAAAAAATGATGAGTGGTGCTTTAGCAGGTGTATTGATGACATCGCTAGGTATTGCAGCTCCAATGATGGCGCTAACTCAAACGGCTACAGCAGCTCCCGCTGACAATCTAACAGCTGCTAAACGTTTGAATAAACTGCTAACGAATACTAAGAGCATGACAGCCAATTTTAGCCAAACGACCAAAGGCGCCAGTAGTGGTACGTTTACAGGCACTATGAGTGTTCAACGTCCAAACAATTTTCGCTGGGAAACTAAATCACCATCAGAGCAGCTAATTGTTGCTAATGGTAATTCTATGTGGGTTTACGACAAAGACCTAGAGCAAGCAACTAAACAAAACGTCGATAGCCAAGTAGGTAATACACCAGCTTTGCTACTATCAGGGGAGCCGAGCAAAATTGATCAAAACTTTAAAATTACTCAGCCATATGACAACAAAAATTACTACGTGCTTTATCCTAAGTCAGAGAGCGCTAGCTTTAAGAGCCTTTCAATGAGCTTTAGTGGTGGTAAACCTGTCATGATGGTATTGAATGATACCTTGGGACAAACAACTTCTATTAAGTTCAGTAATATCAAGATGAATCCAAGTGTTGGCAGCAGTCAGTTTAAATTTACACCGCCAGAGGGTGTTGATGTTATTAATCAGTAATTAGCAAATATATTGTTAGGTTTTGATTCAAAATTAGCAATGTAATAAAAAGGACAGATCCTATGCGCTCTGTCCTTTTTTATACGAGTAACTATAGTTTGTTCAGCAAAAAAACTTAAGACATGGCTCGTATGGTTTCCATATCTGGCATAGGTGGTAGTTCATCCAGATGGCTTAATCCAAACGCGTCTAAAAACTGCGCAGTAGTATGAAGCAATGCAGGACGACCTAGAGTATCTTTAAAGCCTTTCTCCACAATCCATCCTTTATCAAACAACTGGCGGAGTATATTGCTCGATAATGTGACTCCACGTACGTGCTCAATATCACTGCGTGTCACAGGTTGCTTATATGCAATAACACTTAGGGTTTCAAGTAAGGCTTGGCTCAGACGTTCCTGACGCTGCGGAAAAATGCGCTGGATTAAGCTGCTGTAGTCATCAGATATTTGTAAGCGATAGCCACTGGCGGTTTCATGTAGCCTAAGCACACCTGTATCTAAGCGTTTCCGCAACACTTCCAAGGTTTGTTCTAATTCTTTAGTAGATAATGATAAATGTTTTTTCAATACATGAGCTGTCAGCGGTGCTTCTGACGCATGTAACAGCACTTCAATGCGTTTACTCATATCTTCAAGAGAATCATGCTGCGCTTCAATTGATGAAGCTATATGTGTTGATTCTAGAGTTTTATCATGCTGTTTTGAGTTTTCAATATCTACCATCTAAAATGTGCTCTTATCTCAGTGTTGTTTTTTAATAGAGAGTAGGTCTAGGAGACAGTCGTAAAGCTGACTAGGCTAGCCACTGTAACGTAAGCGTTGTAGGTTCACTGTCTATATCAGACAGCTCGTCATTGGAAACAGAGCTAACGATCTTGCTATCTGTCTCGATGTTAACCACACCAATCAGCTGCCGTTTTATGAGCTCAAGTACGGCGACGAAACTCACAACCACGCCTATTTTACCTTGTGCTCTATCCAACAGCTCATAAAAGGAGCGCGCCCCATCCGTACTTAGTTGCCTGCTAATACTGGCAATACGATCGGCAAGTGGTACTGCATCAACTTTGATGGTATGCATTTGATAGTCAGGCTGTAGTTGCATTTTGAACAAGCTATCAATCAGTAAGTTGGGCGAGTAGCTTGGCAGTTCTGCATTCATAACCTCTTGACCAGGCATACTGACCATTGCCAAAAACACATCACGTTCTAAGCGTACTAGATTGTCTAAGCGTTGACTGACCACTTTGATTTGCGCGTACGCTTCGAGGCGTTCAATGAGCTCTGCTTTTGGGTCACGCTCATCAGTAGGGGTATCAGGAGCAGGTAATAGCAATTCGGTTTTAATAGCAATGAGCGTTGATGCCATCAGTAGATAGTCACCTGCTAACTCGAAGTGCTCGGTGTCCAACTCACTGATATATGATAAATACTGCTCAGTAATAGGCAGAATTGGCATTTGAGTCAAGTCGACGTTATTTTTCTTGACCAAATACAATAGAAAATCTAATGGCCCAGCAAATTGCTCTAACCAAATAGCAAAGGCTTGCGGTGGTACATATAGATCTTCTGGCAAATGCTGCACAGGCGTCTGATAGATACGCAGCGATATATCATGGTTGAATGATTCATCAAGCTCGCTCTGATTGTCTATAGGCTCAGAGATTGAATCAGCCATAGCAGATAAGGCGGCTTTAGACAAAGCCGCCTGTTTGGTGTTTGGTTCAGTTTGCACGTTTAGCACCCGCTTTGATAATAAATTGCGTCAGTGAAACGACTATTCCAGCAACGATTATTTAAGCTTAGCAAGCGGACGGATGCCAATAGCACGACGAGCTTTGTCTAGTTGCTTACGACTATGACGGCGGGCTTTGTTTGCACCCATCTGCAAGATCTCTTCTAACTCTTTTGGATTGGCCATCAGCTCTTCGTAACGTGCACGGAATGGCGCGATTTCGTCATTAATTTTATCAAATAGTGCTTGCTTAGCGTCACCCCAACCAATACCAGCGGCATAACGCGCACGCATATCAGCAATTTCTTCAACAGTAGCAAATGCTTTATAAATCTCAAAGATAGCGGATTCATCAGGATCTTTTGGCTCATCAGGCAACTGTGAGTTAGTCACAATTTTCATGATAGCTTTGTGCATTTGTTTTTCAGGATTGACTTGTGGATTTGGATCACCAAATAGAGGAATAGTATTGCTATAGCTCTTACTCATCTTGCGTCCATCAAGCCCAGTAAGCAGTGGTATATCGTTATCAACAACTGCTGAGGGTAGCGTGAAAAGTGACTTATAACGATGATTAAAAGTACCTGCGATATCACGAGCCATCTCGATATGCTGTACTTGATCACGACCAACAGGCACATGAGTCGCATTAAACATCAAGATATCAGCAGCCATTAGTACGGGATAACCAAACAAACCCATGGTGACACCTTGATCAGGATCGACATCGGCTTTTTCTGTGTTGATATCAACCGCTGCTTTGTAGGCATGGGCGCGGTTCATTAAACCTTTGGCACATGAGCAGTTCAAAATCCAAGCAAGCTCTGGAATTTCAGGCACGTCTGACTGACGGTAAAACGTCACGCGCTCTGGGTCTAGACCACAAGCAATCCACGTAGCGGCAATGGCTCTTGTCGATTCATGAATGATAGCAGGATCATAGCAACCGATAATGCCATGGTAGTCTGCCAAAAAGAAAAACGCTTCATGATCACTATTTTGAATAGACTCAATTGCTGGACGAATCGCTCCAACATAGTTACCTAAATGCGGAATACCAGTCGGTTTAATACCAGTCAGGATGCGTTTAGCTTCGGTTGAAGTATCAGAAGCTTGATTGTCAGGAGTGCTGTTATTGCTCATGGAAAATCCGTTATTTTGTTTATCAAATTATTATAAATATATATCAAAAGCGCGAAATATTAGCTGCAAAGTATAGCAAACTTCATCAGTGTTGTTGGGAATAAAGGCTTACTTATAGATATCAGTACGACCGTTTGGCCCATGTTTAAAGCGGCGATGGAACCACATCCATTGGGTGGGATCAATACGAATGAGTCCTTCTAAGACTTCATTAACCCGAGTGGCATCAGCGACTTCATCTTTGCTTGGATAACCGTCTAATTCTGGCGTAATAGTCAAATGATAATGAGGACGCTTACCACGCGGCAGATTGTCAGGTGTCTGTCGATAAGTATGTAATGCCATAACCGCTGGTGGCTTGGCTTTGTTGCCCATTTTTGTCATACGACGTGAGGCAGTAATAGTTGCTGCTGGTACACCAAAAAATGGCGCCATAACTCCTTGTTTTAGCCCGTAGTCTTGATCAGGAGAGTACCAGATGACGTGTCCCGCTTTAATAGAGGTAACTAAGCTACGCATATCTCGGCTAGAGATTTGCTTACCAAATATGTTGGTGCGACCGTTATAGATAAACCAATCTAATAAAGGGTTGTTTTGCGTACGGTACATACAGTCTACAGGGAAAAACTGTGCACTTAGCAAGCCGCCTAAATCGAGCATTGTGTAATGTGCACCTAGCAGAATAACTGGCCGCTGCTCATTTTGAGCATTAACCAAATGCTGTAGTCCTGAAATAGACACTGTTTTAGTAAACACATTTGGACGAAACCAAGCGCATAACGTTTCAAACACACCAATACCTTGATTGACAAATACTTGCTTAGCCATTAATTCACGTTCAGCTTCAGGCTTCTCTGGAAACGCTAGTTTTAGGTTGATGAGCGTATCGCGTCTACGTGAGCCAGCAGCTTTATAAATCAAACTACCAAGCTTACGACCTAGCCAAAATTGCCAACGTAATGGTAGATACATCATCGGTAACATGATCAAAAACAATAACCAAATGCCCCAGTACTTTGGCGCTAAGAACTGCCATTGAAATGGCTTCTTATCTGCTTGTGCGGTATGCTTATGATTTTGCATAATCGTTGGCGTTCCAGCAGGTATGGCAGGCGATTTAGCCGATTGCTTCGTACTAGGCGGCACGCTGCTATTAGAAGATGGTTTGCTAGGGTCGTATTGTTCTGGCGCTTTCATAATATTCTTCTACAGCAAGGTTTGAGGCATCATGGCTAATAATAAAAAGTTACTGATATGATGGGGTAGCGTTAAATGCTTTGCAAGTTAGAATTTTATAGATGCGCTACTTTGTAGTGTCGAAACAATATCTCATGCTTTGACTATTAACTAAAAAGAACGAATGTTAGATTCATGATAATTATCAATATATCGCAAAGCATATTTGACTGAGTTAATCATATATTTAACGCGCTATCAGTAGGCATAAAAAAACCTTATAAGCTGTGACCAGCTTATAAGGTTTTGCAAAACCAGGCTCTTATTTAGTTTTGCTACTGAAGCTCTGAGAAAAAGACAACAGCAGCAAAAATATAAGAGAGAGTTTTGATTAACGTTTTGAGAACTGTGGACGTTTACGTGCTTTACGTAGACCCAGTTTCTTACGTTCAACTTGACGTGAATCACGAGTAACAAAACCAGCTGCTTTTAGGGCAGGCTTCAAAGTTTCGTCAGCTTCGATTAATGCACGTGTGATGCCGTGGCGGATTGCGCCAGCTTGACCAGTAGTACCACCGCCTGCAACAGTTACATATAAATCATATGCGTTAGCAGAGTCTAGTAGTTCTAATGGCTGACGTACAACCATGCGTGAAGTTTCACGGCTGAAATATTCGTCAAGTGGCTTACCGTTAACAACGATACTACCAGTACCTTTTGATAAAAATACACGAGCAGTAGACGTCTTGCGGCGACCAGTTCCGTAATTGCGTTCCATAAGTATTCCTTAGATGTCTAGTTCTTTAGGTTGCTGTGCAGTATGTGGATGATCAGTACCCGCATAAAGTTTCAGCTTCTTGATCATCGCATAGCCAAGAGGGCCCTTTGGAAGCATACCCTTAACTGCTTTGTGTAGAACATCTTCAGGCTTATGTGCAAGCAACTTGTTGAAGTTGGTTTCTTTGATACCACCTGGGTAGCCACTGTGACGATAGTACTTTTTGTCTTGTGCTTTTTTACCCGTTACCGTGATTTTGTCAGCATTGATGACAACAATAAAGTCACCAGTATCAACGTGCGGAGTAAAAGAAGGCTTGTGCTTGCCACGTAAGCGAGTTGCGATTTGAGTGGCTAAGCGACCAAGGGTTTTGCCGTCAGCATCTACGACATACCAGTCATGGGTCACTTCAGCTGGTTTTGCACTAAGTGTTTTCATGATAAAACCTTAAAATTAGAATTCGTTGAGAGTTTAGCTGGGAACGGGGCTCTCAAAAAACAGACTGCACATTATAAGCAGTAGCGCCTACGCTTGCAAGCTGCATTGGGGTTTATTTTCGCCTTATATACATTAAACTGCAGCGTCGGCCAGTTTTTAGCGGTTCTAAACATTTGTAAAATATGTTAATGGCTATTATTAACCCGACAATTATGACGATGATAGACGATAAAGTCCAGCGACAACTTGTCCAACTTTGGTTTGTTTCAGGTATTCAAAAGCGATTGGTTGGTGAATAACGCTTAATGGCGAGCCTAATCTTTCATTTAGCGACGCTTCTAATTGCTTAAGCTGTACTGACAAATCTTTATCAGCTTCTAAATAAATCAATGTTTCAGTATTAATTGAAGCGTTGATAATAAGCGACGTCAAAATAGGCTGCCATAAATCCTGAGCATAAGGCGGATCGATAAAGACAATGTCAAAAGGCCGATCAGTCAGCTGTCCTTGATTCAATACCTGCTCAGCAGTACCAGTGATAATTTGGTAGGAAGACGCCTCAAGGCGCAACTGCTCAGCACTCTGACGTAGCATGTTACTTTGTGCTGGATTGATTTCGATAAATGTCGTGTGAGCAGCGCCGCGAGATAGCGCTTCAAACCCTAGTACGCCACTGCCAGCACAGCTATCGAGTACATAGGCGTCATGAATATCAGCGAGTAGCCAGTTAAATAAAGTCTCCCGTAAGCGATCTGGGGTTGGGCGCAGACCATCTGCATCGATAAAACTGACAATACGGCGTTTAAACTGTCCACCAATGATACGCACATCACCTGCTGCTGCATTTTTCGCTTTACGGTGATTCTTTGATGCGCGTCCATTTGAGGATTTTTTCATTATTGTGTCTCGCTTACCAATTCTTTGCTGAATTTTACGGTTTAAATGGTTAGTTACTCAGACGTTGCTGTCGCTGTTTCGGCTTCTGTGGCTTCTTTCTCTTCCAATGCTTTTTCCTCTTTATCACGAATGGCGTCACGCATGGCTTTTTCGAAAGCTTTTTGGCGTTTAATGGCTTTTAGTTCATCCGCAGAAGGTGGAAGTATAGGATCCGTCTTACGTTGTATCATCCAGTAGTCAAATAGCGCACGGCCAATAGGAGCAGCAGTAGTACTACCACCACCGCCGTTTTCGACCAGTACGGCAAGCGCAATCTGTGGATCTTCTACTGGCGCAAAGCCATTAAACCAAGCATGATCCCAGTGGCGCTTATCGATTGCCGACTTGTCATAGCGTTTGCCTTGAGCGATAGATTTCACCTGTGCGGTACCTGTTTTACCAGCGATACGATAGCGCGGTGTATAGATGCCGCGCCCAGTACCACTTTTAACAGTGTCTTCCATAGCGTCGTGCATGCGTAACCAGTCTGATGGCTTGCCGTTGTAATCAATTTTGCCGTCTGGCTCAGTGATAATATTGACGTCCGCAGCACCGTCACTGCTTTTTAACAAATGCGGGGTAATGTGCTGTCCTTTACTGGCCGTCATGGCGGTCGCGTTGGCAATCTGTAGCGGTGTCGCCAAGAAGTAACCTTGTCCAATACTGACCGATATGGTCTCGCCTGGTAGCCAGTCTTTATCGTAAGAATCTTTTTTCCATTTCGGCGATGGCATAATGCCTGATTTTTCATTAGGCAAATCAATACCAGTATCCTCACCAAAACCAAAGCGTACCATCCAATCGTGCAGACGTTGAATACCCATCTCATAAGCCAACTTATAATAATAAGTATCGACTGACATCATGATAGATTTTTTGAGATCTACTGTACCATGACCACCACGTTTCCAGTCGCGGAATCGATGCGTGTCGCCAGGTAAGCTAAAATAGCCAGGATCATAGATGGTGCTGTTCCAATCGCGTAAACCATAATGAATGCCGCCTAAACCTTCAAATGGCTTGATAGTGGAGCCAGGTGGGTAAGTACCCTGAAGCGCACGGTTATACAGTGGCTGATCCAGATCCTCACGCAGGTCATCGTAGTCTCTGTAAGAGATGCCTGATATAA
Organism: Psychrobacter sp. AOP7-B1-25; assembly: GCF_052376195.1. Classification (NCBI taxonomy): domain Bacteria; kingdom Pseudomonadati; phylum Pseudomonadota; class Gammaproteobacteria; order Moraxellales; family Moraxellaceae; genus Psychrobacter; species Psychrobacter sp. AOP7-B1-25. The sequence continues at coordinate 139,721 of NZ_JBQSVK010000005.1, forward strand.
AAGGGTTAGGATCGTAACTGGGATTACTGACAAATGCTAAGACGTCACCGTTTTTTGGATCTATCGCAACGATTGCACCGCGGCGTCCATCAAGCTGCTGCTGAGCGATGGTTTGCAGACCATAATCCAAGCTTAACGTAATATCGTTGCCAGCTATCGGTGGCTTGGTATCCAGTTGACGTAAAATATTGCCATGCGCATCTGTTTCGACTGATTGATAACCTGGTTGCCCAAGTAAGATGTCTTCGTAGTAATCCTCGATGCCAATTTTACCGATTAGGTCAGTACCAGCATAACGGTCTTTATCAATGCGTTTAGACTCTTTATCATTAATGCGGCCAACATAACCAATGACATGGGCAAACAGCTCATCATACGGATATGAGCGGGTAAGTTTACTTTGGATAGAGACGCCGCGGAAAAATGGCTTACGCTCACTAAACTGAGCCAGTTGCGCTTCTGTTAAATCGATTTTGATGGTTACAGGGTCATTCTTATTTTTACTTAGACGCGCCAAAATATCGGTAATATCTGTATCAGTTAAATCGAAAATAGGCGCAAGTAGATTTAACGTACGCTCTGGGTTTTCGACCTCATCAGGGCTTAACATCGCTGTAAATACAGGCTGATTGTCTGCCAGGATCACCCCATTACGATCGTAAATATAACCACGACTAGGCGGTGCAGATATCAGTTTAATACGGTTGTTATCTGCTTGCGTTGTGTACTGGTCATGAGCGTAGACTTGCAAATACCCGTACCGTGTTATCAAACCGCCCAGACCAATCAATATTATAATCCCAAAAATGATAATACGATTGGTAAAGGTACTGTTGACCTGCTGGGTATTGGGAGTTATCGGTTTATTCATAGAAGATTAGAGCCCAAACGGTCAGTGAGTCAATAAAGGAAAAATAAGAGGGCAGGCTGGTTAACCAAAGTGCGGTGAGTCTAAAGGATAATACAAGTGGTTTCAATCACATAGAAGGTGCGATGTGAAAACGTCATGCATTCATTTATACGCAGGTAGTCTTAGTTATTTTACTACAAATTATAACAGAACAAATGAGAAGGCGCAGTACTCAGTCATATATTTTGTTCTGTTTATCTATTAGCCAAAAACTGGCTTATATTCGGGTCTTTGAGGGTTGAGGGGTTCCGTGAGATATATCATTTTTAGTTATAACTCGACTATGGTCTATATGTGCTAATAAATGGCAAGTATGCTAAAATCAGGCGATTTATTTTATAGTAGTTATTATGGGCGGAGCGTCTTTTGAAACGTTCTTATTTTGCTAAAGGTTTGTTATCTGTAACGATAATATTAGCAACGACAATCAACCTGTCAGGGACTAGATAAGTCATGGACGTAAATTCACTATGGCAGACGATAGCTGAACACCCAGAGTTTTTCGCCATGCTGACTATCCCACCAGTGACGGCATTTGTCACTTGGTTACATGTGTGGATGGCGCTCAAAATGCTATTCTATCCGATTAAGTTTCGGGGTGTTCGTATTCCTAACTTCCCATTTTTTGGGTTGCCAGGGATCGGTTGGCAAGGTATCGTTCCGCGTAAAGCGGGCAAGATATCAGGCGTTATTGTTGACCAAACACTCTCAAAACTCGGTTCGCTTGATGAGTTTTTTCAGGCGATGGAGCCTGAGCAAACGGCGACATTTGTCACTGATACGGTTGATAGGAATCTTGAACCTTTGATAGATGAGATTATGCTGGATCATTCGCCAGCATTGTGGGGCAATTTACCGTATGCGATTAAACGTCGAGTTTATGCTCAAGCACATCAAGAGCTACCCAGTATTATGCAGTCGCTTGTAACAGATTTGACCCACCATGTCGAAGATCTAGTCGATATGCGTAAGATGATTGTTAATACAATGGAAAACGATCGTCGCCTGATGGTCAATATGTTTTTAAAGGTCGGGCAAAAAGAGATCGATTTTATCTGGCATATCAGTGCTTTGATTGGTTTGGTATTTGGTATTATCCAGATGTTTATATTTTTGATGGTGCCCCAGCATTGGACCGTACCATTTTTTGCTGCGATTTGGGGCTTTCTCACCAATTGGATTGCTATTTGGATGGTGTTTAATCCAGTAGAGCCGCACTTTATACCTTACTTGAAGCTATTTACGGTGCAGAGTCGCTTTCCATTTATCAAACCAGTCATGCCGCATATCGCAAAGTATCGTTTACAAGGCGGCTTCATGAAGCGCCAAGAGGAAGTCTCTGAGGTTTTTGCTGAGATTGTGGTAAAAGATTTGGTCACTTTAGAAAACATTATGAATGAAATGATGTATGGTGACCGCTCAGCGCAAACGCGCGATTTGATGAAATCGCATCTATATACGGTGCTTGAGTCGCCAGTGATCAGCACAACATTACGCGTGGGCTTGGGTCGCCGTGATTATGGACAATTAAAAAATACCATCATCGACAAGTCTATTGTCGCAACGATGGTACCATTGCGAGATCCTGAGCTGAATGAAAGCCGAGCTAGTAAGATATTTGGTCTGTTTCGCGATAGAATACGTGCGCTCACGCCAAATGAATTTCAGAATCTATTGCGTCCAGCTTTTCGTGAGGATGAGATGACGCTGATTGTTTTGGGCGGTTTGACCGGTTTTCTAGCAGGTTGGTTGCATTTAGTGTTAGTATTTTTCCCCTCAGTGCAGTAATGCATGAATAAGTATTTTTAAATAGTCATGAGTCGCTGTACTGAACAAGCTTTTAATAACTAAAAAATGCAGAATTAACAATAGATAAGCATTTTGTATCAATCATTCATATTGGTACGTCACAACGATAGTAGCGGGTTTTATGTGCTTCTACAGCAATTGAAACCTCAGTTTTTAACCGTAAACTATGACCGCATAAAGGATTATTAGCGTTTGCCAGTGGCTAGCAATGCCATCGGTGAACCCTTAATTGTATCCAAGGTAAACAAGGTTAGACCGTATGTTAATCACAGAATTGGGTTATTTTGCCTTGCTGGCCGCTTTTATACTGGCGATTTTGCAGGTGGTACTACCAACCATTGGCGTCATGCGTGACCACGTCGCTTGGCAGCGTTTGGCGCCAAGTCTGGCATGGGCACAATTTGCGGCAATGATTACATCATTCGCTGCGCTGATGGCAGGCTTTTATTACAATGATTTTAGTCTCGTCTATGTCACTCAGCACTCAAATACATTGCTACCTTGGTACTACAAGTTGTCTGCGACATGGGGCGGGCATGAAGGCTCGTTGCTGCTTTGGATGACCATCATGGCCACTTGGTGTGCGCTGGTCTCATATTTCAGTCGTGGGTTGCCGTTATCTATGCGTGCGCGAGTGCTTGTGATACTAGCAGGCGTGCAGATGATGATGCTAGCGATGCTTATCTTTACCTCATCACCATTTGATCGCACATTGCCTAATCTGCCTGTTGATGGCGCGGATCTAAACCCTGTATTGCAAGATTTTGGTTTGATCATTCACCCACCGATGCTCTATATGGGCTATGTGGGCATGGTTGTACCATTTGCATTTTGTATGGCAGCACTGTGGGAAGGGCGTTTGGATGCAGTATGGACACGCTGGTCGCGTCCATGGGCATTGGCTGCTTGGGGTTTCTTAACAGTCGGTATCGCACTTGGCTCATGGTGGGCTTATTATGAGCTTGGCTGGGGCGGTTGGTGGTTCTGGGATCCAGTAGAGAACGCCTCATTGATGCCGTGGCTGGCAGGGACAGCGCTACTGCATTCACTTGCTGTCACCGAAAAACGCGGTGTATTTAAAGCATGGACAATCATGCTTGCAATCTTTGCTTTTGCGCTCAGTCTGCTTGGTACGTTCTTAGTACGTTCAGGTGTCATCACGTCAGTGCATTCATTTGCCGCTGACCCGACGCGCGGTCTGGTGATTCTAGTGATCCTCGGTATCATTGTTGGCGGTGGTCTGTTGATGTTCGCTGTACGCGGCTGGCGTTTGACGGTCGAGAGTCAGTATCGACTTATCTCACGTGAATCATTTTTGGTGATTAACAACGTTATTATTCTGATTTCAACCTTAGTAGTGCTACTTGGTACGCTCTATCCTATTATTGCTGATGCCTTTAATTTAGGTCAGGTGTCTGTTGGCCCTCCATACTTCAACGCACTATTTGTGCCGTTGACGTGGCTACTATTAGTGGCAATGGGTATGGGTTCTAATATCCGCTGGAAACAAGACAGCCGTCCGTTATTAGGCGCTGGTATGGTTATCGCGGTAAGTAGTTTGGTATTGGCTGCCATCATCACCTACTTCACCAGTCCATCAGCGATGCTAAATATTGGTGTCACATTGGTCGTGAGCTTTTGGGTACTATTATGGATGGTTGTCGACTTCAAAGATAAAACCAAAAATGCACCAAGTCGCTTAAAGGGTTTACGTCAGTTACGTCTAAGTTACTGGGGTCAACAAACCGCTCATATTGGCGTCATCATTGCAGTCATCGGTGTGGCATTTACCAGCACGTTGAGCATTGAGCGTGATGTGGCATTAGGGCCTAATGATAGTGTGAATGTACAAGGTTATGACTTTACTGTACAAGGCTTCCGTGAAGTAAAAGGTAGTAACTTTGATGCCACACAAGCAGAAGTAATGGTCAGTAAAGACGGTCAAGAAGTGACCACGTTATACCCTGAAAAGCGTAACTATATTATCAGTATGATGCCGATGACAGAGGCTGCGATTGATGCCAATCTGATGCGCGATGTCTACGTAGCACTTGGTGAGCCGATTGCCGAAGATAGCAATGAATGGGCTTTTCGAATCTATGTTAAACCGCTTATTCGCTGGATATGGTTGGGTGCGCTTATCATGGCGTTTGGTGCATTACTCAGTATGCTAGACAGTCGTTATCGTATCAAAAAAACCAAAACACCTGCGCAAATTGCGGCCAAAAAATCAGGCTTTGCTACAGTTGCAGATTTAGATACTTCAGCTACAAAGATAGGGGAGCGTTGATATGACTACCTCAAGCAATGAACCTGATAACAAAGTTCAACAAGCAACCGTCAACGGTAGCAAAACGACAAGTAGCAATAAAGTGAAAAGTAAGAAAAAGTTAAAGATTGGATTTTTGATTCCGTTGGTTATCTTTATTGGCTTGGTCGCTATACTCTATATGCGTTTGGGCAAACCGACTGATATCGTGACCAATACGGCTCTAGAACGCCCAGTACCTGCCTTTGAACTACCGTTGTTGTCAGATACCAGTCGTATTATGACCAATGACAACTTGCCAGATAAGCCATTTTTAATGAATATCTGGGGCTCTTGGTGCCCAACTTGTATTATTGAGCATCCATTTTTGATGGAGCTAGAAGAGCGCGGCGTTAACTTAGTGGGTGTCAATTACAAAGATGATATTGGCGATGCATTAGGGTATCTGAATCGCGGCGGTGATCCGTTCTCTATGTCTATTCAGGATTTGTCAGGACAATTTGCTTTAGACCTGGGTCTGACAGGTGCTCCTGAGACTTTCATCGTCGATGGTGAAGGGGTTATTCGTCAGCATATCGTCGGTGAAATCAACGAAAGCAATTGGCAAAGTCGTATTACGCCTTGCTTGATGGTACTCAATGAGGCTAGCAATAATGGGGTTAGTCCAGATCCGAGTCAAGTTGCGGAGGTGTGCAAATGATAGCCCATCAAATAAGAAGTGCGACTATCAAGTTAGCAAGCTTGCTGATCGCCTGTCTATTCAGCATGGCCAGTTTTGCTGCAATTGATGTTTATGACTTTGACTCTGTGCAACAAGAAGCCCAATATCGTGGTCTTATCGAAGAACTGCGCTGCCCAAAATGCCAAAATCAAAACTTGGCAGGGTCTGATGCACCCATTGCGCAAGACTTAAAACAAAAGACCTATGATTTGATTAAAGATGGTCGTAGTGATGGCGAGATTCGAGCGTATATGCAAGAACGCTACGGTGACTTTATCAGCTATAAGCCACCGGTACGTCCTTCAACATGGATTTTATGGTTTTTCCCACCATTATTATTGATCGTTTTGCTAGTTGGTTGGTTTTGGCAAAGCAAACGTCGTCAGCTCGTCGCTAGTGGCGAGGGTGGTGTGACAATAGACAACAATGTAAAAGCATTGTCTGCCGCTGAAAAAGCAGAACTTGATCGCTTATTGTCACGAGCTAATAATGATGACAAAGACGACACTACAAGCCTTGGGGGCAAAAAATGACCATATTTTCTACTGTTGGCTTATTTATTGCGCTAAGTTTACTTGTCGCTTTGTTGCTGGGTGTTATCACCATTAAACCATGGTTAAAAGCACCGCGTTCACATAGTAAGCCTTTGGACAATCAACTACTAGATATCAACGTTGCTGTGTTCCGTGAGCGACTAGCAGAACTGAAAACAGATAAAGACAGTGGCGTTATTGATGATCATCATTATCAAAACCAAAAACTTGAGCTTGAACGTCAACTTTTGGATGCCCAGCGTGAAGTCTCACCGATGGTCACGCCAGGTATCAAAAGCCGCTTGATTGTTATCGTTTGGGTACCTGTATTGACTGCCATGGCATATCTGATGGTCGGTGATCGCACACCCGTATTTGAGTTGTGGGCTGCTGAAGACAAAGTTGGCCAAGTGGCGGATGATCTATTAGCAGGTAGAATCGATCAGCCACCTGCTTGGGCAATTGAAGATGGTAATCAGTTGATTAGTGCCATGCAGACTAACGTCTATCGTCATGCTAGTGACTACAATCGCTGGATGCGCCTATCGGAGCTGTTCTTATCATTAGAAGCGACTGATTCAGCGTTAGAGGCATTGTCGCGCGCTTATCGTCTATCACCTGATAATGAAGAAATTGCGACCACTTATGCGCAGATCAGTTTCTTTGCTAATAAAGGTCAGTTAGATGCAAATAGCCGCCGAGTATTAGAAAATATACTAGCCACAAACCCAGAGCATGAAGGCGCACAAATGCTTATGGCGATGGGTGAAGCACGTGCTAGTAACTTCGATCAAGCACAAGGCTGGATTAAGCGTCTGCGTGAGAGTATCGCAGCCAAACCAGGAGATCACACGCAAGCGCTATCAAGTCTAGACGAGCTTAGTGCTAATGTGGTGATGCAGCAGCAGCAAGCCTCTGAAGGCGTCGAAGTGACGGTCAAAGTCAATGCCAGTCTACTACCGTTGGTAAAAGCTGACGATACACTGTTTGTAGCGATACGTGATGTAAAAGGTGGTCCACCATTTGCAGCGAAGCGTCTACCAATCAGCAATATCAAGCAAGGCGAAGCCGTTATTAGTCTAAGTGATCTTGATGCTATGATGCCAGAGCGTACTCTTGGGTCGGCTCGTTCTGATAAAGTACAGCTAGCGGTCATCGCTCGTATCAGCCATAGCGGTAATGCTACCGCAGAATCAGGTGACCTTTCTGGTAACCCAGTGGTCATCGGCGCAGAACAAACTGAAGTTAATGTGGAAATCAATCAGCAAGTTCCATAGTTATAGTAGTATAAATACCTAACAAAAATGGTGTTTATTATATAGATGCTGTTGCTCAGCATAGCCGTGAGCAACAGTGCGATGATTGACTTGATTAGAAGAGGTGTGAAGTTGATTCAGGTAGTTAACTAGACATTCCAAATACAGTCAATTTTCTACTTTTTATTCTGAATTGACTACATATGAACAGATAAGTCATGCCAACTTATCACATCAATAATGAAAATACTTGAGCTTTGCAGGGCCACAAGGTAAGGTAGCTTTGCAAACAAATAATCCCTGGGTTTTATTAATCCCAAAATCCTATCTATTAAGGAGAGTCGTGTAATGATGCGTATTATTTTACTAGGACCACCAGGCGCCGGTAAAGGTACCCAAGCCCAGTTTATTTCTAAAGAATATGATATTCCACAGATCTCAACTGGCGACATGCTACGTGCAGCAATCAAAGAAGGTAGCGAGCTTGGCAAAAAAGCCAAAGATATCATGAATGCTGGTGGTTTGGTTTCTGATGACCTTATTATCAACCTAGTGAAAGAGCGTATCGCTAAGCCTGATTGTGTCAATGGTTGTATTTTAGATGGTTTCCCGCGTACTATTCCTCAAGCGCAAGCACTTGCAGACGCTGATGTTGCTATTGACCATGTGGTTGAGATCAGTGTTCCTGATGACGAAATCGTTAGCCGTCTGTCTGGCCGTCGTCAGCATCCAGGTTCAGGCCGTGTGTATCATATCCATCACAATCCACCAAAGGTTGAAGGCATCGATGATGTCACTGGTGAAGCGCTTATCCAGCGTGAAGATGACCAAGAAGCGACTATTCGTGATCGTCTGTCTACTTATCATGAGCAAACGTCAGCATTGGTTGGTTTTTACCAAGACAAAGCTAAAGAAGGCGATGACGCACCTAGCTATGACAAGTTTGATGGTACGCAAGGTATCGATGATGTTAAGCAGCAAATCTTGTCTGCACTAAAAGGCTAATTGTCGATTTTAGCTAATTGATTTAGCCAGTCGATGTAGTCATTGAAGACCCTGTTTGGTAACAGGGTTTTTTTATGGCTGATGACTTTGTGCATTATAAAAACATGGCCACAAAAAAACCGCTCACTCATTATAAGTAAACGGCTCTTTTATCAACATATATAACTTATAAAGCTCATATACTTTTGATCAATACCTATGCATTACCTTCAGCATCCACTTGCGCTTGCTGCTGGCTTTGCGCGTATGCTTGATCGAAGTTCACAGGTGCTAGTAGCAATTGTGGGAAGCTACCACGTGTCACGATGTCACTGATGACTTCACGAGCGTATGGGAACAACACATTAGGGCAATATGCACCTAGGATTTGACCGATTTGGTCTTCTGGAATATCTTTTAGTAAGAAGATACCTGCTTGATGCACTTCAGCGATAAACGCTGCTTCTTCCGCATTTTTGGCAGTAACGCTCACAGTTAGGATAATTTGATAATGATCATCATCTAATTTTTCAGCGTTGCTAGACAAATTGATATCAAGCTCTGGGTTCCACTCTTTGGTGAATACGCCAGCGCCTGGAACTTCAAGTGACATATCTTTTACATAGATACGTTCTAGTGCCAATTGTGGTTGTGCTTGTTCTTCAGCCATGGTAAATCCTCTAAAATTAAATCAAATGATTGGACAAATCGTCATTTCAATAAAAATTCATTGTAATATAAATCAAGATGAAAACTTGATATTTCTTATCATTACTTCTTAATGTTCTATTAAAATTCGCCGCTGCCTATCTTTACATAGATAAAGACAGACAGTAAAGAGATGTAGCAGATTAACCAGCCAATAGCTCGTCAAGTTTGCCTTGCTGGTTCATTTGGTTGAGCTCATCAAAACCACCAACAAAGGTTTCACCAACAAAGATTTGCGGCACAGTGCGGTAGTTATTGGTCTTTTTCATTAATGCTTGACGCTCTTCGCTGCTCATATCGTGCATACCGATTTCTTCATAATCAACGCCTTTGGTTTTCAGTAGTTGTTTGGCGTTTGAGCAGTATGGGCAGATAGGGGTAGTATAAACTTTCACAGATACAGTCATGGTAAATCCTTATTTATAAATTTATGGGATAACAAACTTATTATAAAGAGCATGATAAATCATCATAGCCTCAGAGTTGGTATAGTCTGTTATCAATGAGTAAAGTATAAATGCATTTGGTGATGCTCATTACTAAAGTGGGGATGGGCATAACAAATTCAAGCTGTTTTGGCCCAAAACGTCTTTTAAACTATAAATAGAATATAAAAAGCGTACCATAAAAAAGACACCTAATAAGAAGGTGTCTTTTTTATAGCGCTTATACCGGCCTATTACTTGCTTAGACTTGGTTTTGTTTTACCTTTAGTCTTTGATTTGGTGTCTTTTACACCAACCAATGGCATACCAGCGCCTTGCCAACCGCCGACACCGCCATCTAAGCGGTAGACACTATCTTTACCAATCATCTGAATCGCAGCGCCTGCTTGTACGCCCATGTCGCAGATGATAATCACTGGCTGCTCAATCGCGCGAATCTCTTCTAAGCGGTCTTTGAGGTCAGTAAACGGTATATTGCGGCTGCCTTGAATATAGCCTGATTCAAACTTCTTCTTAGCGCGAATATCAATAAGCTGCGCGTTTTGAGAGTTGACCATCATGCCAAGCGTGTTAGGCGATATTTTTCTACCGCTACGTTTGTTTTCAATCGTAAAAAACAGTATAGCAAGTACGGCTAATATACCAAATAAAAACGGGTGGTTGCCCACAAATTCCAGCGCACGATCCAAACCATACCTCCAAAAAAATAAGTGTTCTATCGAGCTGAGAAGACAGCCCAATGATATTGAACAAGGCGCTATTATACCGATAAGGTCATCTATAGTAAACGGGCGATGACACGAGCAATGATTAAGTGGTTATTGCACTTATCTATTGAGATTTTCAGCTTAATAAAAATATCTACTCACAATACCGCATTTAACGAAGGCGGACACTAACAAACTAAAATTCAATAAGGCTTAGTATCAGCTTCTTCTCGTAGCGTAACGAGGTTTTCAACACGGCGCTGCAATACCTCACCATCAGCGACTGCCTGCCATAATGCGCAGCCTTTGCTGTTGTGAGTATGGCGACAGTCACGGAATTGGCAGTTGCCAGCCAATGGTGCTAGCTCAATGAAGCCTGAGATAATATCGTCAGGGGTGAGGTGCCAAATACCATACTCACGAATTCCTGGTGTATCAACGATACCGCCTTGAGTGAGGTCTTTTGGATTGAATGGCAGCAGTCGACTGGTCGTCGTCGTGTGCTGACCGAGCTTAGAGTTTTGTGAGATGATATTGACGCTCTGACCAGAGTCGGGAAGTAGGGCATTGATCAAACTGCTTTTACCGACGCCAGATTGACCAGCAAAGATAACTAGTTTTTTATCTATATAGCGCTTTAGCTCATCAGGGCCTTCTTGCTCATCGCTCTCGGCAATATTTTCAGGGCAGTCGACCGAAGTCAGAACACTTTCATAACCAAGTGCGGCATATTGTGCTAATAATTCATTGGTATCTACGCCGTTTTCTGCTGCCAATAAATCGGCTTTGTTAAGTACCAATAGTGGTTTGACGCCTGCATGATGACATACCACGAGATAGCGATCGATCAGTGTTGGCGCGGCGGCAGGCAATGGCGCAAAAACAATCGCCAAAATATCGACATTGGCAGCGACAGGTTTGAGCTTATGATAGCGGTCAGGACGAGACACTAGCGATGTACGCGGTTTAACAGCTTCGATACGTCCAAAGCCGGTATTAGAGTCAGCATTCCAGCGAACTTGATCACCAGCAGCTAGCATCGGTAAGTTAGTACGCACATGACAGCGCCAAATATCATTCAATTCAAGCGCTTGCCAAAATGGCTCAGGATCATCAGGTGCAATCTCTGGCTGCTCAGGTATCACTGCAGGCAGGCTAGTGACTTGTACTTCTAGTTGCTTACCGTAATGCGCCATGACCACGCCATCCATCAAACTGTCATCAATACTATCTTGATTGGACAGTTGCTGCTTGTCGATGCGACGAATCTGTTGTTTAGTCAGTTTGCGTTGCCGGATTAATGCCATGGGTTTGTGACCTATTATAAAAATATTGCTAAGTGTAGCGTGAAAATTTGCTAACATACAGCCTAAAGCGTCTGCGGCAGACAGTGGTTTTGTAATATTTTAGCTGCTTATTAGATTTTTCAAATCTATCAGTGCGCTACAATACTGTCTGAGCACGAGTCTTTACTCGTAATACGTTTTTTAAATTGTGTTTAAAACTGTTCCAAAATTCAATGACCATAGGATACTGTATGACTACCGGTGACCATCCCAACAAGATTAAAATCAAAAATAAAGGCAAAAAAGGGCTGGTGTGGATTGATTTAGAAATGACCGGACTTGATACCTTAAACGATGAGATTATCGAGATTGCTACTGTCGTTACTGACGAAGATTTGAACGTACTTGCTGAAGGCCCAGTATTTGCTATCAAAGTATCGGATCAAGTCTTAAATAAAATGGATGACTGGAATACCAAGCAGCACGGTCAATCTGGATTGGTCGATCGTGTGCGTCGTAGTACGGTAACGTTGGCAGAAGCCGAAGCTGAGACTATCAAGTTCCTAAACAAATGGGTTGATAGTGGAAAATCGCCAATGTGTGGTAATTCTATTTGCCAAGATCGTCGATTTATGGCGCGCCAAATGCCAGAACTTGAGCGTTTCTTCCATTATCGCAATCTTGACGTATCGTCAATCAAAGAGCTTTGTTTCCGCTGGCGTCCTGATATTTTGCGAAACTTTGAAAAAGGTGGTAGTCACTTAGCCCTAGACGATATTCGCGACTCTATTCGTGAGCTAAAGCATTATCGTCAGCATTTCTTTAAATTGATGGACTAAAGAGCGGGCGATAAGCAGTTTAAGAGTGTAGTAAAAGTAAAAAGGGTCTGTTGAATTATCAACCGACCCTTTTTGTATTAAAGAAAAATGTTTTGAGATACGTTGTTTAAAACGCCATTGAACGTGCTTTAGCGAATAAGACATTCAAACTCAAACAACCCAAACTCAGCATCATTACTATTCAAACGGTCATTTGAATTCTCGTCATCTGTTACTGCCCCAATCACTGCATTGACTTTCGGCTGGCGGGAATCTTCATCTAATAATCGCCAGTCGCCAAGCACATAACGTTTTTTATCAGTAGTCGCCTGATGGATATCGGGGCGATGGGTATGTCCGTGCAATAATGCATCGCTAGTGGTGATGGCTTTACTTACGGCTTCATCGTTCACATCCATGATATAAGCGGCCTTACTAGCATTGTTCTGTTGGCTTCGTTGTCGCATATTGTCTGCGATAGCTAAGCGTTTTTCTAGCGACTTATTAAGCAAATACCACTGTGTTAAGCGGTTACGCATAATCTTGCGAAAAAACTGATATTTTTTATCGTCAGTACAGAGTGTATCACCATGTTCTAAGCGATAATTCTGCGGACCAATAGGCAAAGTGTACGGCTCGTTGATAAGTTCACCACCGAACAGGTTACAAAACGGCTGACCCAGTAAAAAGTCACGATTGCCGTGCATGACTAATATCTCACATCCATTGATACGTAATTGTTTGAGTTTAATGATAAGCGGCGTCAACCAGTGCGCCACCTGCTCATCTTCTGACAGTGACAGGTAGGTATCATCACCCAGCCACACCTCAAACCAGTCACCCAATATAAAGAGGCGTTTGAGAGTAGGTAGGGCAAGACAGTCATCGAGCAGCGCTAAAAAAGCCTGCACTAAGGCAGGCTCTTGAGGCGATAAATGCAAATCGCTAATCAATACTTGCCGCACTTGATGAGGGCGGGTCGTGATTAAGTGATTAAAACTTTGCATTTATCTTTGTCCTCGTGACTTATCGTATAGCGAGCATTTTCTAATCAATTCTATTAAAAAATGCTCGCTCATTCACAGCTATCGCTAAGTAACTATTACTGAATAGCTGCTATTAAATAGCTACTACTGAGTAACGATAGTAGCTGAGTTGATAACAACTGGCTCTTTTGGCACATCAGCATGCATGCCGAAACGACCCGTTGGTACGCTGCGCATTTTTTCGATAACGTCCATACCACTAGTGACTTTACCAAATACGGTGTAGCCCCAACCTTGCATGTTTTTGCCAGAGTGGTTTAGGAAGTCGTTGTCTTTTACGTTGATGAAAAACTGGCTAGTTGCTGAATGAGGGTCTTGGGTACGCGCCATTGCGATAGTACCTTTGTCATTTTTTAAACCATTGTCCGCTTCGTTTTCGATAGGCGCATTGGTTGGCTTTTCATTCATCTCAGCGTCCATTCCGCCGCCTTGAATCATGAAACCATCAATGATGCGATGGAAAATTGTACCGTCATACTGACCAGATTTTACGTAGTTTAAAAAATTTTCTACGGTTTTTGGTGCTTTCTCTTCGTTGAGTTCGATAACGATCGCACCCATATTGGTTTCTAGTTCTACTACTGGTGGCATGTCTACCATGGGAGATTCCTTTTTGGTTGCAGCGCCTTAAATAACACTGTCAAGTGGTGGCTAAAAAATTGGTGGTTAAAAAGTTATGGGTAGTCTAACGGCTTTTTTATCTCGTGTCATGTATCAGGCTGTTAATGCGTTTGCGAAACCTGATAGAATAACGCAACTTTACCCATTTTTGACAAATTTTGATAATGCTGTCGCACTATCTAAGTTTTTATATTCTCGTTTTATTTTAATATTCTAGTTTAAACGTTTTGTGATGCGTGATGGCACGCACCATGAACTGACAATTTGCGTTAGGAGCAATGCCCGATGAGTGATCACTCAAGCAACAATGCACAAAAAGACGAACCAAAAAACGATTTTATTCGTAATATCATTCGTGACGATGTCAATGCGCAAAAATACCAGCAAATTGTAACGCGCTTTCCGCCTGAGCCAAATGGCTACCTGCATTTAGGCCATGTAAAATCTATCTGCTTGAACTTTGGTGTGGCCAAAGAGTTCGGCGGTGTGTGCAACCTGCGTTTTGATGACACCAACCCAACTGCCGAAAAGCAAGATTATATCGACAATATTAAGAACGATGTACAGTGGTTAGGTTTTGAGTGGGCAGGCGAGGCACATCATGCCTCAGGTTATTTTGATCAGCTACATGCATGGGCAGTCCAATTGATTGAGCAATGCGACGCTTATGTTGATTTGCAAACCCCGGAGCAAATCCGCGATAACCGTGGTTCATTTAATGAAGCAGGAACGCCTTCACCATATCGTGATGCCAGTGTTGAAGAAAACCTAGCGCTTTTTAATGATATGAAAGCAGGTAAGTACGCTGAAGGAAAGGCTATCTTGCGCGCCAAAATTGACATGGCTAGCCCAAATATGAACCTGCGTGATCCTGTCATTTATCGTGTAATGCATCAAGTGCATCATCAGACTGGTGATAAATGGTGCGTTTATCCCATGTATGACTTTGCTCATCCACTCTCGGATGCGCTAGAAGGTATTACCCATTCATTATGTACGCTTGAGTTTGAAGATCATCGTCCATTTTATGATTGGGTCATTGAGAAAATCGGCTTTGACGTACCACCGCATCAGTATGAGTTTAGCCGCTTAAACGTTGACCATACATTGACTAGTAAGCGTAAGCTAAAGCAATTGGTAGATGAAGGTATCGTCAGTGGTTGGAATGACCCACGTATGCCAACTGTCGCTGGCATGCGTCGCCGTGGTTATACGCCAGAGGGCTTGCGTGATTTTTGTGAGCGTGTGGGCGTGACCAAAGCGGATAGTGTGGTTGATTTTCGTTTGTTAGAATTCAGCGTTCGTCAATCGTTAGAAACGACAACTGGTCGTGGTATGGCAGTCCTAAAGCCATTAAAAGTGACTATCACTAACTTTAGCGAAGCGGTCAGCAGCTGGGAGTCGCAAAAAGCCGATAGCGTTAACGCACGTTTTGATGAGGCGACTCAGACGCTTTGGTTGACTCAGCCTAATCATCCTAACGTGGATATGGGTGAGCGTGAGATTCCATTTACCGAAACGCTATATATCGATCAAGGTGATTACGAGATTGAACCGCCAGCAGGCTACAAGCGCCTCTCTCCAGAAAAGCCAGAGATTCGTCTACGTAATACTTATGTGCTAGCCGTCACTGAGCATATTACTGATGAAAATGGCAATGTCGTTGAGCTAAAAGCGACAATTGACCCTACTACTTTGGGCAATAACCCTGAAGGGCGTAAGGTCAAAGGTGTGATTCACTGGGTATCAGCCAGCCAAGGTGTACCAGCCACAGTACGCATGTATGAGCAGCTGTTCAGTGCTGAAGACCCAAGTGGCGTGGCTGATGTTCATCAAGCGCTAAATCCGAACTCGCTCACTGAGTTAAACGCCGTGGTTGAACCATCTTTGGTTAATGCAGATGCTGGCACTCGCTTCCAGTTTGAGCGTGAAGGTTACTTCATCTCTGACAGCGAAGATCACAGTGCTGATAAGCCAGTTTTTAATCAAATCGTTAGTTTGCGTGATAGCTATAAGCCAGCTTAGTTTATATTGGCTTAATATTTGAAAAACACTGTTATCCAAATGGATAGGGTACTTTGAAATAATACTGAACAATAGTAGTTTGCAAGCAAGCCCATTTCTAGTACGCTAGGGATGGGCTTTTTTATACATGGTTATTTTGTGCATGTTTGTGCATGATTATAGTGGCGAATTTTTCTTATGGGATGCAGGGATGGTGGTCTAGTTATTTATTAAAGCTGTTGATTCATAAAAACTTATTAAAAACTCTGTCCATCAGCTTAGCGTTAGATGGAATAACCGCATTACAATCCGTCACAAGACATTCATAACCAGTTTGTTAAGATAAAGTCAGTTTTTACGGATGTGCTTTATGTTATATTTGATAGCTAAGCACGTCGATGATAATAATAGAACGCGAGGCCGACGTGTCGATATAAGTGTTCACCCATATAACTAAGGATTCAAACATGGCACATTTACGTTTAGGTGATACCGCACCAAATTTTGACGCTACAACCACAGAAGGTGATATCAATTTCCACGAGTGGGCAGGTGATCACTGGGTCGTTTTCTTTTCTCATCCAGCAGATTTTACGCCAGTATGTACCACTGAGCTTGGTCGCGCCGCTGCATTGAATGGTGAGTTTCAAAAGCGCAATGTAAAACCAATTTGTATTTCTGTTGATAGCCTAGAAGATCACAAAGCGTGGGCGAGCGATATCGGTGAGACTCAAGGTACAGACCTGAACTTTCCAATCATCGCTGATCCTAACAAAGAAGTCGCTGAACTATATGACATGATGCATCCTAATGCTGATAGCACTCATACAGTACGTAGCGTCTTTGTTATTGATCCAAGCAAAAAGGTCCGTCTAACACTGACATATCCTGCCAGCTGTGGTCGTAATTTTGATGAAATTATCCGTGTGATTGACGCACTACAGTTATCGGACGAGTATAACATTGCAACACCAGTAGACTGGAAAGATGGTGATGACGTGATTATTCCACCAAGTGTAAAAAATGAAGATATCGCTGCAAAATACCCAAAAGGTCATAAAGAGATTAAGCCGTATCTACGTACTACACCTGCACCAAACAAATAATTATACTGATGACTAAATGTGATTAAATAAAGCCCCATGACTTAGAGTTATGGGGCTTTTATTATTTCTATTTTATGATTAATAAAACTTTGCCACGACGGTTAGATTAGGCTATAACTGTGGTATAGCGTATCAATAGGTTTATGCTTATAAGTACAACAACCATAATAAAGCGTATCAGCGCTAAGTTGTTGTCTAATCATTATTACAAGGAGTTTACTATGAAAAAACTATATATTACCCGTACCGCGCCCAATCCACGTAAAGCGCTTATCCTATTGGCCTCAAAAGGTATCGATGTTGATAACATGGATGACATCGATGTTATCGATATTGATTTTGCGGAAAGTGAGCAGAATTCAGATGAGTTTACTAACATGAACCCGATGCGTACGGTTCCAGTCTTAACACTGTCTGATGGGACTGTTCTAAATGATTCACAGGCTGTTTGTGAATATCTCGACCGCGTTTACGGTGAGCGTTCAGTAATGGGTAATGATGTGGTACAGCGTGCGCAAGTTTGTTCTATGCGCCGCATTGCAGAGTTCGAAGTACTATACAACTTCATGTTGGCGTTTCAACATAGTAATCCTGCTAAGGCTCAACGTGTTGAGCAAGTGCCAGAGTTTGTTGAGCCGTCTATCGCACGAGGTGTCAAAACACTTGCTTATTTTGAAAGCATACTAGAAGACCGCGAGTATTTGGTTGGTGAGCAATTAAGTTTTGCCGATATCGTACTCTATATAGGTTTAGACTTTGGCAAAGTACTCAAAGTAGATCCTAATGAACAAGGTGCAAACCTAGCTCGTTTTTACCAAAAAATGAATGACCGCTTTAGTATTAAAAAGATGGCTAAAGCCAAACCTGCAAATGTGAATGACTAAAAGGTTCTAGGAAAATAGTTCAAATCACAAGGTTTATCTATTACCCTTCTCAGTAAATTGATCGCGATAAAGCAAAACAGCTAACCCCAACCGTTAGCTGTTTTTTTATGAAATATAATAAAAATCAACATTTCGTTACATAGGTCAACAGAGCCAAGGTTATAGTGGTCAGTCTAACCCCGTTATATCAATGTTATATAAGTTATGTTTCAAAACCGTTTACTTAAAGAGGTAATTTTAAATTATGACATCTTTTGAGTAAGTGTTTCAAAACATAGAGGGTACGTGAGATAAGTTGTACAAGCTTACTAAGAGGTATGTAATATGGTAGGTAGCCGAAATAAGCCAACGTTAAAAGCACTGCTATTGCCCAGTGTGATGGTGGTTAGTCTGATTCTAAGTGCGTGTCACCAAGAAGCGGCCTCTGGCGAAAACGATATGGCAGAGACTGCTGAAGATAGTGAAGTGACAAACACAGCAACAAATGAAAGTTTAATATCTAGTATCAAATCTACACTAAATGAATCTAAATCTACTGAATTGACCGATAAAGAAAAGCTAATGACCACCTTATCTCGTCATCGTTGGACGCTAGTAGGTACAATCGATGCTAATGAACAACCTGTGGTTGATCTTACGAATATTAACAGTCATACAACCCTTTCATTTAACCAGTATCAAGGGCAAGACACGCTAAGCTATAGCGTAGGCTGTAATACGATTAGTGCAGTTTACCAGTTAAAAGGGCATACTTTGACTACTGAAGAGGGTATGAGTACGAAAATGTCCTGTGGCGATCTGGACGAAGCTGAAAATACCTTGAATACATTTATGCAAGGCAGCAGTGAATTCAATATAGATCAAGGCGATAACACGGTATTAACGCAGGTTACTGATGACGATGTGACTTTAGTGTGGAATGGTAGGCTTACTGCACAAGCAAAATACAATAGCAAAGGTGAGACAGTATTTTGGGCAGTAAACTCCGAAACTGTACCGTGTGAAGCAAGCAGCTCTGAACAGTGTTTACAAATCAAGCCTATCACCTATAATAATCAAGGCATCAAAACTTACGAAGGAGAGTGGCGAGTATTCTTTGGTGAAATTGATGGCTATCAGCACGACAACAAACATGAAGAAGTATTACGCTTACAACGCTATGCGCTAAACATCGATGACGTGTCAGAGGCCAGTGAGCCAATCAAAGATGATACTGCTGATGAAAAGTATGCCTATATACTAGATGCAGTGATTGAAAGTTCAGTTACAGAGTAGCCTGTTGTCGTTTGAGCTTTGAGAGTTGAAATACTTATAGCCATAAAAAAACACGTGTCTAATAGCACGTGTTTTTTTATGGACTAGCTATTTTGATATTTATCCGTTTTAATGCCTTCCTGCTTCAATGTCGAGCTGTTTTAATGTTTATATTTAACGTAAGTTACCTAAATCTTCTTCAGTCAAACGCCAACGACCTTTCTTTTTAGAAGCACCGCGTCCGCGCATGGCACTATTCAATATTAGCTTGTTCATGGAGTGGCTTGAGTGAGCATGACAGATGGCGCAGGCAAGTCCATCGGCAGCATCTTGTTGCGGTACAACTTCTAACGATAGTATACGACACACCATCTCTTGTACTTGCTCTTTGCCCGCAGCTCCATAGCCACAGACGGCTTGTTTAATCTGCCGAGCAGTATATTCTGATACTTCTAAATCTAAGGCAACCATCGCTGCAATCGCTGCGCCACGTGCTTGCCCAAGCTTAAGTGCAGAATCAGGGTTCTCCGCCATAAATACTTGCTCAATCGCTGTATAAATAGGCTCGTCGGCATATTTTAAATGGTGTTTTGTGATACGAGTTAGTCCGTTAAAGATGCGCTTGAGGCGTTCAGGCATCTCTTTAGTATCTGTGCGAATCGTCCCTGCATCGATATAGGTCAGTTTATCCCCTGTTTGCTGTACTATTCCATAACCAGTCATGCGTGACCCTGGGTCAATGCCTATAATAATTGCCATAATATTCCGTCTTGCTTACATTTTATTTTACATTCAATCTTATATAAATGAGGTACGGAGTCAGACTCGCTCAGCTTACTACTTGTAGTGCTGACGTTCGCCTTCCTTATATCCAAATTGTATTGTACCGACTATATGGCTTAAAAATTAGCCTTAAGTTTGATAGTATAGCAACCAATCCCCATATACATCATATGTTAGCCATTTTAATTTTCATGGCGTTCAATTTATTGGTTTTTATTTTATAGGACGACACTTTATGGGTCAGATAGTTGGTATAGCCATTGTTTGGTTTATTATCGAGATGCTACTGTGGTATTTGCTTGCGCAATTTATGAGCGGCTGGTGGGTATTTATATGGTTTATTATTGCTGCAGTTATCGGTATCTCATTAATACGCAAAGGTATGGCTGCTCTTAATCCAATGGCACAGCAAATGAAAGCTGGTGGCATGATGAACCCTGCCATGCGTCCACCAGAGACCACCATGATCAAAAGTATCGCGATGGCAGTTGCTGGTGTTTTATTGCTTATCCCTGGGGTGCTCAGTGATTTGATAGCGTTATTGGTCGTATTGCCACCTGTGCAAAAAAAGCTAAAAGACTTGGCCAATAATTATGTCATGAACAATCAGCAAAAAATGATGGAAATGATGGCAAAACAGATGGGTGGTCAAATGGGCGGCGGTCAAAACCCATTTGGCGGTGCTGGTGGTATGGGTGGCCAAAACCCATTCGGTGGCGCAAGTGGTATGAATGGTCAAAATCCATTTGGTCAACAGCAACAAAACCCATTTGGTGATGTGTTTAAACAGCATACTACCGTTGATGGTACCGCTAAAAACGTCCCTAAAGATGTAAAAAAAATTACGAAATCTGCTAATGACGAATAACTATTTAGCGAAATCATAAGCATAAAAAAAGCCCTTTTCGTCAATGACGGAAAGGGCTTTTTAGTGGTAGTAAGTAAACCAGTTATAAAAGGTGTAGTTACTAACCGAATGAAACAACCGAAGTGCCGCTGTAAGATGGTGACCCATGAACCGTGAAGTTCAGGGCGGATGCGTCATCATCTCTGCAGGTTTCCTGATACACCGCAAGCGGTGCAGGCATACACAATGAGACAATAGGTACCACATCCTGGTAAAGCATTATCGGCTCAGGGAATAAACATCTACTAGCCAACACTTCAGAATAGTTTCATCTTAACCAATGAAAAGAATGATTGCAAGTCTGAATTACAGATTGATACTCAATGCCATTGAAAGGCATGACTAGTAAGGGTTTGCTTACAAATACCAAGGTATAAAAACGATACAAAACCATTCGTTTATTAGTAAAAAATTGTCAGTTTTTCAGCTATTTCAAGATGTGTGTTAATATATAGGGCTTTATATTCCCTTACACAACATTATAGGCGTTCATTCACTCGAGGAGCGGTAATATATGACCAGTACCCAACAAGCATCAGATTCTATTGATAACAAAACACAGCTTAGCAATAACCAAGACAGTGCCCAAAATAAAAAAACACCGCATGTCTTGATGATATTGGACGGCTTTGGTCATCGTGAAGAAGATAAAGATAATGCCATCGCTGCCGCTCATATGCCAAATTTAGATAAGATCTATCAGCAGTATCCTCATGGGCTGATTTCTGCTTCAGGGGAAGATGTTGGTTTGCCAGAGGGGCAGTTTGGGAATTCAGAAGTTGGTCACATGAACCTAGGTGCTGGTCGCGTTCTTTATCAGGACTCGACACGTATCTCAAGTGAACTTACTAACCGTGAATTTTATAAAAACGAAGCGTTGGTCGATGCCGTAAAAGCTGCCAATGAGTGTGGCGGTAATGTTCATATCATGGGCTTGCTTTCTGATGGTGGCGTCCATTCACATCAAGATCATATCGAAGGTATGTGTCATTCAGCGTTGGTCCATGGTGCCAAGAATGTTTTTATTCATTGCTTTTTAGATGGCCGTGATACCCCGCCTAAGTCTGCTGATAAATATATCAACCGTTTGCGTGACTATATCAATAAGTTGAATGCTCATTACGAAGGTGGCCGCGTACAGATTGCAAGCATCATCGGACGCTACTATGCTATGGATCGTGACAATCGCTGGGATAGAGTACAAAAAGCCTATGAGCTGATTACTGAAGGTAAAGCTGATCGTCTATCAACACGGGCAGATGGTGCTGTCCAAGCTGCTTACAAAGCGCGTGAGACCGATGAGTTCGTCAGTCCAACAACCGTAATTGGACGTGATGAAGTGCCGTATACTGTTAATGATAACGATGCACTTATTTTTATGAATTTCCGGGCTGACCGTGCTCGTGAACTCGCCCAAGCGTTTGTTTTACCAGACCATGAGTTTTCTGGTTTTGCTCGCCAAAAGCAGCCAAAACTGGCAGCATTTGTGATGTTGACGAAGTATTCAGATATCCTAGCGGATAACCCAAAGACTAGCATTGCCTACTACCCAACGTCTTTGGCTAATACATTGGGAGAGTACTTACAGGATAAAGGAAAAACGCAGCTGCGAATTGCTGAAACTGAAAAGTATGCGCATGTGACTTTTTTCTTTAGTGGTGGCCGCGAAGAAGAGTATGAGGGTGAGACTCGCATTCTAGTATCATCACCAGACGTTGCGACTTATGATTTAAAGCCTGAGATGAGCGCGCCTGAAGTTACGGATAAACTAGTAGAAGCGATTGAGTCTGGTAAGTATGATGTATTGGTGGTCAATTATGCCAATGGTGATATGGTTGGGCATACAGGTATCTTTGATGCAGCGGTAAAAGCGGTTGAGGCTTTGGATGTATGTGTGGGCCGTATCGAGTCAGCAGTGCGTGCTGCTGATGGTGATATGCTTATCACAGCCGATCATGGTAACTGTGAGCAAATGCAAGATTATGAAAGCGGTCAAGTACATACACAGCATACGACAGAGCATGTGCCGTTAATTTATGTGGGCGACCAAAAGCTGCAAGTACGTCGCGGCGGTAAACTGAGTGATATAGCACCGACTATTTTATCGTTGATGAATATTGATGCACCAGCGGAGATGACAGGTGAGAGCTTGCTTATCCCAGTAGTTTAAGGTAGTCGAATCAAAAACGACCCTTGAGTTGCTGGGCTTCATATTGATTGAATATCTATACTAG
Organism: Psychrobacter sp. AOP7-B1-25; assembly: GCF_052376195.1. NCBI lineage: Bacteria > Pseudomonadati > Pseudomonadota > Gammaproteobacteria > Moraxellales > Moraxellaceae > Psychrobacter > Psychrobacter sp. AOP7-B1-25. Next base: position 163,007 of record NZ_JBQSVK010000005.1, read on the forward strand.
AAGGTATCGAAAAGGAAAGGATAACCTATTATCCTTTCCTTTTTTTGTGATACATTTTACTTAGTTTACTTGCAATACTATGCTAGTTTGAAATATGCGTTTGGTGCTATCTTATCAGTCGTTATATAACCATAAATTCGTATTCTCTATTATTTAAATGAGTCCTTTTATGCAGCCTATTTCTCTTGCACGTTCTTTTTTATCCAAAGGGTTAAGTAAATCAGTAAGGAAGCCGTCAGCCGCGTCTACGGTTTTACAGCCTGCAATTTTGGTAGGTATGCTTGGTTGTGCGATTAGCGTGAATGTACAGGCAGCAGTAGGGGTAGAGTCTTCTGCAGATAGTACTAATTCTACAGACGGTCTACAGCTCATCAGTCTAAATGCAGATGAGATAGTGGATGAAAACGACGCTGATAATTTATCGAATATTGCTGATATGCTAGATGTTGCCGATGAGCCAGATGATTTGATAGATAGTGTGCCAGATGAAAGCGCTCTAATAGATGATACCGATGATATTAATACGGACATTCCAGCGGAGGTCGCTCAGGTATCGTTAAATGCCATCTCTCCTGAGACACTAAAGACGTTCGTGGCTGTAGTGGATTTAGTACGCCGTGAGTATGTTGATACGGTCAATGACGAAGAGTTGTTTAGCAATGCGATGAGCGGTATGCTGACCAAGCTTGACAGTCATGCTGAGTTTCTAGATGCAGAAGAGTATGAGAACCTGCGTGCTTTTACCGAAGGTGATGTAGGTGATATTGGTCTTAAGGTTAACTACCAGCCAGAAGCAGGGTATTGGGTCGTAACAGAAGTTATCGATGACTCACCTGCGGATAAAAAAGGCATCGCAGTTGGTGACTATTTACATCAGGTTGATGAGTTTAAATTAGATGAAGGGAGGCAAGCCAATGATGTTGAGCAGCTTTTGACAGGTATTGCTGGTACGCAGGTAGATATTATTACTTCCAAAGCTGGTCGACGTAAGCACACAACAACGTTGCAGCGTAATAATAGTCATCCGCAGATTATCGAGACTAAGCTAGTTGACGGCATTGCTATTGTTAAATTACCTGCGTTTCAAAACAATAGCCGTGAAAAGTTGTTAGAAGGTTTGATTAACCTTAACGCTCCTATATCAGGTATTTTGTTAGATATGCGCGATAATCCAGGTGGTGTACTGACATCAGCAGTGAGTGTTGCCAGTTTATTTATGGATGATACTGATGTGGTACAAGTGCAAGCACGTCAAAATAAATCACGCGTACTATCGACCCAAGGTGATGCGATACTCAAGCCTTTGCCGTTAGTTGTATTACAAAACCGCTATTCAGCATCGGCGTCAGAGGTGCTTGCTAGTAGTTTACAAGCACAAAAACGCGCTACTATTATTGGTGAAGTTAGTTATGGAAAAGGCTCAGTACAATCGGTCATTCCTTTAAACGATGAGCAAGCCGTTAAGTTGACTGTGGCCAGTTATATGACGGCAGCAGGTAGGCAAATAGACGAGATCGGCGTAGAGCCTGATGTGACCTTGTCAGGCAGTGAGAGTACGTGGGAGCAGCAAGCATTAGAATTAGTAAAAGTGCGCGCGCTAGATTCTGGCATTCGCTTTGTTAGAAAAACGGCTGTACAAGAATAGATTTTTGTATCTGTCAATGAATAGTACATCTAATCACACAGCCGAAATGTTTGAAATTTCTGAAGATGCTAATCGAACGCCTCTTCAGAAACTTCAAGCTTTTTCATACGGTAGCGTAAAGAGCGAAAAGTTGTTCCCAACAACTCAGCTGCTTTGGTTTTATTCCAGCCAGTTTGCTTGAGTGCGGTGATAATTAATTGCTTTTCTTGTTCTTGCAAATAATGCTCTAATCCTTGAGGCGGTAGTTGACCGTTAAACAATTCTTGCGAGTTTGATATATCTTTAGATAGTTCTTGGTGCGAAATAGAGTTAAGAAGTGATTCTTTTTCATGAGTACTTGCTACGTTGGTTGAAGGGCTGCCATTATTATCTGATGAATGCTGCATCATGGAAGGGTAATGATGGGTGCTAGTACGATAGGGATGTATATTAATCGCACTTTGCTTAACCTGTGTCGTTATATTGCTGCTAGATTGAATTACTTGCTCACCACTTTTCGTTGCTTGGGCTGTAGGTTGAGCATCGATTTGGTTTTCTGAGTTATGAGGAGGTAGCTCAGAGTCGTCAATAGCTGAGTTATGATTCTTCTCTTGTGTATTTACAAGCTCAGGTTCAATGTCAGGAAGACCTAAATGACTAATGTCAATGCATGAGGTTTCAGCTAACGTGACTGCACGCTCAAGTACGTTGCGTAGCTCACGGACATTACCCGCAAAATCGTGACGTTGTAAGCGTGCGCAGGCTTCGATCGTCAGTGATGGTGGTGACTCTAATTGCCAATCATCAGCGATCATCGCTAAAAAGTGTTCTGCCAATACAGGAATGTCGTCGCGGCGTGTGTTCAGGGTTGGAAGCTTGAGCTCAATAACATTGATGCGATAATATAAATCTTGTCGAAATGCACCATCTTGTACCAATTGGCTTAGGTCTTTATGAGTGGCAGACAATATGCGTATGTCCACTGGAACCTCTTTTGTATCACCAATTGCTCTGACTGTTTTTTCTTGAATGGCACGTAACAATTTAACTTGCATAGCTAAAGGTAAGTCTGCTACCTCATCTAAAAATAACGTGCCACCATTGGCTTGTTGAAATAATCCTTGTTTATCAGCGACAGCCCCTGTAAAGCTGCCTTTTTTGTGACCAAAAAACTCCGACTCCATCAGCTCTGATGGTATCGCACCGCAGTTCACTGGTACAAAGCTGCCATCACGACGTGGACTTAAATCATGGATCAATCTAGCGACCACTTCTTTACCTGTGCCAGAAGCACCCGATAAAAATACAGGCGCCTGTGAGCGTGCTAGTTTTAAAATAGTATTCTTAAGAGGATGCATGACAGCGGAGTTACCAATCAATCTGCTATCCAACATTTTTTGTTCAGGAGAACACTCTGGTGTGGTTTGTACTTCACTATCTTGATGAATAACTTTTAAGGCATTCTCTACTAGTAGGCGCAAACGTGGTAGTTCAAGCGGTTTATTAACAAAATCAAAGGCACCGAGTTTTAACGCCTCAATAGCTAAATCCATGCTGCCATGAGCCGTAATCACCGCTATTGGAATATTAGAGCTACTGCTAATTTCTTTCACCAACTCTAATCCCGAACCATCCGGCAGCTTCAAGTCCGTCAAACAAAAATCGTAGTCATTATCTTGCCAAAATGATCTTGCTTGCGACAAAGTATAAGCCACATCACTTTTGATACCCATTTTTGTCAAAGTAATTTGCATCAATCGACATAAATCTACTTCATCATCGACGACTAGCGCGGTTGTTGTCATACATCATCTCATCGTATTCAATGGCTATAAAATTCATAGCTGGACCTAAATAGGCGTATAGCTTTATACAAAGTCAAAACGTCATGTACTTTTATTAATTTCATCTCAAACCTGCTGTTTGGTAAAATTAACGTAGAACAATATTGTTCCAAAAAATAAGTTTAGGAAAGACTTTCTTCAATGGTTTGAAATTTATTATCAGATTTAATAGAAGGCACAATTAATCGAAAGCATGTTTTTTCATGTTCAGGAATATAGAGTAGACGTGCTTGATTGGCTTCACAAAATGCTTGTGACAAATAAAGCCCCAAACCTGTACCAGTTTTATCTGTTGTGAAAAACGGATCGAACAAAAGTTGTAAATTCTCAGTATTCACGCCATTACCATCATCTAATATATCGATTATAACATCGTTGTCTGCGCAGTAAATGTCGATTTCTACGTAAGCATGAGGGTGAGCATAGCTACTATAGCGCAGGCCATTGTTAATTAAATTGATTAATATCTGCTCTAACTGATGAGTATCGAATGATATTATAGGTTTGGTTTTTACTCGTAGAAAAATGTCGTGTCCCTGAAAGTAATTTTCCAAAAACGATGGTATCCATTCAGCCAGTTTGAGCACCTGTTGGGTCGCTGTCTGCTGACGAGACAGTTTTAAAATATCCTCGATGATGCGGTTCACACGTTTTGTCTGTGAAAATATCATTTCATAAAGCTCATGATTGCCCGTCATAGCAGCATGCACTTCATTTTTTGATGTACTATGACCTTCCGCTTGTTCTGCAACATCTTCCATTAATAGCTGGCTAGCTTGTGAGATCGCTGCTAAAGGGTTTCTGATTTCATGAGCGATGCTAGCAGTTAGTTGTCCTAAAGAAGCCAGTTTGAGCTGTTGAGCACTGGCTTGCTCACGGCGTAAATCTTCTAATATGATAAGCTTGCTATCGTCTTTTAGTGGAATAATCTGTACGCGTAATTTACCAAATATTGAGGAATTTGCCACCGCTGGTACATCATAGGTAAAAGCGCGTGACTGCCCTGAAGCTACCGACAAACAAGCACTAAATAATTGTGTGTGTTGTTTATTGAGTTGCTGCTCGAAATTAGAGAGAAGCGCTTTGTGTTGAGCGTCCTTAGTATTGCCAAAGGTATTTTGCGCTGTGGTAGGTGTGACAAGTGAAAGACTAAGTAATTGATGTGCAGCAAGATTGGCTAAGACAATATGCTGCTTATCGATAACCATGACACCATTAACCATTTGCGTGATAACTTCTTGATTGATCACGTTAAGTCTCTCGACTTCCTTCGCATGGTTTGCGGCGACTTTTTCAAGCTGTACCAATCGTTGAGAGATAGACCAGCTCAAACCGCCAACTGCTAAAAAGCTCGCCGACATCAATAGCGCGTCACCTAGGTTGGCTAGACTCATGCTATTGGCAATAGCATAAAAAAACTGCTGATAAATAACAAGAATGATGGCAAGTAAAGTAATAACCAAGGCTTGTGAGCTATGTAGTAGCATAAAGCTGGCCGCGACGACAACCATATATAGCATGGTCAACTGCAAATCAGGATTACCTGTAGTGTAAAGCAGCAGACTTAATATGATAACGTCTAATGCCAGCCCAAATGCCAACTGACGGCGCATATGCTTTCTGACGACATAAAACAGTCCAAGCAGTATCAGACTTAGAAGCATATAAAAGCTTAAGGTTGTTTGCTGCAAAAAGCTGGGTAGGGATATGCTGCTGTCAGTACGAGTAGGGATGTATAGCATGAGCATAGAGAACAGGCTAACGACGAAACGATAGCTACTATAAATCAGTCCTAACTTACGCAATTGTGACAAAGGCAGCGTAGCGTCATGATTGGCGTAGCGAGTAGCGACAGATCTAGGACTGGTAGCAGGTTTCATAAACTGGCCGTAATATATTAGGTGCTTTATGGTTGAATCAGACCGTGACGAATGGCTAAATGAGTCAATTTAACATCACTATCAACTCCAACTTTTTCATAGATACGGTAGCGATATGTGTTGATGGTTTTTACACTAACAAATAATTGATCAGCGATTTGCTGAGGGCTCTGACAGTTAACAACCATCATAGCCACTTGTTTTTCTCTATCGCTTAATAAATCAAAAGGTGAAGTAGCATTATCAGACAATAAAACGTCTGCTAATTGCTCAGCGACGTCTTGACTGAAGTAACGACCGCCTTGATAAATCTTTTTGACTGCACGTATCATCTCATCAAGGGGTGTGCCTTTGGTGATATAGCCGTTGACACCTGCTTTAATTAACATCGAAGGATAGGGCTGTGCAGACATGCTACTGACTGCTAAAATTTTGATACCCATATCGAGTTGAATCAGACGTTTGGTTGCTTCTAGCCCACCAATATTCGGCATATTGACGTCTAGTAAAATGACATCAGGATGTAACAGTTTGGCTTGTTTGATAGCCATATCACCGCTGTCTGCCTCACCTACTACTTCGATATCAGGGCTGTCTGACAACATACGGCTAATACCCATCCGTACCAAATCATGATCGTCTACCACTAATACTTTAATCATAACCATACTCTTTATTGTTTGTCAGAATGAACGCTTTATTAAGCTTAAATACTATAGAAAAGAAATATATTTTGGGCTTCATTATTATCTTTATATATTCAAAATACCGTTGATTAATATAACAAAATACGGATAATCATAACATTTGAAGTTAATTTATATTGCTGTAATGTGAATCGTTGTTTCTAAAGTATAAATTGGTTGTAGCAAAATTTGAAAGTAGCTAGAAAAAACTACTAAATCAGTTTGATAGATTAAACTTAAATGTAAACCATGATACACTAAAAATACAAAAGCTCTATGCGAGTACTTACAAACACATTTACAAACGCTATGCATGTTCCAGGCGTCAGTCATTATGTAACTGGCGCAATAGCGGCAATAGGAGTCATAATGAAGCAACTACCATTAACCAAACAGCAATTAATCGCTGCTATGATTTCATTGAGTTTGGGCAGTGTTGCACAAGCGGCACTTACGATTAATGGTAGCACTGAGACTGCTTCTAGTGCACGCCTAAGTTGGGGCGGTGCTGACAGTTTGTCTGAAGCGCGTAATATCATGTATAAGTCCAATAGCTCGCCGATTAAGAAAGTCGATAACGGTTATGGCACAACCAATGTTACGAATACCAATAGCTTTGCTAGTAGCAATAACAATGGTCCTCGCTACAATACAACTTATCGTGGTGCATTTGGTAGTAGCGATATGATTCCGATTAGCACTGACTCACGTAGTGTTGCTGTGATTGACGCTGAAACTGGCGAGTCTATCTACGAAAAAGATGCCGATATCGCACGCCCAATGGCTAGTATCACCAAGGTTATGACCGCTATGGTTGTATTGGATGCAGGCCTTGATATGCGTGAAGAAATCACGCTTGATCCAGAAGATTTTGTCGGTCCTAAGCGTGCAAGCTCGCGTTTAAAATCAGGTGATCGTTTGAACCGCGCTGAGATGCTATTAATGGCATTAATGAAGTCTGAAAATCCAGCAGCGAAGAGTCTGGCGCGTAATTATCCAGGTGGTTACGCCGCTTTCATGCGTGCGATGAATCGCAAGGCGCAAGATTTGGGTATGAGCACGGCATTTTTTGGGGATCCAACAGGACTTGATAAGCGCAATGTAGCTTCTTCAAAAGACTTAGTTAAGATGGTCCGTGCTGCTGGTAACTACGATGTCATTCGTCGTTTTTCTACTACTAAGAGCTATGACTTTTTTGTCTCAAACTACTCAAATGGTAATCGCACTTATAAAGCCAATAATACTAGCATGTTGGTCCGTGATGGCAGTTATCCAATCGGTATTTCTAAAACAGGCTTTATCAATGAAGCAGGGCGTTGTGTTGTGATGGAAACTCGTGTTAACAACCGTCCTGCCATTATTGTTATCTTAGGGGCAAACAGCTCAGCGACACGTTGGGGTGATGCTAAAAACATCTTAAACAGTTTGGCTACTCGCCGTACGGTATAGACTTGATGTTCTAAGCGCATAAAAAAAGCTGTTATATGATATAACAGCTTTTTTATTGTGTTAAATTTAAGAATTAAGGAAGCACCCTATGAGCCATATGCCACTATCTTCTGCTATGCCTAAACTATATTTATTGACCAATGACGACGAGTTTGAGCTGCTGTATCAAAAGTTAGAGGCAGCCTTGTCAACAGGATTAATTGCGCTATTACAAATTCGACGTAAGCAAGTTCTTAGTTTACCTAATGGAGCTTTGACGCTTTTTGAAGAAGCAAAGAAAATCATTGAGTTGGCTAAAATATACGATGTACCAGTTGTAGTTAATGATAATGTGAAATTAGCTGAAAAGCTTGGCGTTGGGGTACACCTTGGTCAAACAGACGGCAGTATCGATAATGCTCTTAAGTCCCTTTTACCAAATCAAATAATTGGTCGTACTTGCCATGGTGATGTGGCGCTAGTTAAAGAAGCGAAAAATGACGGTGCAAGTTATGCTGCGATGGGTGCAGTGTTTACTTCTACGACTAAGCCAAATGCCAATATCATTTCGCGTCGGCAGCTTGTTGAAGGATGCCAGCAAGGCGTACCAATATGTGTCATAGGCGGGATAACCGCAGAAAATGTCTTGAATTTAGTAAATTTGCCCATTGCGCTTGTAGCAGTCGTCGGGGATATAATGAATTTGCCAGTAGCAGACATAGCTCAGCGCTGTCATGAATGGCAGCAGGCATTTTCTAAATGGAAAATACCTACTTGAATTTTACTTCTTGAAAGGTTTTTAGAGTGGCAATAATTTTATTATAGGACCTCAATGCTAGAGCGCTATTCAGCATGTTCCATACATAAAGTGGCGTAGGGTAGCGCTTCTAAACGTTGCTCTTCGATTGGTTCACCGCAGACTTCACACTCGCCATAAGTACCATTTTCAACCCGACTCAATGCATTTTCGACATAGGTTAAGCTTTGACGTGCCTCGCTCATCAAGTTTTTGCGCATGTCGTTTTGACGATAAGATATGGCCTGATCTTCCCAATGTTCGTTGAGCTCATCTTGCGGATTTTGGATGTGATCTTCTATCTTATCAATTCGAGATTCGTACTCATCTTTTAATTTTAATAGGTTCTGTTTGGCAGCGTCTAAATTGATGCTCATTATTTTCTCCTAATAGATTGTTTTTATTGTCAATGTTTCTATCATAAAGAGCTTGACTGCTGAGTACCACCACGAAATGTTACTGTTTATTGACTATGCCCAAAGCCAGAAACTGTAATTGCTGCAACCAAATAATGGTCTAAGAATATAGACTGAATATTCTAAACTTACTGAAATTTGTGTCAGGTTGTTTGTGAGACTGCGGTAGAAAACTGGTAGAATACACCGCCGCTGAATTCTGCTTACTTGATCGACTCACCAGAGTGGCTTGATAAGTGTAAGAGCCAAGCGTTAAAAAACATTGAAAAGCAATAAAGCTGATAGTGACTATATAGCTTGGATATAAAATAGCGTAGTTATAAGGCAGGCGAGTGAGAGTGCTACGAATAGTAGGTCGAGCGAGCTTAGCACTGTCTCTGATTTGTATGAATCCGGCTATAGTGAACATATCAGTAACGACAGTAATCAGAAATTAACAGATATATTGATGCATAGGAGCAGGTAATGAATTTTTTGCGTATGAGTGAGTTGAACTTAACGGATAAGGTGGTATTAATCCGAGAAGATTTAAATGTACCTATTAAAGACGGTAAGGTCGCGAGCGATGCACGCCTGCAAGCCAGTCTTCCTACCATCAAAATGGCGCTTGAAAAAGGCGCTGCGGTAATTGTTTGCTCACATTTAGGCCGCCCAACAGAAGGCAATCCTGAAGCTGTATATTCATTGGCACCAGTCGCTGATTATTTGACGGAAAAATTAAGCTCGCAACTATCGACACCTGTACGTCTTAATAGTGATTACCTTACCCAAGGTGCCAATGTAAAATCGGGCGAAGTGGTTCTATTAGAAAATGTACGCTTCAATGACGGTGAAAAGAAAAACGATGCCACGCTAGCGAAAAAGTACGCTGATTTGTGCGATGTATTTGTGATGGATGCTTTTGGTACTGCGCATCGTGCGCAAGCATCAACAGAAGGTGTTACCCAAGCAATGCGTCAAGCAGACAAAACTGTGTGTGCAGGGCCATTGTTAGCCGCTGAACTTGATGCCTTGAGCCTAGCGCTTGAAACGCCAGCGCAGCCAATGCTTGCTATCGTTGGTGGGTCAAAAGTATCTACAAAATTGGAAGTGCTACACAGCTTGGCTGAAGTCTGCACACAGATTATCGTTGGTGGTGGTATTGCCAATACTTTCTTGGCAGCAAAAGGCCACAGTGTTGGTGCCTCATTATACGAAGCAGATTTGTTAGAGACTGCGCGTGACATTATGACCAAGACTGAAATTTTATTGCCTGAATATGTTGTAGTCGCTGATAAAAATGACATTGATTTCGCTGATTTTACTGGCTCATTACAAAGAGCATCCGCAACGATTAAGTCTGTTGATGCTATTGGTGACAACGACATGATATTGGACATCGCGCCAGAAAGCGCAAAGCAGCTTGCTAACGCCATTATTAATGCAAAAACCATCTTGTGGAATGGTCCAGTTGGTGTATTCGAAGTCGATGCTTTCGGGCAAGGTACACAGATATTAGCCACTGCTGTAAGAGCCAGTGATGGCTTTTCAATCGCGGGCGGCGGTGATACGTTAGCAGCTATTGATAAGTATCAAGTTGCTAACGGTGTAAGCTATATGTCAACAGGTGGCGGCGCGTTCTTAGAATTTGTCGAAGGCAAGGTACTTCCAGCGGTTGCTGCATTACAAATAGATGCCTAATTACTTAACGATATTCTGTAGCTTGGTAACATTAGACGTACAACTAATCTTAAATAACTAGGGTAGTCTGTAAAAATAATATTTTGGCTATTGCTTGGCTTGTTTATATTGACTCAAGTAAGAGCAATAATCATTGGTTATTATTAAGCAATATTTATTTGTTTATATACTGAAAATTATTATTGCATGTCCAACTCGCACTCTATAAAATAGTGCGACCATGTATTTTGACATGCATTATTTACGAGAGGTTTATTATGTTAAAACGTCATTTATTACTTGCTAGCGTACTTGCTGGTACTTTTGCAGTCACTGCATGCAGCCAACAAACAGAAGAAAACACTGAAGCTGCTGTTGAGTCTGCTGGCGATGATGCTGCTGCAAACGCCGATGCTGCTGCTGCTGAAGCTGAAGCTGCTGCTCAAGACGCTGGTACTGAAGTTGCCGAAGGCGCTGACACTGCTGGTGCTGCTGCAACAGACGCTCTAGAAAACACTGGTGATGCTATTGCTGAAACTACTAACGATGCAGTCGAAAGCACTGCTTCAGCTGTTGCCGATGGTGCTGTCGCTGTCGCTGAAGGCGCAAATGATGTTGCAGTTGATGCAGAGCAACAGTACTAAGCTACGTGATAACTAAGCATTATAATGACTGAATTATTGGGCTGCTATCAATTTATAGATAACCTCTAAGAATAGTCATTGCTTTATAAGCCTCAAAATATTAAAAAAGCCTTGGTAATCGCCAAGGCTTTTTTATTGTATGTCACCATAACCGTTTATAAAAACCGAACTGACATGAAGAGACTGTATAGGCTGACAAATAGTCGGTCAACCGCTACGAAGACAGAACAATTTTTGCTATAATCATCGCGTGGTAGTCATATCCGAAATTATGCAGACTTTTACTCATCTATGTACTGTCAGTATGGTCGAATATACAGTGGAATGATTGTTGCGAAATTGTTTTTAAAATACTATTCAAAATCTAATCAGAGAGCGTCTTATGGCCCTAATATCCCTACGTCAACTTCTAGATCATGCCGCTGAACACAGCTATGGTGTTCCTGCCTTTAACGTCAATAACTTAGAGCAAATGCGTGCAATCATGATGGCTGCGGATGCTTGTGATTCACCTGTTATCGTCCAAGCCAGTGCAGGTGCACGTAACTATGCAGGGTCAGCATTTTTGCGTCATTTGATTATCGCTGCAATCGAAGAATGGCCGCATATTCCAGTGGTAATGCATCAAGATCATGGTATGTCACCAGCTATCTGCCAACGCTCAATTCAATTAGGTTTTTCATCAGTGATGATGGATGGCTCATTGGGTGAAGATGGTAAAACGCCAATGGATTATGATTACAATGCTAGCGTCACGCGCGAAGTCGTCAAAATGGCACATGCTTGTGGCGTCTCTGTAGAAGGTGAAATCGGTTGCCTAGGTAGTCTTGAAACTGGTATGGCTGGTGAAGAAGACGGTTCTGGCGCTGAAGGTGTATTAGATCATGAGCAGCTTTTAACCAGTGCTGACGAAGCTGAGCAGTTTGTAAAAGATACCAATGTAGATGCGTTAGCAATTGCTATTGGTACTAGCCATGGCGCCTATAAGTTCACACGTCCACCAACAGGCGATATTTTGTCTATTGAGCGTGTAAAAGAGATCCATGCCCGTATTCCTAATACACATCTTGTTATGCATGGCTCGTCGTCAGTGCCGCAAGAATGGTTAAAAGTGATTAATGAAAATGGCGGTGATATCGGCGAAACTTATGGTGTACCAGTTGAGCAGATCGTAGAAGCGATTAAGCATGGTGTGCGTAAAGTGAATATCGATACGGATTTACGTTTGGCATCAACTGGCGCTATTCGCGAATTCCTTGCAAAGAATCCAAGCGAATTTGATCCACGCAAATACTTTAAAGCGTCTATGGTAGCGATGTCAGATATCTGTACCAATCGTTTTGAAGCATTTAGCTCTGCAGGTCAAGCACATAAAATTCGCCCAACCAGTCTTGAAGGTATGGTGAAGTTTTACCAATAAGACTGTATGGGAGAAAGTAGCTGTTCATAATGAAGTAGCAGCTAATTTTATAATATCTTACAAAAGAGGTCATAAATAATGATTGGATTGATTTCCGGACAGGTGCAGTACTTGATGGCACCGACGGCTTGTATCATGACGACCTCTGGTGTGGGGTATGATATCGAACTACCATTGCCGTCATTTTGCCAATTACAACTCAATGAGCAAGCAAGTATCTGGACGCATTTTCATGTACGCGAAGATGCCCAATTGCTCTATGGTTTTATCGACCGAAAAGAGCGTGATGTTTTTCGCCAGTTAATTAAAATTAACGGTGTTGGGGCAAAAATGGCCTTAGCTATGCTATCTGCAATGTCTGCGGCTGAGCTAAAAATGCACGTCGAGCAAGAGTCGGAAACGGCATTGACTCGTATCCCAGGTATTGGTAAAAAGACGGCGCAACGTTTATTGATTGAGCTAAAAGATAAGCTAAAAAATATCGAGGTTGATAGTGGTACGTTTGAGTTGACGCCTCAAGAAACGACGATTTCTCACGAAGGCAGCATCATTGCCGAGGTGGAAGGTGCGTTGATTAGTTTGGGCTATAAAGAAAAAGAAGCTCAGCTAGCGATTAAAGCTGCCAAGAGTAAAGGGGATACTTTTGCTGATACTCAAGGTTTATTGAAAGCTACTTTGCAGCAGTTATCGGGCTTTTAATTGATATTAACTAGCCGTTTAGCGATGATAACTAAATAATGTATTAAATTAATAAGCGACATTAAATGTCGCTTATTTTCGTTTTGGTACTCGCTTAATAAGGTTTTGCATGACTTATGCGCAGCGTTTGGTTATGCTATTTGTTAACTAATATTTTTAATATAATGATAAATTCTATGACGCAAGATCGCTTAATTAATCCGCTAGAAGGCGCGAATGATGCTCCTGATGCCAATATCCGACCAGCTTTATTGGCTGAATATATTGGTCAGCCAGTTGTACGTGAGCAGATGGAAGTGTTCATTGGTGCAGCTCGTGGCCGTGACGAAGCGCTAGATCACACGCTCATATTTGGTCCACCAGGTTTGGGCAAGACAACGCTTGCTAATATTATCGCTCGTGAAATGGGTGGTAATCTGCGCTCTACTTCAGGGCCTGTACTTGAGCGCCCAGGAGATTTGGCAGCTATGCTGACCAATCTAGAAGAGGGGGATGTACTGTTTATTGATGAAATTCACCGTCTAAGCTCAGTTATTGAAGAGATACTTTATCCAGCAATGGAAGATTTTCAGTTGGATATTATGATTGGTGAAGGACCTGCTGCGCGTTCTATTAAGCTTGATTTGCCGCCGTTCACTTTGGTGGCAGCAACGACTAGAGCAGGACTATTGACCTCGCCATTGCGTGATCGTTTTGGTATTGTACAGCGACTTGAGTTTTATAATATTACTGATTTAACGACGATTGTCAGTCGTGCAGCCCGTTTGATGCGTGTACCAATGAGTGAAGATGGCGCGGTAGAGATTGCGCGCCGTGCACGTGGTACACCAAGGATTGCTAACCGTTTGCTACGCCGTGTACGCGATTATGCTGAGGTAAAAGGCGATGGTAGCATCAATGGTGCGATTGCTGGTAGTGCGCTGGATATGTTGGCAGTGGATAGACGCGGCCTCGATCACTTAGATAGACGTTATATTGAGATCTTGCATGAACGTTTCGATGGTGGTCCTGCTGGTGTTGAAGCAGTGGCAGCAGCGATGGCTGAAGACCGAGGCACTCTTGAAGATGTAATTGAGCCGTATCTGATTCAACAAGGTTATGTGCTGCGTACTGCTCGTGGTCGCGTCCTTACCCAGATGGCAATTGATCAGATGTTATAATAATCAGTAGTTAACATAAAAAATGCGTCTACTTTTCATTAAAAGAAGACGCATTTTTTTGTTTGAGTCTAAGGATGGGTGGCTTTTTCTGAACTAGGCAAATAAAAGATAAAGCTGGTCTTTAAGCCAAGATACGCCAAACAACTACCAAGACAGCCAGTATATAAAATATGGGTGATAGCCAACCGATGACCTGCGTAGCAACTGCAATGAAAATAGCAAACCCAGCTAGTGCCAACCAATCGCGACGACGGTCATTGAGCATGTCAGCGCGAATTTGCTGTATTTCACGTAGTTGACTGTCTTGGCGAGAACCCTGTGATGCAAGACTTTGTAGTCCTTGATCTAATAGTTTGGGAATATCGGTAGTAGATAGGAGCATTTCAGGCAACTGCTGACGTAGTTGCTGTAGATTACGCATAGGATCTAATTGCTCTTTAATCCAACTGCTTAGAATTGGTTTGGCAAGTGACCAAATATCAAGATCAGGATATAAATCACGTCCGAGTCCTTCTACATGAACCAAAGTCTTTAGTAGAAGCATTAGCTGAGGTGGAATACTCATATGATGTCTACGTGCAATGTCTAAAATTTGCATCAGCACACCAGCAAAGTCGATATCATCAATTGATTTCTGTAGCATAGGGCTGACGGTACGTTTCATATCACGCATCAAGGCATGCTTATCAGCGTTCGGCGGTATCCAACCTGCACGGCTGACGATATCAACGACAGCGGTAAAGTTGTTGTTCATTACGGCAAGTAACATCCGCGCCACGATCAGCTGATCGTCTTTTGACAAAGTGCCCATGATGGCGCAATCAAGCCCGATATAACGTGGCTCATGACCTAAATCAACTGCTGCCATACCTGCATGCAACGTTTGTACAGGTGGAGTCTCTACGAACACGTTGCCTGGATGCATATCAGCATGAAAGAAATTGTCACGGAAGACTTGGGTGAAAAATATCGTTAAGCCCTTTTCTGCAAGCGCTGCACGGTCATAGTCTAACTGATCAAACATCTCAACTTGTGAAATAGGAACACCTTGAATACGCTCCATGACCATCACGTTTTTGGCAGCGTCATAAACTTCAGGTACGTACATCAATGCTGAACCCAAGAAGTTATTACGCATCTGAGTAGTATTGTCAGCCTCAAGTGTTAAATCTAGCTCATTTAGCATCACTTGCCGATAGTCTTCGACAATATCAATGATATGTATAGCACGTGCTGCTTCAATACGCGCAGATGCCCAACTTGCCAACTCTCGCAATAGCTCAAAATCAGAGACAATCACAGTACGAATATCAGGGCGAACTACTTTTACCACGACTTCACGCCCATCATGTAGAGCAGCAGTATGAACTTGGGCGATAGAAGCGGCTGCTAGCGGTTTAATATCGAATCGAGCAAATAAGGTTTCAATAGGTTGACCAAGACCATGTTTAGGGTGCTGAATTTGAGCGACAGCAATATCAGCGTCAAAAGGCTTAACTTTATCCTGCAACTGAACCAATTGAGCAATAATCTCAGGCGGTACCAAGTCGCGACGCGTTGAGAGTAACTGGCCAAGCTTCAAAAACAGCGTACCCATATCCTCAAGCGCATACTTAATCGCATTTGGTTGGTGCTTTTTGCCCCATGCTGCTGGATGTATGCGAATTAATCGCGCCAAAGGTTGAAGCTGCGGTGCTTCTTCGATAGAAAGATGGGTATCAAGGCGATACATTGCGGCGATACGCCAAAGCTCAAGTAGACGAGCGCGGTGCGATAATAGCATGAGATTGAGTACTCTAAACAAAGACGAAGATAGGGTAGGCGCTGTGCTTAATCATAAATAGTGCCATCGGTCATAGCGCTTATTTATGATTGATGCAATGGACTACTGATGAAACGAGTTGTTAAGGAACTGCGCTTGCTCTTCTTTGATAGCAGCAAGTTTGGCTTCTTCTCGTTCTATGTCAGCACGCAATTTTAACAGCTGCTGTTTGAGATCATTGACTCCAGTAACCTCGGCAGGGTTAGGTGTGCTATTGCCGGCCACATCATTGGCCCAATCACTGACGTCATCAAAGGCACGCTTAGCACTATGACGCCAGCTACCTTTGAGCTGAGAAATAAGAAGATGTAACTGGCTAGCCATTGGTTTACCAATGAATGGTTCAAGCTGTCCAGCTACATCAGGATCAAATCCTGCAATCAGTTGTTTGAGCTGCATTAGCACTTTGTAATCACCAGCGATTGGCAGGTTACCTTCAGCGCCGCGCATCAGATTGAGCAGTTGAGCGGCATTATCTACGCTGATAGTACAATCTGGACGACTGTGACCAAAACGTGCGCGATCCATACTGGCTTTTTCGCGCTCGTTCATCTGGCCACTTGGTTCAAATACGCTCTCCGTCGTGACCGGCTCAAAGCGTAAACGCTCCTGAGTGAACAAGATGTCTAAATGAATCTCAGGCAGTCCCATATTGAGACGTAACACCTTACCTGCAAGCGGCACTAAACCTGCTTTGGTAATCTCATCACTAGCAATGGCAATATTAATTAGCTTTTCGGCACCAGCTAATAGAAGGATAGTCAGCATAAGGCTCCCGCATTGTTGAATGAGCGCCTTCGCATTAGCTGCATCGGCGCATAGTGGGTTCGTGTTAGGTTCAATACAGTCTTACTAGTCGTACTTCATCGCTATGCTTTAAAGCCACGATGAACAGCCACAATGCCAGCCGTCAAGTTATGATAATCACAGTTTTCAAACCCAGCTTGTTGCATCATCTGTTTGAGAGTCTGTTGATCAGGGTGCATACGAATCGATTCGGCCAAATACTGGTAACTTTCAGAGTCGTTTGCAATCAACTTGCCCATCACTGGCAAAGCGGTAAATGAATACAAATCATAGGCTTTAGATAGTGGCTCAAATACTGGCTTTGAGAACTCCAAAATTAAGAGACGACCACCTGGCTTCAGGACACGATACATAGACTTTAGCGCAGCATCTTTGTCTGTGACATTACGCAAACCAAAGCTAATGGTTATTAAATCAAAGCTTTCGTCATCAAATGGGGCTAAAGTCTCAGCGTTTGCCAATACAAAATCAACATTATTACAGCCAGCATTAATTAAGCGTTCACGGCCCACTTCTAGCATCGCAGCATTGATATCAGACAGTACCACATGGCCATTTCTACCAACTTCACGACTAAATACTTTAGCTAAGTCCCCTGTGCCGCCAGCGATATCAAGCACATGCTGACCAGCGCGGACCCCTGATAAACTAATCGCATAGCGTTTCCATAGACGATGAATACCAAATGACATTAGGTCATTCATGATGTCGTATTTTTTGGCAACAGAGGTAAATACGTCAGCCACACGTGCTTGTTTTTCCGCTTTGTTGACGGTCTTATAGCCAAAATGCGTTTGCTCATTACCATCTGTCTCAGACGTATGCGGGTTATTGATGTCATCACGCTGATTGAATAGCGTTTGTTTTATTGTTTGTTCTGACGTGGTGGTGCGAGTCGTATTGTCGTTGTTTGGCATAATGGTTTGTTGGCCTTGAGGCGTTCCAGTTGGTAGGTCTTGAACTTTAGTAAAGTCGCTATTGTCATCATTAACAGGGCTGTTACTCTTGCTCGGTATGACATTGGCGGTCTGATTGTGTAGTATCTGCGCGCTGACCTGCTGATTATGAGCAATACTGTCTTTGACCAGTTTGTCTTGTAGATGACCATTGGTCGTTGTGGCTTGATTAGAATGAGCGCTGCTATCTTTCAAATTATCAGTCATCATGTTGTCCTGGGATTTATTTTTATGATTGTCTTTATCGGAATAAATCGTTAAATAGTAAGCGTTAACTGGCTATTTAGCATATTGAGCTTATGATACACCAAACGCTATCGGCTTACTGCCATTATCCGTATGAACCTGATCGATAATGGATAGTTCACGCTTACAGAATGGCTCGATAAAATTGCTGACGCTGGTCAGAGGTTTCATGGCCTTAAATCCTGTATCAATAAAATCATAAAGCGGCTGGTAGCCATGACGATAGGCTGTACTTTTTGCTAGTGCAAAGGCTTTTTTGAGCATAAACGAGTTTAGGTGTTTGTCTGTGCGATAACAGACGTCTTTTAAATTAGCAATCTGCACTCGTCGCTCGTTCTCTTCATCGACAGTACGATAGGCGGCCAGCATATTATCTTCGTTCACTGGTAAACCCTGAGCGAGTAACCACTGGGCTAAATGCAGATCCAGCTCAATAGCAAAAATCGCCGCTTGGATACCCATACTACCAGCTTCTAGAGCTGACTCTTTGGCAAGACGTTCTAGCTTTTTCGCTTTTGGCAGGATACGTGCCAACTGTTCTGCTAATAGTTTGAACTCTTCGCCACCATATAGCTGAGTAAGGAAGTAATCTGCCATCAACTGGTTTTTGGGTTGCTCAAATAGCTCGCGGTGCGTCTGCTTGAGACGTATTTGTTGCCATGATTGTACTTCTTTGAGCTTAGTATTTAATTCATCATCTTGGTGATGAGGCATCGCCCAAAAACGTGTCAAATGCTGTTGTAAATCAGCTAAAGCGGTCATGGCAGTGAATCCTGTAGAAGTAAATAATGTTATCAAATTTGGGTATGGTGGTTCAGCGTTATGAGGTTTTCAACAACGGTTTATCCTATACCCAAAATTGTGTTCACCTTAAAAGAAAATAATTGAGAATACAAATACCAATCTGTTACACAGCAATATTATTTACTCGATTAGCGCAGTGCTATGATTAAATGAGCAATGAGATATAAGTATTGAAAGCTATCGCATAAGTCATTCAACGTAAAGCAGCCTAACAACAATAATAGCGAGTGTAATCATGTCTAAAAAAAATGATACTACTGAACCAAAAGCACCACAAGCGGTAAGTACACAATTTAGTGAGCAAGTTGTAGAGCAGCGTCTAAAGCCCAATCCTTTGAGTCAATTTTCATTGGATGAGGATTCGCTTAGATTGGCATTGGTGACGGCTCAGTATGCTTTAAAAGCCACTCGCCAGCAAACACCGTCAACCCTCAACAAACCAACAGGCCTATTAGTACTAGTTAATGGAATGGAGCAAGCGGGCAAAGGTACTGCTGTCAAACAGTTGAGACAATGGGTAGATCCAAGACTGCTTAAAGTTGAGGCAACCATTGGTCATTCGCCATTAAACTATCAACCTATTTGGCAAGCACATACGAGCGCAATGCCGCGCCATGGTGATGTTATGGTGTATTTTGGGAACTGGTATGCTGATTTATTATACAATGTCATGCGACTAGCGACATCAGATAGTGAAAATCCTGAAGCGTTGTCAAATAACGAAGATCAAACAGATAACAGCTCGCTTCCTATCGCTCAGTGGCAAGACTATCTACAGCAGCAGTTAGATATACTAAAAGCGTTTGAAAAGGATCTCATTGCCAATCAGACCAAATTACTAAAATGCTGGTTTCATGTTGATATCGAAACGTTGCACAGTCGCTTAAAAGATAGTGAAGCAGATCCGCAATTTTTGTATCAAATTGACTGGAACAGTAAGCAAATTGTCGAAAAATTTAACGAAGTAGCCGCAACGTTGCTGCGTCAGCAGGGTGACTGGGTTGTTATTGATGGTGATGATAAGGTAGAGGCTGCTGATAACTTTTGCCATATAGTGCTAAACGCTATGCAAACCGCGCTGGAGAGTAGCCATACAGATATCAAGGATAATGAAACATCAGAAAACCATCCCCAGCCTGAGACACTGGAGCTCAATTCAGCTATTGAACAAAAACAGTTTGAACCTGTACCGATACCTAAGCAGCTGACATCTATCAAAAACAAGAAGATCAGTAAGTCTGACTATCGTGAGGCCTTGGCAGAGAAGCAAGCACGGCTTGCTGATTTGCTACGTGCACGTCAAGGTCAGCATGTGGTGTTTGCCTTTGAAGGGATGGATGCTGCCGGAAAGGGCGGCGCAATCAAAAGGCTGGTTGCACCGCTAGATCCACGCGAGTATCAAATCTATAATATTGGCGCGCCTATGTTATATGAAACCCAACATCCTTACTTGTGGCGATTCTGGACGCGATTACCTGACGAGCAAACGAACCGTATTAGCCGTATTGCCATTTTTGATCGTACTTGGTATGGACGCGTGCTGGTTGAACGTATCGAAGGATTTGCGTCTACTGACGAATGGCAGCGAGCATATGATGAAATCAATCGTTTTGAGGCGGACTTGGCAGCAGCAGGAACGTTGGTTATTAAATACTGGCTAGCGATTGACAAAAAAGAGCAGCTTAAACGGTTTGAAGATCGTCAAGACACACCGCATAAGCAGTTCAAACTGACAGATGATGATTGGCGCAATCGTGATAAATGGTCAGACTATGTGCAGTCTGCAGCAGATATGCTGGCACGTACAGATACAACGACAGCTCCATGGTGTGTTATTGCGACTAATGAAAAGCGTCAGGCGCGTCTAGACGTGCTAGATCATGCTATTGAGCAGTTGTCGGCATTTATTGAAAGCAAATAGCTGTTAGAAATGCTAGAAGCGTAAGTACTCTCATAGGTTTATATAACTGTATTTTCCAAGTGTTTTCTAAATAGGACTGTTCTAAACATATTCGAGTCGTCCTGTCTTTTATAGAGTGTGGTCTTGTCCGTATACACTCGCAGTTACAAATCTTGCAATATCATCATGCATTATGTGCTTATATTCAATATAATAGTGCGCACAATAGCTTCTACTAAATAATCATTTTTATTTAGCAGATAACATGTCTTGGTTATTTAGTATAGATATCTTAATAATTATGACAAAAATTGTTACAATAGCTATTGGTAATACAAATATCACTATGAAATATATAAGCCGCAAGATGCTGTAATCAGACGATTTAGCAATATCACTTGCGGCTTTATGACACATTGAGGGATGTATTACTTATTTTCGCTCTAGTCGGTTTAAGATCTGTTAGCAGTATGTTTTATATATGCTACTTCATGAGATACCGTAATAAGCACTGTGAGTAGCAGAGCAATATTATTAACCTCATATAATTTTAATCAGCTTACGCAGGACGTACTAACGTATGGGTATTAGCAGCAGTTCTACAGAGTCAGTCAAGCCAATTGGCTCTACGAGAATAAATCTATTTTTTGCCATTTTACTGATTGCGATGACTTCCTACTTTTTATGGTGGGGTTTAGATTACACCATGCGTCAGCAAACGACGCTATTCATTGTGGCGACCGCTTTTGGTGTCTTTATGGCATTCAATATCGGTGGGAATGATGTCGCCAACTCTTTTGGTACCTCGGTAGGTGCAGGCACTTTAACTATTCCTCAGGCATTGGGCATTGCTGCAATATTTGAAGTATCCGGTGCTGTACTGGCAGGTGGCGAAGTTACTGACACGATCAGAAAAGGCATCGTTGACTTAGATGGTCTAACGGTGACACCCAACCAATTCATTTATGTCATGCTCTCCGCGTTGGTTGCAGCAGCATTTTGGTTATTGTTTGCCACCAAAAAAGGCTTACCGGTTTCGACCACGCATTCCATTATTGGTGGTGTCGTTGGTAGCTCTATCGTACTTGGTATCACATTGGGTGGTACTGATATGGCGTTATCAACAGTGAGTTGGGGAACGGTTGGAACGATTGCTATTTCTTGGGTGCTGTCACCGTTATTAGGTGGCGTGTTGTCTTATCTTTTATATGGACAAATCAAGAAAAATATCATCGAATATAATGATAAAACTGAAGCCTATATTGCGACACTAAAAGGCAATAAAAAAGTTTTAAAACAGAATCACAAAGAATTTTTAGATGGTCTGACAGAGTCTGAGCAACTGGCTTATACGTCAGCGATGTTGCGCGATCAAGAAATCTATAAAGACGATGACTGTGTCGTTGAAGATTTAGAAACGGATTACTATAAAAAGCTTTATGATATTGAGAATGAGCGCAGTAGCCTTGATACCTTAAAAGCACTTAAGCAATGGGTTCCTCTCATTGCTGCCGCAGGTGGTGCGGTGATGACGGCTCTCGTCGTATTTAAAGGTCTAAAAAATGTTAATAGTGGCCTAACCACACTGCAGGGCTTCTTGATTATGGGAATGATAGCGGCGCTAGTATGGTTAGCGACCTATATCTATACCAAAAGTATCCGCGGTAAGCATAAAGAAGATTTGACCAAAGCGACATTTATCATGTTTAGCTGGATGCAGGTCTTTACCGCGTCAGCTTTTGCCTTCAGTCATGGTTCAAACGATATCGCCAATGCGGTTGGCCCTTTTGCCGCCATTATGGATGTGATTCGTACTAATAGTATCGCCACCGAAGCTGCAGTGCCACCTGCAGTCATGTTGACCTTTGGTGTTGCACTAATCGTTGGCCTTTGGTTCATTGGTAAAGAAGTGATTCAAACGGTTGGTACCAATCTAGCAAAAATGCATCCAGCTTCAGGATTTTCAGCTGAGCTAGCTGCTGCTGCAGTTGTAATGGGCGCATCAACTATGGGGCTGCCTGTTTCAAGTACGCATACGCTAGTAGGCGCAGTACTCGGTATCGGTATTGTCAACAGAGATACTAACTGGAAACTTATGAAACCGATTGGTTTGGCGTGGGTTGTGACGTTGCCTGCAGCGGCCACCATGTCTGCTATCAGTTATATCGTATTGAGCAACGTGTTTTAATGCGCTGTTTTTACAAGTGAATGGCCATAACTGAGTTTTAATAACTAGGGCGTGTTGAACATTCAAATATTAGGGCTGCTGATCGCTAAAATTGCACCAAACTAGGCGCAAGCCGACGATAATGTCGAGACCTTAACTAGGCTTGTAACGACGTTTGGGGTGATTTTAGCATCAGCCTTTCAGGGCAGTACTCTTTTTTGCCAATACATGGCGAAATTGTGTAACCTAGAATGACTAGGCATCAAAAATTTCACTGCATATTGTCTAAAAAATAGTCATTGCCAGCACCACATTTGAATCTTCAACACGCCCTAAGCTCAGCACAATAAAAAAAGCTTATTGGTATAATGCCAATAAGCTTTTTTTTCAAACTAATAGTTCAGTTTTTAGTCAGTACCAAACTGTTGGCGCTTCTTCGCAAAAAACCTATCCAGTCTATCCATCGCATTTTCTAAATCATGCAAGTTAGGTAAGAATACCAAGCGGAAATGGTCAGGTCTATCCCAATTGAATCCTGTACCTTGGACCATCAATACGTTTTCTTCAACGAGTAAATCCATCATGAAGTCCATATCATCAGTGATAGGGTAAACCTCTGGATCCATCTTTGGAAAACAGTAAAACGCGCCTTGAGGCATGGTACAAGAAATACCTTTAATAGCATTGAGACGTGAGACTGCCATTTCACGTTGCTTATATAGGCGACCCT
Organism: Psychrobacter sp. AOP7-B1-25; assembly: GCF_052376195.1. Classification (NCBI taxonomy): domain Bacteria; kingdom Pseudomonadati; phylum Pseudomonadota; class Gammaproteobacteria; order Moraxellales; family Moraxellaceae; genus Psychrobacter; species Psychrobacter sp. AOP7-B1-25. The sequence goes on from NZ_JBQSVK010000005.1 coordinate 186,695, forward strand.
TTTCAGAAGTTAGGTCTTGCATACTCTGATGCCCACCCATAGCTGTTTGAATAGCGTATTGCCCTTGCACATTGGAGCAAAGACGCATGGATGCTAACATATCTAAACCTTCAATAAAGTCAGCTGCGTGCTGCTTACGGCCTGATACCATCATCCAGCCTGAGCGAAACCCTGCAATACGGTGTGACTTTGACAAGCCATTGTAAGTAAGTACTAATACATCGTCAGTTAAAGTGCTCATCGGTGTATGTACACTATCATCATAAAGAATGCGGTCGTAAATCTCATCAGCCATAATGATCAAATCATGCTCTTTAGCGACTTCGATAATTTGCTTTAATAACTCATCACTATAAAGGGAGCCTGTCGGGTTATTTGGATTAATAACCACGACGCCCTTTGTTTTGCTCGTAATTTTCGACTTGATGTCCTCAATATCAGGATGCCAGTTGTCTTCTTCATTACAGCGGTAGTGAACCGCTGTACCGCCAGCGAGGTTGGCCGCTGCCGTCCAAAGCGGGTAGTCTGGCATCGGAATTAGGACTTCATCACCATCGTTCATCAGTGCCTGCATAGTCATAACAATAAGCTCAGAGACTCCATTACCCAAATATACGTCACGCACATCAACAGCTGATAGCAAACCTTTGGATTGGTAGTATTGTAAAATGGCTTTACGCGCTGAGAAAATTCCTTGCGAGTCTGAATAGCCAGTCGCCTCAGGTAAGTTCATAGATACATCGCGCAAAATCTCATGAGGCGCTTCTAAGCCAAAGGGCGCTGGATTACCCACGTTTAGTTTTAATATGCGTTTGCCTTCTGTCTCCATTTTATTGGCAGTTTGTAGAAGAGGGCCACGAATGTCATAGCAAACGTTTTGTAATTTATCAGATTTTTTAATTGTGTTCATAGCATGACCGTTTATCGGATTGGTTATAGGGTTAAGTTTTGTATTTTGACTATTATTAATGGATATCGTAGAAGAAGGTTTGGCTGTTTCTACTTTCTGCCGCTCTCTGCACTCTGTAGAAGGTGATAGATGTTGTGTATCAATAGCCTCGTTGTTGAGGTCACCACGCAACAGATATCCTTCGCTACAGCCTAAAATACGTGCGAGCGTAGGCAGTTTGGATGAGACAATGCCATTGGTACCTCGTTCCCAGTTTGAGATAGCTCCGCGACTGACTTTTGCACCAGCGGCTGTCATAGCTTGTGCTAGCTGCTCTGCCGTAAATCCTTTGTCACGGCGCAACTGTACCAGTCGTTCCGCTTGCGTACTTTTATTATTGTCGTCAGACATTGTTGTTTGAGCCTTTATTAACCAGTAATTATTCGGTGAAAAATAAACCAACTATTAATGCAAGATATTATTGCATTAATAGTTGGTTTGCAAATGATTTTACAATCAGACTTACTATGTAGTGCAAGTATAACTTGCAATTAGTTCTGAGTTCGTCCTTATTCTCTATCAAATTTCTTATATAGACCATAAGATGTAATAGATATTCAAATTACATCTCTACCCCTTATTATCTAAAAATAATTTGCTATATTTAACCTAGTTAATCTTTTCAGCCGCGCTATTTCTCTCTTTATATAGATAGTATTTTTCTTATACGTACCTTGAATAGTGCATTGATAACCAACAGATAGAGCACGTCGTTTTCATAATCATATGGCGATAAAACAGTGATCGAGATTAGATAATAAATACTCGAATAAGGATAAATTATGCAAGATAATCAACTAAGCAAAGAAGAAATCAGCCAGTTGACTGAAGCTGACTGGAAAGAGCGTTTAAGCGCCGATGAGTATCATATTATGCGTGAGAAGGGCACTGAGCGTCCGTTCACAGGCGTCTATAATGATGCAACTGATGATGGCGTCTACCGCTGTAAAGGCTGCGGTGCAAGCTTATTTGACTCAAGTAATAAATTTGATGCGAGCTGCGGCTGGCCAAGTTTTGATCAAGGCATCGATAACAGCGCCATTGAAGAGCATGAAGATAACTCTCTAGGTATGACGCGCACAGAAGTCACCTGTAGTAACTGTGGCGCACACTTGGGTCACGTATTCCCTGATGGACCAAAAGAGACTACTGGCATGCGCTATTGCATCAACTCAGTATCTATTGATTTAGATAAGTCTGAGAAGTAGTAGGTTAAGTAATATCAGAAGTGTGGAAGGGAAGTACAGAGTGCTTCCTTTTTAATAGTTTTATTATATGTACGATAGAAAAATAAGTACTGTATAAACACCTAAAACAATAAAAACCTCAATTTAAGGATAAATGATGAGTACAATTTATGATTTTACGGCTGAGCGCATGGATGGTAGCTCACAAGACTTTTCAGACTATCAAGATAAAGTATTGTTAATCGTCAATACCGCAAGCAAATGTGGATTTACGCCGCAGTTCGAAGGCTTAGAATCGCTATATCAACAGTATAAAGATCAAGGACTGGTGGTTGTCGGTTTTCCTTGTAATCAATTTGGTAGCCAAGACCCAGGTAGCAATGATGAGATTGGCTCGTTTTGCCAGAAGAACTAT
>NZ_JBQSVK010000006.1:0-153518 GCF_052376195.1 Psychrobacter sp. AOP7-B1-25
CAACTAACCAGATCTTAAAAGCATTTTTAAAATCAAAAGGTGTGGCTGATGAAGATATCATGGAAGAGTACACTCCATTTGGCTTTAGTAACTATCAAACCATCGTCTCCAACGTCAAAAAATTCTCAACGGGCAAAAAGACAGCTGTAATATCGACCATCAATGGCGACTCAAACGTTCCGTTCTATCGTGAGCTTGCCAACCAAGGTATTAACGCCTCAGACATTCCAGTGATGGCATTCTCAGTCGGTGAAGAAGAACTACGCGGTATCGATACCAGCTTGTTGCAAGGTCATTTGGCGGCGTGGAACTACTTTATGTCAATCAAAAATCCAACCAATAACGATTTCACCAAACGCTATAAGCAGTATGCGCTAGACCAAAATCTACCCAATGCTGAAAAAGTCGTAACCAATGACCCAATGGAAGCCACTTATGTCGGTATCAACATGTGGAAGCAAGCTGTTGAACAAGCTGGCACTACCGATGTCGACAAAGTGCGTATTAGCATGGCAGGACAGACGTTCGATGCGCCATCAGGCTACACGCTAAAAATGGATGAAGAAAATCATCATCTATGGAAGCCTGTCATGATTGGCCAAATTCGTGCTGATGGACAGTTTGATACGATTTTTAAAACGCCAGAAGTCATTCAAGCACAACCTTGGAGCGAGTATATTCCTAAATAAACTGTCCTCTAAGTAAGGTGATACTGAAAAATACATGGATAGTAAGTGGGTAGTAGGCGGATGGATAAGCGACACCAATAAAAACTAAGCGCCTACTTTCCACATTTATTTTCAACACTTACTCTCAATTTTTAAATACCTCCAAACCTTATAAATACTTCTGTCATTTATTCTACTAATCAGTGGAGACTAAGGGTTTGTTGTCTGTGAAAAACAGGGAGCCGCACATGCAGCACCATACTTTACGCCCGTTTGTAGAGCCAACATCGTCCAAAAATGGAAATAACCCACAAGCATCAGCCAGTGAAGTCATGCAGCATGCGGCTCGTTTTTCAATTTATTCGCCTCTGCGATTACTTGCATTGATGGCATTATGCATAACAACTTTCACCACCACAGCGTATGCGGATCATAATGGTCAAATACATGACCACGATACAGATATCGCACATAGTGAGCAATCGTTGGTCTCACCTGAGAGCATTACTGCTTCTACTCAAAACATCACAGACACTTCAACAGCAACTATCAACTCAGGCGATTCAATCACGCAGTTTGTGGCAGGTAATTTTAGTAAGCGTCAAGCCATGTTAAGTGAGTGGCCAGGATCAGTTGAGAGTTTAGATAGCTTGGTGGAGTTCATTGCCAATGATGAACTGTATCAAGGCAACAGTGGCCAAGCTTATTTACTCAATGCAGATGATCAACTATTTACTTATCCTGACAAAAAGGAAACTTCAGACTGGCCAAGTGATTTATCACAAGTCACACTGACCAATGCATTACGCTCAGCGCTTATTTTTGGTCAAGCGAAGGTCAAGCTAGCCTCTGACAAGCCAGCACAGCGTTTACAAGCTGTGGAAATTTTGGCTAACAACATCGATCAAGTCGACCCAGCCATTATCACCACTGCAGCAGCAAATGAAGACAATGCCAATGTTCAAAAAGCATTGACGGCTCTACAGGCTCGTATAGATTTCAAAAACGGCGATCTGCCTACTCAGATTGTAGCTGTAAACTTACTCGCAGATAGCGATAGTCCACAAGTATTAGTCGATATTCAGTCCGCCCTTGCCGCTGATAATGTAGATACCACACTGAAAGCGGCGCTTATCGATGCAGAGTCGAGTGTGTCACGCCGTATTGAAATCAGCACATGGACAGGTCATATTTTCACAGGTATGAGCACTGCCAGTATTTTATTGCTTGCCGCTCTTGGCCTTGCGATTACCTTTGGTTTACTTGGCGTGATTAATATGGCGCACGGTGAGCTAATCATGATTGGTGCTTATACCACCTATATGGTGCAAAACTTATTTCAAGCTTATATGCCAGATATGGCGGGCTGGTATCTACTTGCTGCCATTCCAGCGGCATTTTTAGTCAGCGCCATCATCGGTATGATCATTGAGCGCATTGTCATTCGCCCATTGTATGGGCGTGAGCTAGAGACTTTATTAGCCACCTTTGGTGTGAGTCTCATCCTGATGCAATTGGTACGGATGATTTTTGGTGCTCAGAATGTTGAAGTCAGCAATGTGGCATGGCTCAGCGGTGCATATCAAGTATCATCAAGCCTTGTACTTCCTTACAACCGTATCGCCATTATCGTATTTACGGTCATTGTTGTGGCGCTCTTAGTGTACTTACTCAACAAAACACGCTTTGGTTTATTTATACGAGCTGTCACCCAAAACCGTCAAATGGCTCGCTCTGTCGGTATTCCCTCTGCACGTATCGATATGATGGCATTTGGTTTGGGCTCTGGGCTCGCTGGTATGGCTGGCTGTGCACTTGCCCAAGTAGGCAATGTAGGTCCTGACCTAGGTCAAACTTATATCATTGATACTTTTTTAGTCGTTGTGGTGGGCGGTGTCGGACAAGTATGGGGTGCTGTACTAGCTGCCTTGGGACTTGGAGTCAGCGGTACGGTACTTGAGATTGGTATCGGTGCGGTATTGGCAAAGATTGTGTTGTTGGTTCTTGTGATTTTGTTTATTCAGAAACGGCCACAAGGTTTATTTGCACTTAAAGGCCGCTTTGTCGAATAAGGAGACTCCTATGATACTGACCAAATTACTGTCTGATACGCCGCGTAGTGCTGTTTTGATTGGATTATGTTTTGCCGTACTACTAGTACTACCTTGGCTACATCTTATGCCTGAGACTTCGCCTTTTCATCTATCGGCCTACTGGATTACTCTCATTGGCAAAATAATGGCACTGGCCATGGTAGCGTTAGCGCTGGATCTCGTCTGGGGCTATGCTGGCATTTTGAGCTTGGGACATGGCCTATACTTTGCCTTGGGCGGTTATGCATTTGGCATGTACCTCACACGAGAAACAGCAGGCGATGGCTTACCTGACTTTATGCGTTTTTTGAGCTGGACTGAGATGCCATGGTACTGGGCTGGTACGCAGCACTTTTGGTGGGCAGCTGCTCTAGTAGTATTAGTGCCTGGCTTAGTTGCTTTTATTTTTGGTTTCTTTGCCTTTCGCTCCAAAATCAAAGGCGTTTATTTTTCTATTATCACCCAAGCGATGGTCTATGCAGCGGCCTTACTGTTCTTCCGTAATGAGACAGGTTTTGGCGGTAACAACGGTTTCACTGGTTTTACAACGCTTTTAGGCTATGACATTACTGCTGCTTCTACCCGTGCGGTGCTATGCTTTTCTACTGCTCTAGCATTATTGGCATCTTATATTGGTCTGCGTTATTTGATGAATCAGCCTTATGGTCGTGTGCTGGGTGCGATTCGTGATAGCGAAAACCGCTTGCAGTATTTAGGTTATCGTACGTTGTGGTACAAGCTATCTGCTTGGGTATTATCAGCTGTCATTGCTGGCATCGCAGGTGCGCTATACGTACCGCAAGTAGGGATTATTAACCCAAGTGAAATGAATCCTGTGAACTCAATTGAAATAGCCGTTTGGGTAGCGACTGGTGGTAGAGGAAGTTTAATTGGCGCGATACTAGGTACTGGTGTAGTCAATGCTGTAAAAACCTACTTTACGGTCGCCTATCCTGAATTTTGGCTGTTGATACTGGGCGGGTTATTCGTCGTCGTTACGTTATTTTTGCCCAATGGCATTATGGGCTTGTTCGATCGCTTCAAAAAGGAGAAACAGTGATGCTAAGTGATAAACCATCAACGACCGAACAGCTTATCAATGAGTATGGGCGCAACCATGGCGGTACTGGTCGCACCCATCCAAAGCCATCAGGCGTAGACTTTAGCCATGGTATTGCATTGTATTTAGAGGACTTAAGTGTTTGGTTCGATTCGTTTCGAGCACTTAATAATTTATCCCTGTATATCGAAGAAGGTGAGCTACGCTGTATTATCGGACCGAATGGTGCAGGTAAAACCACGCTAATGGATGTCATTACTGGTAAAACCCGTCCTACTGAAGGCAGCGTGTTTTTTGGTCAAACCCACAATCTTGCCAGCTTATCTACTGAACAGATCGCTGAAGCAGGCATCGGACGTAAATTCCAAAAACCGACTGTCTTTGAAAACTTTACGGTGATGGATAACTTACTACTTGCCGCGCCGAAAAACAAACGTGTGGTCAAAAGCTTGTTTAACAAACTCAATGCCGATACTCGCGATACGCTCGACGCTACCCTTGAGCAAATTCGTTTGACGGACAAAATCAATAAGCCTGCTGGACTACTCTCTCACGGTCAGAAACAATGGTTAGAAATTGGCATGCTACTGATGCAAAGCCCAAAACTGATTTTGCTTGATGAGCCTGTGGCAGGTATGACTGACGCGGAAACTGAGCACACTGCCGAGCTGTGTCTACGCCTCAAAAAGAACCATACCTTAGTAGTGGTCGAGCATGATATGACCTTTATTGATGCCATCAGTGAAAAAGTCACAGTATTGGCACAGGGAGCAATATTGGCTGAGGGTACGTTGGCCGAAGTGCAAGCAAACGAGGCCGTGATTGAGTCCTATTTAGGTCGATAATTGCCATAGTACTGCTATCGATATTCGAACCATTTATTCAATTAACAATGAAGCCAATGAACGACTACTTCCTTCAATATATTAGAAAAGTTGAGCGTTTAGGAGACAGCCATGTTGCAAGTTAACAATATCAATCAATATTACGGCGGCAGTCATATTTTGCGAGACGTCTCACTTACAGCACCCATCGGCGAATGCAGTGTGGTACTTGGACGTAATGGTGTGGGCAAAACCACCCTACTTAAATGCCTAATGGGTATCCTACCCATCAAATCAGGACAGATTTTGCTCAATGACAAAGACATCAGTAAAATGTCGCCAGAGCAGCGCGTCCGCTCAGGTTTGGCTTATGTACCACAAGGTCGCGATATTTTTTCGACACTGACCGTAGAAGAAAACATCTTAATCGGCATGGCAAAATTCTCACGTAGCAAGTCAAAACAAGTACCTAAGCATTTGTATGATATTTTTCCAGTACTCGATGAGATGAAACATCGCCGCGGTGGTGACCTATCGGGCGGTCAGCAGCAGCAACTGGCCATCGCGCGCGCCCTAGCATCTGAGCCAACGGTGCTGATTTTGGATGAACCCACTGAAGGCATCCAGCCTTCCATTATCAAAGATATTGGCCGAGTGCTACGAGACTTAGCGGACAAAGGTGACATGGCAATTGTACTGGTTGAGCAATTTTATGAGTTTGCAGAAGAGCTGGCTGACAATTACACCGTGCTATCACGTGGCAAGGTAGTGTCACAAGGCGCAGGCGACACAATGGTCGAAAACAAAGTACAGGATCTGGTCGCCATCTAATATTATTTAATAATACAACTTGGTAGTGAACGATAGATAATAAACTGCATTTTTATCCTAAGCTGCTAGCTACCAAGGTTGCATATCATCACAAAACCTTTTCACGATTACAGTCATTTGTCCTATTTCATTCATTACCTTACTTGCTTCCTACCCTATACATTCCTCACTGTATCAGAAACTCAATTTGTCCATTTCACTGAGTAGCGTCATAGCAATTATGTATGCTGGGCGCATGAAATTTGCTATTATAGTCAGCATTTTAATATCAATATTATGATGCCCTTATGATGATTCATCCTCAGTACGATCCCGTAGCATTAGCCATTGGACCTGTCGAAGTCCATTGGTATGGGCTGATGTATTTACTGGCATTTGCTGCCGCTTACGGCCTAGCATGGTATCGCAGCACCAAACGCGATAATTGGAATACCGACATGGTATCCGATTTGGTCTTCTTTGGTGCGCTTGGCGTCATTTTAGGTGGCCGTGTTGGCTACGTCTTGTTTTATCAATTCGGTGAATTGCTACAAAACCCTGCCTATCTTTTCAAAGTCTGGGAAGGCGGCATGTCATTCCATGGTGGCTTGATTGGTGTCATGCTCGGTATGCTATATTTTGCTCGTAAGTATAAAAAGACACCCTTTCAAGTATTGGATTTTGTCGTGCCATGCGTACCAACTGGCCTATTGTTCGGACGTATCGGCAACTACATAAATGCTGAGCTGTGGGGCCGTGTCTCTGACGGTGGCTATAATTGGCTGACCTACTTCCCGCAAGCAGCGGCAGCTGACATGCAGCAGTTACAGGCCAATCCTGAGCTGCAAGAGCTAATGACTGAAGTTAATGGACAGTATCTGCTGCCTCGTCATCCTTCACAATTGTATGAAGCACTTGCTGAAGGTTTATTACTGTTCTTGTTCTTATGGTGGTACTCCTCAAAACCACGCCCTCGTATGGCAGCAACAGGTGTGTTTATGTTGGGTTATGGCGTTAGCCGTTTCATCATCGAGTTCTTCCGTCAGCCAGATGTTGACCAAGGGTTCATTTTGCTAGGCTGGGTGACCAAAGGGCAAATGCTAAGTGCGCCGATGATAATTATTGGCTTTATCCTACTAGTATATGCTTACAAACGCGGCATCTATGACTGGGGTAAACAGGCTGCTTATTAAGCCCTATATCAAACAGTATATTAAACAATACCGACGAGCATTTTTATGATTAACAGCACTAATGAGCAAGGCTATTTAGACTTGCTCAAACACGTTTTGACCACAGGCACCGAAAAAGGCGATCGTACTGGCACTGGTACGCTCAGTCACTTTGGCGCACAGCTACGTTTTGACTTAGCATCAGGGTTTCCATTATTAACCACCAAAAAAGTCCACTTTAAATCCATCGCTTATGAACTATTTTGGTTTTTGAGCGGTAGTACTCACGTCGATTATCTGCAAGCTAATGGCGTACGCATTTGGAATGAATGGGCTACTGCAGAGCAAACGGCACGCTTCAACCGTCCTGCTGGTGATTTGGGACCTGTCTATGGTCATCAATGGCGTAATTATGGCGCAACTCAAGACAGTGCTGGTAATTACAATGCTGATGGTGTTGATCAAATCACTCAAGTCATCGAACAAATAAAGACCAACCCTAATTCACGCCGTCTGATCGTGTCTGGTTGGAATCCTGGCGAAGCGGACCAAGTTGCCTTACCACCTTGTCATACCATGTTTCAATTCTTTGTTGCAGACAATAAGCTGTCATGCCAGCTCTATCAGCGTTCAGCAGATTTATTTTTAGGCGTGCCATTTAATATTGCCAGCTATGCGCTGCTGACCCACATGGTTGCGCAAATTTGTGGTCTAGACGTTGGTGAATTTATCTGGACCGGTGGTGATTGTCACATTTATCAAAACCACCGTGAGCAAGTTGAGCTACAGTTGACGCGTTCACTATATACACTACCAACCTTGACGCTCAACCCTGATATTGATGATATTTTTGCCTTCACCTATGAAGACGTTAGCGTCGAAGGTTACGAATCACACCCTGCTATTAAAGCGAAAGTTGCGGTATAGTATTTGTCTGATTGACTACTTTACACAAGATTAAAACGTTAAAAGCGAATAAAAAGGACAGATTATGAGTTATGCCCACACCGAAGTTGCCCAAATCGCAGCCATCAGTAGCAACCGCTGTATCGGTAAAAACAATGAGCTACCGTGGCATATCTCAGAAGATTTGCAGCACTTCAAAAAAATGACGACCAAAGAAAATGACGACGGTGTACAAGGCATCGTGATTATGGGCCGCAAGACATTTGAGTCGATGGGTAGCAAGCCATTACCAAAGCGTGTGAGCTTCATTGTCACAACACAAATGGATTATGCTGAGACAAAAGGTCTCGCAGATAGCAGCAATGCTTATGTAGTACACAATCTAGACGACGCACTGACACAAGCGGCTAGCCTTGCTCATGGCGCACACCTCGATACGATATGGGTGATTGGTGGTGAGCGAGTATTTAGCGATGCTTTGATGTATACGGACCGTATTGAGCTGACTCATGTAGATACTGACATCGTTGACGGTGATGCATTTTACCCTGAGCTACCAGAACGATTTAAAGTAGCAGACGAATCTGATCAAATGCACGACGAAAAAAGTGACTTAAGCTTTAAATTTACCACTTACAAAGTAGAAGCCTAGCATCGTTTAGTCTTTATTCAACTTGAGAGGAGAAACCAGATATGCAAAATTAAAAAAGCCCAGCAACGCTAATTGCTGAGCTTAAAAAACATTTAAATAATACAACTGTGGAGTCAGACTCCATTGTTAGCATATTAAAAATATTTTATATACCTGTAGGAAGGTGCCTATATTTTATAGTAAATGCTAATAAGTGTCTATGTCTCCACAGTTATGAATTCCTAATCATAATTATGGAGGTCATCATGGCCATTCAATGCGGTTATCCTAGAGCTGTGCATGTTCGTTGGTATTTACGCTATCGATTCAATCGTTGGGAACGCGTTTGCGAGCACTGCCGCAGCTATCCAAACCAGCAGTTAAGTTTTGATTTTTAGCGATCAGAAAGCTCAACCTGCTAAAAAGTATTAACGTTAAAGCGACAACAGATTTAATTCTGTTGTCGTTTTTTATATGCACCATTGAGCTATATCTATTTACTCGTGCAATACCTTATAAACTGTTTTTGCGAGCACAGGACCAATACCTTGCACGCCTGATAGCTCTTGTTGGGACGCCCCAAGCAATTGCTGCATACCGCCAAAATGATTGAGTAAATCACGACGACGTTTCTCACCCAGCCCAGGTATTACCTCTAGTACCGACGATGAACGGCGTTTATCACGTTTCTTACGGTGAGCGGTAATCGCAAAACGATGCGCCTCATCACGAATATGCATCAGCAAGTGCAATGCTTTGCTATCCATTGGTAGATCTAAGGGCTCATGATCAATAAAGTGTAATACCTCTAACCCAGCCTTGCGCCCTTCCCCTTTTGCCACACTAATGAGCAAGGTATCGCCAAGAATACCCAACTCAGTTAATACTTCTTTGGCAATGCCAAGCTGACCTTTACCACCATCAACCAATAGCAAGTCCGGCAATGGCTGTTTCTTATAACGTCGAGTCAGCACTTGTTTCATCGCTGCATAGTCATCGCCGCCTTGGATGTCATGGATAGCGTACTGACGATAGTCTCGACGACGCGAACCACCTTGATCAAATACCACGCAACTACCGATGGTCGCTTCACCCATCGTATGTGAAATATCAAAACATTCGATGCGATCAATCGTCCGATCTGTGACAGTTGCTAGTACATCTTTTAGTGCGCCAAAGCGTGCATGTAGCTCTAAATAATCGCCAAGCTTGGTTTTTAGTGCATTACTGGTATTGAGTGTTGCTAAGTCCAACCATTCTGAACGATGCTCGCGTACGTTGGTCTTAATGGCTACTTTATTACCAAAATGCGTTGCCAATGCTTCGCTTACTGCTACCTGATCTGGTATCTGATGGCTCAATATTATTTCGGCAGGCAAATCGTCAGTCACTTGGAAGTAAAAGGACGTAATAAAAGCTGATAGATTGTCTGCTAACGACTCACTACTATCAACATCAGGGAAATAATTTTTACCACCTAATACTCGACCGCCACGTACGGTCAGTACGTTGACACAGGTCATACCAGCCTGACTAGCAATGGCAATCACATCTGCCTCACCTTGTACGGTATAGACCGCTTGCCTTGCTTGTACTTCGCGTAGCATGGATAGCTGGTCGCGATAAAATACTGCCTTTTCAAAATCTAATGCTTCAGCAGCACCTTCCATCTTTTCAATCAGCGTACTATGAATATCGCTAGAATCGCCCTTTAAAAAACGAATGGTATTATTCACATCTTCTGCATATTCCTCGGGCGAAACCAAACCCACACAGGGTGCACGGCAACGCTTGATCTGATACTCAAGACAAGGACGCTGACGCTGCTTAAAAAAGGTGTTGGTACATTGACGCATTTGAAACATCTTTTGCATCAATACCAGCGTTTCTTTTGCCGCATGTGCAGAGGGAAACGGGCCAAAGAATCGACCTTTTTGGTGGTTGCCTTTGCCACGACCGTAAGCCAAGCGAGGATAAGGCTTATCGGCTGAGATAAACACATAAAGATACGATTTATCATCTCGCAGAAGCACGTTGTAAGGTGGGCGATGCTCTTTGATTAGGTTCTGTTCGAGCAACAGCGCCTCGGTCTCACTACGCGTTATGATAGTCTCTATATCATGAATACGCGCAACCAATGCTCGCGTCTTTGGATGATCGATTGTTTTGGCGAAATAGCTATTCACTCGGCTTTTAAGCGACTTAGCTTTGCCAACGTATAATATATCGCCGTTCTTACCCAGCATCTTATATACCCCTGGCAAGTTAGGCAGACGCTTAATCAAATGCTTAAGGCGGGCTTTTTTATCATCGACAGGACTCGATTCTGAGACATTAACCATAGAATTTATTGCTCTTAAAAATCTTAGTAATATTGCTAGTTATGGGGCGGTAGTCATTGTTTTACAAGCCAATTATTATCGCAGCGCTACCCACAAAAAAGCCAGCTTTCGCTGGCTTAGTTTGTTCTATTATCGTTTGTTCAGCAACATGCTATCAATGACGGAAGTTAGCCATCAATGCTGGGATACCTGGTAGCATACCAACAATAGCCATAACGCCTGTCAGTACCACAAACATAATACCTGGTATGATCCAGCGGCTCATCTTAGTCAAATTGGCACTACGCTCTTTAGAACCGATCAAGCCTAGGTTATCGAGCAACAACGTAAGCGACCAACCAAAGGCTGGGTTCACCAATGCTGAAGCAAACACTACAATAGCAGCAGACTGCGTCGTTTTACCTTCACGCGTCATCTCCATGCCAGCTTCCAATAACGGAATAAACACACCAACGATCAAGGCCACACACATCACTGGCTGCCAAATGGCCAAATCCATCGGATAACCCCAAACACCTGCGATAATACAAAACAATGCCGTTAATAAAGCACCGGCAGGGATCGGACGTTTAGCAATTGCTGCTGGGACAATGTAAGTACCCCACGATGACGCAAAGTTAGCACCGCCCAATACAGAACCCGCCACCTGACGAATTGAAGCGCTGGTCATTGTATCATCAATATCCATTAGCACTTTTTCAGTACGTTTAGGGTAGCTGATTTTTTGGAATACCTGATGACCTAAGAAATCTGGCGACCACATTGCCACAGCCAAAATAGCAAACGGCAGGACCACAATGAAACTTTCTATCGTAGGCAGACCTAGCATCCAACCTGTGTTTTCACCCCACCAATACATTGGGTTCATGTTTGGTAGACCTGGTGCCGTTTTAAACTCGAAAGGAGCACCCAATGCAAAGGCAAGACCACCACCTAACACACAGCTTAACGGTACAGCTAGCCAGCGTTTTTGCCAATGCTCAAGCAGTGCATATAACAGGATAGTCGCCAGAATAATAAAGAAAGCGATATGCGACATACCAATCCCTTCTGCCCAAGCAAAGAGATTTTTGACCTGTGACGTGGTACCGATAAAGCCCAAGTAAATCAAGAGGCCACCGCACACGCCTTTGCTGGTCAGATTTGCCAGTAGACTGCCCCCTTTACTAATCGCGAGGAGCAAACCAAAAGCACCGATAAGCAAACCAAAAGCCATCGGGTGCCCACCAGCTGCCACTACAATAGGAATCAAAGGAATGAGCGGGCCGTGAGTACCAGCAAGATTGGCAGTCGGAAGTAAAAAACCTGAAAATAAAATAATAAAAAAGGAGACGATCAATAACTCGTAGCGTACGTTTTCTAAAACAAATGCGTCGCCCAAACCAAGTGGACCTGCAAAGGTTGCTGCAATGGCGCCCACCATAACAACTTTACCAATGGTTGCAGCCATCGCTGGGATAGTATCTTCGAACTCAAAACGGTAATCACGGAATGGTAAATTGGGACGCCAGCGTTTCGGCTGCATGATTTGTAGTTCATGGTTTAAATAAGTATCACGGCTGTCAAAACTAGAACTCGGCTTATGTAAATCTACATAACTACCTTGTAGTTGGCTGTCGTGGTTTTTATTCGAGGTCGGCGGATTAGACCCTGAAGAAGGGGTCTGAGGATTACTCATCACATTTCCTTGTGTCGATTACATCTTTGATTGACTATACACGTTCTGACCTAATGTCATAGACCAAAGCGCCTATTACAAACTGCGAACTATTGTATGTCATGACTTGATGAAATGCGAACCTAAAACCACTTAAAGGTACTATGTATCTCATCCCAATCTATAAATTAAAGTTTTCATTTAAGACAAAATTGACTTTAATAGAAAACCATTAGGAAAAAAACTTTCAATATAGGCTGTATATTAAAATAAATGACTATTTTATTGATAATAATTTACATCTAGACAATTTTTTATCAAATAATTGAATAGCAAAGATAATTATAATAAATAGCGTCTGCTATCTATGAGTAGCCATAAATATGTCAATTCAGTTACGCTTTAGCGCTAGCAGGCTGAATAATTTTTAATTATGATAAATACTTTTTATTGGTTTATTTCTAAGTAACACTAGTCAAAACTACATTACTGATAACATTAAAAAATTGAGAAAAGGCAACAGGACAAATTTATGAGTGTATTACCTACCAATCTTGAGACTTTAAAACGTCGGGCAAAGCAAAGCATTATGCCATTGCTGACACCGCATTTATTGAGGTTACGCCTTAATACCTATGCACCATACATTGGCGCTGGTATTAAAATCGAGCATCTCAGTCTCGATCAAGGTTTGTGTGTGGTAAGCATGGGACTAAACACGCTGAATAAAAATATCGTCGGCACTCAATTCGGTGGGAGCTTATATTCAATGGTTGATCCTTTCTATATGCTCATACTGATGCATCAATTGGGTAGCAACTATGTGGTTTGGGACAAAAGCTCACATATCGATTTTGTTGCGCCTGGTAATAGCAAAGTCACTGCTCGCATGAAAATACCTAGTTCTGAAATCATTACTATTCAAGAGCTCGCAAAAGAAGGTGAAGCCGTTTTTCGTGAGTATAAAGTCGACATCTTTGATGAACAGCAAAAGCTAATTGCGACCATTACCAAAATGTTATACATCAGACTACGTAAATACAGTAAGTCCAAAGAGCAAGTAAGCCGTATCGATACACCTACCGCTGAATAGAACTTGTCTTTTAACTGATGATAGATAAGTTATTAAGACTTAAATTTATTGAAGTTCTATATACAAAAACCCCAATCTAGCTTTCGCATAGATTGGGGTTTCGTCTTTTTTGGTATGGCCCGCTTATTTATAAATAAACCTATGAATAAGGGCTTGTATCTACTATTACCTTGTCTTGGACTAACACTAAAATTATAGAATTAGCCCAAAGCGGCAAACTTGTGCTTAGATACCAGGTGCAGTATCAACTGCATCAGGTACGCCAGCGTCAGTCTTTTTCTTAGCTGGACGTGGCGCAAGTTTTTCGCGGATACGTGCTGATTTACCAGAACGCTCACGTAAGTAGTACAGTTTCGCACGGCGAACAGCACCACGACGTTTCACTTCGATGCTATCGATGATTGGAGAATGCAATTGGAATGCACGCTCAACGCCAACGCCGCTTGAGATTTTACGTACGGTAAACGCTGAGTTTAGACCGCGGTTACGCTTAGCAATTACAACGCCTTCAAAAGCCTGTAAACGCTCACGCTCACCTTCACGTACTTTTACTTGTACCACAACGGTATCGCCGGGTGCAAAGTTTGGGCGCTCAAGCAATTGAGCGTTTTCGATGACCTGAACCAATGGATGCTTGTTGCTCATGAGAGTTATCTCCTCACATTAGATAATAGAGGCTTGACGCATATCACCTGTTTGTAATAATTAATCGCATCTCTTTATAGTGAGACACAACGTAAATGGGTTATAACCAACGGCCATTATGCTATGACTCGTTTTATTATTGCTCAAAATTCTATTTCTTAACTGTTTACCCAGCTTACTAACGATAAAACCAGATTTCAAAAATCTACTTTTTATCTGCTTTTGCCAGTGCTTTTAGCCACTTCGTTTGTTCTGCCGTTGGGGTAAACGCTTGCCATAAATCTGGACGACGCGTTTGCGTACGACTGACTTGCTGAGCAAAACGCCACTTGGCAATATTGGCATGATGCCCTGAAAGCAATACTTCAGGAACTGCCATGCCTTCAAACTCATGCGGCTTAGTATAATGTGGACAGTCAAGCAAGCCATCGACAAAAGAGTCTTGCTCTGCTGACTTGTCATCACCCATGATATCAGGCAGACGACGTATCACACTATCCATCAGCACCATTGCTGGCAACTCGCCACCAGTCAACACATAATCACCCAGCGATATTTCCCTATCAACATATTGTGAAAGTAAACGCTCATCGATACCTTCATAACGACCACATAATAAAATCATGCCATCGTAATCAGTCATATTAACGACGCTACTTTCACTAAGCGTCTGTCCTTGTGGTGACATATAAATCATTGGACAGTGCTCACTATCAATACGGCAACCATATTGACTGGCACGCAACCGTGCATCCTCAATGGCTTTCGATAATGGCTCAGCCATCATCACCATTCCAGGACCGCCCCCATAAGGGCGCTCATCAATACGGCGATAGTTGTCGGTGGTATAATCACGTGGATTAATGCATTCAATCGTAACTTGCTCTTGAGTCACTGCCCGGCCCGTGATTCCAAACTCACGAATCGTGGCAAACATCTCAGGAAAAATACTAATTACGGCAAAATACATCTGATGTCTACTTGCGTTAAGGCTAAAACAATCGGTGTGAATATCAAGGGACTCTAGCTAAAAGCTAAAATCGATATTAATAGTCACTTGGCCATGCCACAAGTACTGTTTTTTCAGTCATATCGACCTCTACTACAGTTTGCTTATGCCATGGAATCAGGCGTTCTTCATTGTCTAAACTGTCTGAATTTGCCGTTACACGCATGATGTCATGGGCACCGGTTTCAAACATTTCAGTGATATTACCTAGATACTCATCCTGCTCGTTCATCACGCGCAGACTGACCAAATCCGACCAATAATATTCATCTTCAGCTGTTTCAGGTAGGACGTTTTGTTCGACCCAAACGGTAACACCGTTCATGGTCTCAGCAACATTACGATCAGGAATTTGCTCAAACTGAGCTACAATTCCTGTTCCTTGCTCACGCCAAGCTTTCACAGTCAAAGGTTTCATGCCAGTGGCAGTTTTCATCCACCACGGCTTCATGTCGAATATTGCTGTACGGTCATCCGTATCACTAAATACCCAAAGCCAGCCCTTGATGCCATAAGGCTTCTTAAGCTGACCAATTTTCATAAGGGCACTAGCGTTTGGAGTGGATGACATAGCAGCTAACCTAACAATGGTTAAAACAGCAATTGCAAAAACAATTGCGTTAAAAGCGATAAACAGTTAATGGCGCACCCTGGTCAGACCAGTTACGCTATGTATTCTAAAATCTATAACAACAAAAACTTAAGCAGTTGCTTCAGTTTGAGCTGCAGACTTGTTGTAAGCTTTTACTAATGAAGCAACGCGATCTGAAGGTTGTGCACCTTTTGCGATCCACGCATTGTACGCTTCCATGTTTAGGCGTACTGCTTCTTCAGACTCTTTAGCGAGTGGGTTAAAAAAGCCGATGTTTTCAATATAGCGACCGTCACGCGCGCGGCGTTGATCAGCAACAACTACTTGATAAAATGGGCGTTTCTTGGCACCGCCCCGTGCTAAACGAATAACAACCATGTGAATTCTCTCTTTCGCAGGTATACCAAAAAGGGCATAATTATACCACAGTCTTTATTTGTTGAAAACATAAACTGTGCATATTTAATTATTTATTAACAATAGCTTAAATGTCGAGCTGAGTAAAACATAACCGATGATAGTTGCTCATTTTTAGAGTTTTTCTTTAGTTTCTATGAATCTCTCTGAAGAAACTACAGTGGCTAAATATACTGAACCCAAAGCTTAACTTTATAGCCACTCTAATAGTTATGTAGCTCAATCATTGATTGCATACTGTATCAGTACTATTTATTGGTTATGCTATTCTATGATATGCCGCTTTAAGTTAATGCTCATACTAGCCTTAAGACAACTATATTTAGAGAAACACAAGCTATATCACAATAACTTTTATTTTACTCTGTTGGACACATATGATCTCTCCAAGCTCAAAGCCACGTCGCAAAGGTTGGCTGCCACGCTCTTATTCCAACACTTGGCTAACGACCTTGATGGTTGCCTTCATCGTACTTATCAGTGTAAGCCTATCGATTTTATTTTTTTGGCGCAGTCTTTATTTGCCAGAACTAAAAAATCATGCTCGTTATCTGACAAGTGAGTTACAACTGATCAATAGCGTCAATAAAGATTGGCAAGATCGCCCCGAAGTACGCCAATGGGTTTACCAGCACTCTCATGTCGTCGTAGTAAACAACCCTAGCGACTTTCCGGAAGTTGCTGATAAGCCATTCGTAAGCTTTTTTACTGACGTATTACAACGTGAAATCGGTGCACAGCTTGGTCGACCCGTAGAGGTCTATTTTAAATTTAAGCCAACGCCTCAGCTATGGGTACAAGATAGCCGTGATAACAGCTTTTGGATGCGCGAACCTGTGGTCTATTATTCACAGTATAGCCCGACATTACTGGTTCTATTCTTGATTGGACTGCCTATCCTATCGCTGCTAACAATTATCTTATTGGCACGTCAATTAAATCGTCCTTTACGCTACCTACAGCGAGCAGCTACTAATTATATTCGCCTCGGCCATGCAACCACACTGCCCACTCAGAAAGGCCCTACAGAAATACGTCAGGTTAATATGGCATTTAACCGTCTGTTTACGACATTGAATCAAGCGCAAAAAGAGCGAACAATCATGCTCGCTGGTATATCACACGATTTGCGGACACCGTTAACGCGTATGCGCTTGACGGCAGAAATGCTACCAGATGACTTTTTTCGTGAAGGGCTGATTTATGATATTGAAGACATGGATGCTATTTTGGAGCAATTCATCTCATTTATGAAAGACGGTTCTGATGAGCCAGTCAGTCTGACCAATTTAGACACCATATTTAACGAAGTTATGGTGCAGTTTGCCCCAATGAAGTTTGTATATGAATCAGAATGCGATAAGGTCGTTCCTGTACGTCCGTTATCCATCAAACGTATGATCATTAACTTGGTCAATAATGCTAATCGTTATGGTAAACCACCTATTTATCTCTCGGCAACAGTTGTACCGACATTTATAGAAACTGTT
The DNA here is from genome assembly GCF_052376195.1 of Psychrobacter sp. AOP7-B1-25. Classification (NCBI taxonomy): domain Bacteria; kingdom Pseudomonadati; phylum Pseudomonadota; class Gammaproteobacteria; order Moraxellales; family Moraxellaceae; genus Psychrobacter; species Psychrobacter sp. AOP7-B1-25. The sequence continues at coordinate 17,410 of NZ_JBQSVK010000006.1, forward strand.
GAGGACGAAAATACAGATGTGGTCAGTGAAAATGTGGTGAATAAAGAAGCACAAGAACAATTAGTAATTTGTGTGCGAGATTGCGGTGATGGCGTCGCTGATGATCAATTAGAACGGATCATGCAACCGTTTGAACGTGGCGAGACTGCACGAACTACTCAAGGTAGTGGATTGGGCCTTGCTATTGTGGATCGTATTGCACGATTACATCACGGTACTGTTGAAGCGATTAACCACCCTGAAGGTGGGCTACAAGTATGCATACGTATTCCCCTACTCTCTAAAGTGGCTGGAGATACCACATTAGCTGCTGACGTAGAGGAAGTGTCTGAAGTAGACTGCACAGCACCAGAGTCAAAATAATGATGAGACTTCAATTTGAATAAGTAAACACGTAAAAACTAATCTTTGCTACCAATCATTGGCGGAATATACTCGGCACTGTTCGTGAAAGCTAGTGGCTGAGTAATCTCGTCTTGAGCTGCTTTTAACGTTTGGGTTGTTGATGGCTGTTTTAAGAATAAGTAATAGCCTAGCGTAATCGCATTCAATACAACCAAGCCACCAAATAAATATGGCATCCTATGCTCTCCTATGACAGTGTTCAACTGTCCTAAAAATAGTGACGAATGCGCTATCGAGTTATAAAGGTATATAGTGTCAAGGCATTAAAATGACACTTATCCTCTTTAATAACATAGTGCATCATTGCGACTTGAACCGATAGCTTACTCTTATGATTTAATCTGACAACTTAGTATCAAAGTCGCGCTCGCTTTTTTCTTGCGTTAATTCATCAGCAGCGAGAATTTGTGTCAACGGCTTAATAGGCCATGTCATCACGAATCTTGCTCCGCCTAACTCACGACTCTCATCCACCTTCATACTACCATTAAACCAAAAGGCAATACGCGATACAATAGACAAGCCTAGACCATAGCCACCTGATGCGCGTGTACGGCTATCATCTAAGCGCGAGAATGGAATAAATACTTTTTCACGATCTGCTTCAGGAATACCATGTCCATCGTCTTCGACACTGACGAAGGCATTGCCTTTCTTGACGCCTGCACTAATGATGATAGTTGTTTCTGCGTAGCGTAACGCATTACCTGCAAGGTTCTGAATCACACGGTGTAAGTAGCGTCTATCTGCCACTGCCGTCACTTTTGCATTTGGTAAACTGGCCACTATTTTGATAGGCTTGCCTAATGCATTGGTTTCGCGTTCGATTTGCTCTAATAGCTCTCTTAGATTTACCGGTTCTAAATCTAACTTTGGCGACCCTTCCTCTAGCTTTGCATAGGTCAAAATCTCATCGATCAAACCATTCAGCGACTCAATATCTTCATCAATATAGTCACGCTGCATAAAGCGTGAGTCTTCATCATCCGTATCAGCAAGCATATCTACCGCAAATCGAATACGAGCCACTGGCGTACGAAGCTCATGCGATACTGCTCTAGTAAGCTCTCGTTGTGACTCGATCAAGCGCTTGATGTGTGAAGTCATGGCATTGAATGTCGCTGATAAGCGCGCTATTTCATCTTGACCTATTACCTGCACTTGAATATCAAGGTTGCCTTGGCTAACCTCGTTCACACCTACCTGAATTAATTGTAGCTTACGTTCGAGTGGGAAGATGAGCGCATACACACCCAAGCTGATTAAGAACATACTGATAAGGATCATACTGATAATTAAGTTGAGCGGAAACCAATTAAATAAAGGTATGGGCCCAATCAGAATTGCCATATCATTGATTTCAGATGGTACCACCACCCTAATAGCAGAGTTACTCGTACTACTGTTAGTATCTTGCAACGATATAACGACTTCGTCACGGCGTAAGCGTGCCATCTGATCTGAATCTAACTCAAGTGTATTTGCCGCTTCAAAAGCTAAAGGAAAAGAGAACTTTTTCTCCAGTTCAGCCAAACGTGTGCGCTTGTCTGATAGCGTCATATGATAAGACAGATCATCTAACAGGAATACCGCAATTGCTCGTACTTGTTGCTCCGTAACCTGTGAGATTCTCGCTGTCAAAACACTTTCGTTACCAGGCAAACGATAATAAACATCTGCATGTACAGGTTGGCTAACATAACGTACAACGGTATTATCATTTTCGAAGCTGCGCAATTCACTAGCACTAAAGTCTACTTCATTGATCGGCAACACCTTAAAGGTAGCACCAAACAAACTACTCGCATCTGATAACCAGTATTCACGTTCTTCTTCACTATTTTGGTGAGAGATTCCCTCACTTACCAAATGAAAAGCACCCGTTGCCATACTTTCACGATAGGACTGTACACGCTCCTTATTGATGGTGTCCATCAATAACTGTGCAAACAACGCCACACATAAGCAGACTATAAGTAGTCCAGCATAAATACGAACAAAAATACTGTGTTTTAAAGAAGAGACTAATGACATACGTGCCGTGACCAACTTAATAAGTAGAGATTACTAATATCATCTAATACATAAACAGTGATATATAACAATATCGAGCATTATTGACTAGAGATAAACTTTAACTACCACATTTTAATTCATATGCAGCAATCGTCCAAAGACTTATATGTATTACATATATTTAGTCAGCGTCTATATAATGGGTTAATTAAACCACATAACACTGCATTTAAGTTCAAAAATTAAAATTTAGCCACAAAAAAACCAGCATCGTTGCTGGTTTTTTCAAATAGTGTTTAATAATTAATCAACATACAAAAGCAAAACTATTAGTTGCCTTCTTTTACGAATAGATAGCCTTTGCTACGTACTGTCTTAATACGTTTTGGATTTTCTGGATCATCACCAATTTTTGGACGAATACGTGAGATGCGTACATCGATTGAACGATCTTGGCCATCATACTCAATGCCGCGTAGACGCTCAAAAATATCTTCACGAGATAGAATACGGCCTGCATTAGAAGCAAGTAGCCATAGTAGATCATATTCAGCGCTAGTAAAATCAACCAACTCTTCACCTAGATGCACTGAACGACCGCCATTGTCGATTACTAACTCACCGAACTCTAGACGTTGTGGCACATCTTCTGAAGGTGCATTTTCTGAGCGGCGCAATAGCGCGCGAATACGAGCAAGCAATACACGTGGCTGAGCAGGCTTGGCAACATAATCGTCAGCACCCATCTCAAGACCCAATACTTGATCCATGTCTTCAGTACGTGCGGTCAACATCAAAATTGGGTTTTGATAATGCGGGCGCACTTCACGGCAAACTGTCAGACCATCACTACCAGGTAGCATGACATCAAGTACAACCATATCTGGTTGCTCATTGACGATACGGCGAATAGCACGATTACCATCAGTTTCAATTGCTACTTCTAAACCATTTTTGACCAAGTAATCTTGAGTCAACATGGCCAGACGTTCATCATCTTCAACAATCAAGATTCGGGGGGTATTGTCTTCTTCAGTCGTTGTCATTGTTATATCCTCTAATACATCTAATTTAAAAGCAGTAAAAGTAAAAGCGGTAAAAATTAATAGCACCCTATAGTGGCACAATTTATGTTCGTATAGCTGTTACAAACTTAGTAGCACAGTATACTATTAAATGGTCAGCTTCCTATACTATAGCTGATAGTCGGTAACAAAACCTATAAACTACCTCTACCAAAACTTTAGTTTACGTCCAAAAATTCTGCTACTTACTTTACTGGTACTTAATAGTTTCTATTATTTATAGCTTGCTAGTTAAATGAACTGTCAAGCTAACATTATCGCGTACAATTACTGCTCGTTACTTATAATACGTTATCTCTAATATAACCATATATTATCGTTGTCGCTAGTGTCTTTTTGAGAAAAGCCTAATAGACAATGATTCATTGATAGTGGCTCATTGATAGTGACGAGGTATTTCCCCACTGATGGTTTAAACGGCCATACGTCACAGCCAAAAATGATCATGTTCATTTACCACGAAACAGTTAATTTCATAATCAATATACATAAAAAAACAGCCCATGATGGACTGTTCATTTATGATTGCTAAAACAATAGCTGTAAGCAACTGTTTAAAGCTATCAGTAATAAATTACGCGCGGTTTTTGTACTTACGAAGGGTCTGTAATTGTCCTACTGACTCTGCAAGTGAGGCCAAAGCCGCATTAGTTTGTAGTGTATCAGATTGGTTAACTAGCATTTGCTCAGCTTTTCTACGTGCTTCAACAATTTTGCTTTCGTCAAGATTGTGTGCACGCATCGCTGTATCAGCCAATACAGTAACCATTTTAGGCTGTACTTCTAGTACACCACCTGAGACGTAAATCACTTCTTCTTCACCGTTTGGCGTTTGCACTCGCATTGCACCTGGCTTTAGCAAAGTAATAAGCGGTGTGTGACCTGGCAATACACCAATCTCGCCTTCGGTACCAGTAGCTATTAACATGCTAATTTCGCCTGAATACAACTCTTCACGAGCACTTACGACGCGACATTGTAACGTTGCCATACTTAATTCCTTACCATCAAAGCGCGATCAAAAAACAGTAAAAACTGCGATGCGTTACTGAAGAGTAGATATAAGATTCATATTATACCTACTCATTAGCTCATACAACTTAAGCTGCAGAAGACTTCATTTTTTCAGCTTTAGCGACTACTTCATCAATGCTACCAGCCATGTAGAATGCCTGCTCTGGTAGGTCATCGTATTCACCAGCGATGATTGCTTTAAAGCTAGCAATGGTATCGCGTAGTGCTACATATTTACCAGGTGCACCAGTAAAGACTTCAGCTACGTGGAATGGTTGAGACAAGAAGCGCTGAATCTTACGAGCACGATAAACAACCAGTTTATCTTCTTCTGATAACTCATCCATACCCAAGATAGCGATGATGTCTTTAAGTTCTTTATAACGCTGTAGAACTTCCTGAACACCACGAGCAACATTATAATGCTCTTCACCAATTACTTGTGGATCTAGCTGACGCGACGTTGAATCGAGTGGATCAACCGCAGGATAGATACCTTGTGAGGCGATATCACGGCTTAGTACGACTGTTGCATCCAAGTGAGCAAACGTTGTAGCAGGTGATGGATCGGTTAAATCATCCGCAGGTACATATACAGCCTGAACTGAAGTAATAGAACCTGACTGAGTTGAAGTAATACGCTCTTGTAGCAAGCCCATTTCTTCAGCTAGTGTTGGCTGATAACCAACCGCTGATGGCATACGACCAAGCAATGCTGATACTTCAGTACCGGCTAGTGTATAACGGTAGATGTTATCAACAAACAGCAATACGTCACGACCTTTACCAGTGGCAGGATCTTTAGTATCACGGAAGTACTCAGCCATGGTCAAACCAGACAGTGCAACACGCAAACGGTTACCCGGTGGCTCATTCATCTGGCCATATACCATTGCTACTTTAGATTTGCTAAAGTCTTCAGTGTTTACAACGCCAGCTTCTTGCATTTCGTGATAGAAGTCATTACCTTCACGAGTACGCTCACCAACACCAGCAAATACTGATAAACCTTCATGTTTTAGAGCGATGTTGTTGATAAGCTCCATCATGTTAACGGTTTTACCAACACCAGCACCACCAAACAGACCAACTTTACCACCTTTGGCGAACGGGCAAAGCAAATCGATTACTTTAATACCAGTTTCTAGCAGCTCGGTGCTGTTTGACTGATCAGCATAGCTTGGCGCATCACGGTGGATAGACCATTTTTCGTCTGCTGCAACAGGACCTTCTTCATCGATAGGACGACCAAGAACATCCATAATGCGACCAAGTGTGCCTGTACCTACTGGTACAGAAATAGCTGCACCTGTATTGGTAACAGGTAGGTTACGCTTTAGACCTTCAGTTGATCCCATAGCAATAGTACGTACGATACCATCACCTAGCTGTTGCTGTACTTCTAGGGTAGTTTCGGTACCATCTACTTCCAAGGCATCAAAAATTTGAGGAACTTCATTACGGTTGAACTCAACGTCAAGAACCGCGCCAATAATCTGTACAATACGACCGCTACTCATTGCGTTCTCCTTGAACTTCTATATATAGGTGTAGTCAATTATGAAACAGCAGCAGCACCGCCAACGATTTCCGAAATCTCTCGGGTAATCGCCGCTTGACGCAGCTTGTTATAAACCAACTGTAAATCGTTAATAAGGTCACCAGCATTATCTGTTGCCGCTTTCATCGCAACCATACGTGAAGACTGCTCAGAGGCGATGTTTTCCATTACCGCTTGATAGACAATCGACTCGATATAGCGACCAAGCAATTCATCAATCAATGTCTTGATGTCAGGCTCGTAGATATAATCCCAGCTAAGTTCTGTCTGTAGACCACTGTCTTCGTCATCAAATGATTGCTCTGGTAGAGGAACCAACTGATTAACCGTTGGTTTCTGGGTCATCGCATTGACGAATCGGTTGTAGACCACATAGATACGGTCAATATTACCGTTTCTATAGTCTTCAAGCATGGCTTGAACCGGTGCATTCAATTGCTCAAATGTTGGTTTATCGCCATAATCAGTCACAGCCGAGGTAACTTTACCACCAAAGTTTTTGAAGAAACTCACACCTTTGGCACCGATGACTGCAAACTCAGCTTGTACAGACTGATCTTGATAATCTTGAATACTTTTAGATAAGGCTTTGAATAGGTTAATATTCAAACCACCCGCTAGGCCACGGTCAGAGGTAATGACAATATAGCCAACCTTATTGACTGGACGCGATACCATATACGGATGTTTATAATCTGATGAGGCATGCACCAAATGTGAAATAACCCGGCGCATACTATCAGCATACGGGCGACCCACTTCCATGCGCTCTTGTGCACGGCGCATTTTACTTGCCGCTACCATTTGCATAGCACGAGTAATTTTCTGGGTGCTTTTAATACTGGTGACTTTGGCACGTATCTCTTTTAAGCTTGCCATAATGATTCCAATATAAGAGGGTTAAAAAGCATTGACGCATGCGACAATCGTTTGATATACAACATCAATTCTATAGAATAACATTTTATATCTTGTGGCATTACGCGATCTAATACCGGTAATGGTTAAAACAGTGGCGCAAATATCTAGTCAGACAACGCGCCACTTTTCAAACGACAGTTATAACCAATTCGGTTTAACCCGTTAAATTAATAACTGTGATTTTGTTTAAAGGTCTCTAAAGCTGACTTTAAACGACCTGCGATATCATCATTGTAGTTCGCAGTGTCATCAATCTCACGCATCAATTCACTTTGCTCATCATGCATATAACGCAAGTATGCTTCTTCAAAAGAACCAATCTTTTCGACAGGAACGTCAGATAAGAAGCCTTCGTTCGAAGCGTAGATAACGGCTGCTTGCTCAGAAATTGACATTGGTTGATACTGTTTCTGCTTCATCAACTCTGTAACACGCTCACCATGATCAAGCTGTTCGCGAGTTGCGTCATCAAGATCTGATGCAAACTGAGCAAATGCTGCTAGTTCACGATATTGAGCTAGAGCAGTACGAATACCACCAGATAATTTCTTAATAATCTTAGTCTGTGCTGAACCACCAACACGAGATACCGAGATACCAGCATTTACTGCCGGACGGATACCTGAGTTGAATAGGCTAGATTCTAAGAAGATCTGACCATCAGTGATTGAAATCACGTTAGTTGGTACGAATGCAGATACGTCACCAGCTTGTGTCTCAATGATTGGTAGTGCGGTTAAAGAACCAGTTTTACCTTTCACTTCACCGTTAGTGAATTTTTCTACATAGTCAGCATTTACACGTGATGCACGCTCAAGTAGGCGTGAGTGTAAATAGAATACGTCACCAGGATAAGCTTCACGACCTGGCGGACGACGTAGTAGTAGCGAGATCTGACGATAAGCAACTGCTTGCTTTGATAAGTCATCAAATACAATCAGTGCGTCTTCGCCGCGGTCACGGAAATATTCGCCCATCGTACAACCTGAGTACGGTGCAATATATTGAAGTGCTGCAGGCTCTGATGCTGAAGCAACCACAACAGTGGTATATTCTAGTGCGCCAGTTTGTTCAAGCTTACGTACTACGTTAGCGATAGTCGAACGTTTCTGTCCGATAGCTACGTATACACATTTAATGCCAGAAGCTTTCTGTGCGATAATCGCATCGATAGCCATCGCTGTTTTACCAGTCTGACGGTCACCAATGATAAGCTCACGCTGACCACGACCGATTGGAATCATGGTATCAACGGCCTTATAACCGGTCATTACTGGTTGATCTACTGATTGACGGTCGATAACGCCTGGAGCGATCTTTTCGACTTTGTCAGTCATCTTAGCGTCAATAGGACCTTTGCCATCAATAGGATTACCCAAAGCATCAACAACACGGCCTAACAGCTCAGGACCTACTGGTACTTCAAGAATACGACCAGTACAATAGGCTTTTTGACCTTCTTGCAGCTTTAGGTAATCACCAAGTACTACCGCGCCAACAGAATCACGCTCTAAGTTTAGAGCCATTCCGTAGATTTCGCCTTCAAACTCAATCATTTCGCCGTACATGGCATCTTCAAGACCATGAATCTGCACGATACCGTCAGATACTTTGACAATCGTGCCTTCATTCTTTGCAGTTGCACCCGCATCAAGGTCTTGAATACGCTGCTTAATCAGGTTACTGATTTCCGCTGGATTCAATTGTTGCATTGCCTTGTTTCCTTTAATTTATGATAACCCGCCCACTGACTTAAATGCTCTTATAATCATACCGTCAATATTTGACTGTATTGATGAATGGCATTAGGCAGTTAGCTGTGTTTTTAACTGTTGTAACTTGCCGCGCATCGAATCGTCAATAACTTTGTCACCGACTTTGATTGTAGCGCCTGCCAATAGACTTGGATCAACTGATTCGTGAATCACGATGCTCGCATTCAACGAGGTAGTCAGACGTGTTTGTATCGTCTGACGCTGTTCATCAGTCAATGGGTAGGCAGAAGTCACGTATGCGTCAAGCTGCTTTAAGCTTATTGCCTTGTGACGGCGATAATGCTCATAAATTTCAGGAAGCAGCGCCAGACGCTCTTGTAGCGCTAACTGCTTAACAAAATTACTGAGCTCAGGTGATATTTTAGGGTAGCTAATACTGTTACCGTAGCGAGAACCTTTGCTCTCGCCTAGTAGCTGTTTAAAAGCAGAGTCGTTATCACCGGCCACTTGTGAGTCATAAAGATCGACCAAAGCAGCTGACTTATGCTCAGCAGAAACAGCTGGATTGTCTAGCCAAGTACTGAACGACTTGTCATTGACAACAGTGCTAGCAACAAGCAAGAAATCTTCCCACTCAGGTACAGCGCCGTTTTCATTGGCATAGTCAAACGCAGCTTTAGCGTACGGTCGTGCTAGGGTTGATAAGTCAGCCATTATATCCTCACAATTACAGCTTCGCCGCCAGTTGGTCTAGCATACTGGCATGTTTTTGTGCATCGACTTTATCTTGCAAAATCTTCTCTGCACCAAGTACAGCCAGTTCAGCAACTTGGGCACGTAATGATTCACGCGCTTGATTGATTTCTTGGTCGATAGATGCTTGCGCTTGTTGACGAATGCGCTCACCTTCCGCTTGGGCTTGTGATTTTGCATCTTCGACTAGCTGATTGGCACTCTTGTTCGCTTGCTCAATTAGAGCAGCGGCCTTGGTCTTTGCAAGATCAAGTTCCTGCTGGACATTTTGCTCCGCGGTCGCCAGATCTGCTTTTGCTTTCTCTGCGGCATTCAGACCATCAGCAATTTTACGCTGACGCTCATTGATGGCACCGATAAGTGGTGGCCACACGAATTTCATGCAGAAAACCACAAATATTGCAAAAGCAATGGCTTGACCGACGAGGGTAAAATTGATATTCACGTGATCACCTCTTTGTTAATGAAAAATCAGTTTCATTGATCATGTTTGGTAGTCAAAATTTGACTATATTTGATAGAAAGCTTCCGAATACCAAACATTTACAACTGAGCTTTCGGATTAACCTGCTAGAGGGTTAGCGAACAACAATAGCATAGCAATACCAACACCGATCATCGGAATAGCATCAAGAAGACCTGCTACGATGAACATACGAGTTTGCAATTGTGAGCCAAGCTCTGGTTGACGCGCAACGCCTTCTAAGAATTTTCCACCTAGAATAGCAAAACCAATACCTGTGCCAAGTGCGCCAAGACCGATAAGTAGTGCTACTGCGATAACTGTGTAACCACCTAATACTGGATCCATTGATGTATCCTCATTTACCTATTGAATGTCTAATTAATGTTCAGTTGATGATGCAAGCGACATATAAACTATCGTCAGCATCATGAATACGAACGCTTGAAGTGTAATAACTAAGATGTGGAAGATAGCCCACGGTACCGATAACGCCCATTGAATCCAAAACGGCATTAGAGCAATCAGTATGAAAATCAATTCCCCAGCATACATGTTGCCGAATAGACGTAAACCAAGTGATACAGGTTTGGCTATTAGAGTAACTGCTTCTAGGATGAAGTTGATGGGAATCAAAATCGCTTGTACGATTGGGTTTTTGGCACCAAACGGATGCAGTGTTAACTCTCCGATAAAGCCGCCTAAACCTTTTTCTTTAATGCTATAAAAGATAATCAGTGCAAAGACAGAGAACGACATGCCAAGCGTAATGTTAGGATCAGTCGTTGGAACAATCTTAAAGAAAACATGGTGTGGATCATGACCCATAGCAGCACCGATTTGCCCAGCAATACCTGGAATGAAATCGACAGGGATTAAATCCATCAAGTTCATCAAAAAGATCCAGACAAAAATGGTCAACGCCAATGGCGCAATCAATTTTGATGTACCACTGTATGAATCACGAACGTTGTTATCAACAAACTCAACGATCATCTCAACTGCTGCTTGAGTTTTTCCTGGCACGTCTGAGGTGACTTTTTTAGCGACCATCCAAAAGACGGTGCAAAACAAAATGCCCAGACCAATTGACCATAGCATAGAATCAAGATGGATAGCATTAAAACCCATTGCCCCTGCTTCTTCAGCAGTATGAGCAACTTTCCAACCTTCGCCCGGCAGATAGCCATACGTCCAATTCGTTAAGTGGTGAGAGATATATTCTGATGATGTTTGCTCGGATGCCATAATGTAAGCTTCTTATTAATCAACGATTTAATCAACTACCAAAAATATGGTTGTCATCTGATGAGGCATAGTATCTGCATCTATTTTGCTATTAAGCCAAAATAAACGGTACTAAATCACTCATGTAACCAACAACATCCAACCCATAGTTCTATTACTAGTATGCAGTATTTGATAGCGTAAGATAAATTTTAGCTATCAAAAAAGGGCTTATGATAACTCAGTAATAGCCCTTGCATTTTTATACGCAAAATTCTTGTATATGTACTTGCCTACTGACCGCTGTTCACGATCGGCGCTTAATGTAGCGCTTATAAGCATAATATTTAGCCGCCTATATTAATGCAGCGTTGTATTCGTGTAAAGTCAATTGTGATTTTTTTATCCGCTGTATGAATAAGTTAGCAACGAGCTTTGTTTATTCATGTAGTCTCTAGCTATGATTAGATAATAATATTCTAAGCATCAACAACACAGGTAGTTTAATAACCCCTACCCTCGCGTTACATCTAACATTGAGACTTATAGTGCGGTCTTTACAATCACTGATGCTATCCTCAGACAGCATTGTACTTCGACTTTTCGAACTAGTCATAGAGAAGCTGGACGGCAGGGTGACTTGCCAGTACTATTAATAAACCATCTGTTTAGCGATCATTTATTAGCGCTAGCGTATATGCCACAACATCCAACTGTGACTAATTTGCATTACCATAAAACCGATAAACAGCGCTAGCGCAGATAGGGGTTGTACGGTAATAAAAATTAGTGCAAAACCAAATACGGTCAATAGCCATTTTGACATTTGACCTCGATATAGCTGGCTAACAATATGTTGGCGCGCGCGATATCCGGTATACCAAAAAATAAAAAACGCAAATACTGCTTGAGTGATAAAACTTAATAGTGCGCCAATGGCGGCGCTTTTTGCTATTGTAAGCTCACTATGTAACCAAATAGTATCTACTGTCCAAGCAATGATAATAAGGATAAATAGTATCCATGCTTGTCGTTTAATATAGATGCCAATTTTGTCTTTTTGCGTGCGTTTAGCAGGCTTGGTCATCGGTATTCCTATAGCTTTTACAGCATTGGGACAATATATCATACTTATGATAATTTTATCCGTGAATGACTTACTTTATCTATAGGTGTTACCTTTCGACTGAAATAAAACGCTACTTATTATAGGTAGGCTGTAACTATTAAGCAAGTAAAATCTGACTTTTATCAGCCACCTAACTCAAACGCTTATGGTAATGGCGTGTGTCCATACGTCATACTCAAATCACACCATTACCTGAGCGCCCCTGCACAGCTTAGAATATAGCCGCTGATATTATATTTACGATGTTATACATTGATTGATTTGCTGAGCCATTGTCTGCCATCCACTGACAAAGTCTTTGCTACTACTCATATCTTCAATTTGTATGGTTGTTTTTACTGGCTGCAATTTAGCAAGTAGGCCTTTTGAGACTGTACCTTGGTTAACCATGCACATTTGATTAGTAGGACGGTTTTCGTTTAACCAACGTAGCTGACTGGCCTTTGGAGAAATATGATGATCAGGGCTCAAACTACCTGCTAACTTTATATGCGTAGCTTTCTCGATATATTGATAAGCGTCATGATAGACCCAGTAAGGACGTACAGTTTGCGAGCTTTGCTGTACATCTGCGACTGCTTTGTCCATACGTTCAGCAAAATTTTTGACATTGGCTTGGTAAGTACTTGTATACTCCGGATTAGCGTGACTATGTATCACTGCCAACGCTCGAGTAATGGCTTTTGCATTTTTAGGATCAAGCCAAACATGTGGATCCATCGTACCTTCAATTGCCGCGCCTTTCACATCACGCAGCGGATAACGGTTAAATGCGTCAAAATCAAACATCGCAATGGCGTTAGGTGCATTTTGCAAACTACCTGTTAGACTGTTTTCTAGTGCCGGTCCGAACCACACGACAAACTTACTATCTTTGATGGCCTTCATATCACTTGGACTGACGCTACCATGATGGCCCACATCGCCTGCCTGTAGGATTCTGTTTGCAGATGGTGTTCCCTCAGTGACTGCTTCACTGAGTAGAAACATTGGATAGTTGCTCACACTTACAGTAGCTGCCTGAGCGCTTAGTGTCAAAAAACCTAGCGCCACTCCAGAGATTAGCAAACGCTTTAGCATGGTGACCGGACGTAATAGATGGTTAAAAACTGAGTTCATAGTAAGTATCTTTGATATATGAGTGATGGTGTTCAGACATCATATTTATTGGAGAGAGATAGTGATAAAAAGCAACCAAAAAACAGATGTAACAAGACGGCTTATCTGTTTCTTCTTTTATTATGTTATACTATAACAACAAAAAAACTAATAAAAAAGTTATTTTATTTTTAGGAGTTCATACCATGTCTATCCATTCATCAACTTGCGAACACTTACATGATGCGCAAGACTTGACGCCACAAGATGTGGTAGAACGCCTAAACACAGCAAGAGAACAATGTCACTTAAATGGCTCACGTTTTACAGCCTTGCGTCAACAAATATACCAATTGATATTAGAAGCCAATAAGCCTATCGGGGCCTATGATTTAATCGCTAAATTACAGAGCATGCGCCTATCAGATACTGACAGTTCTGACGGGGCAAAAGAGCAATCGGGCAACAAACAAACTTCAAAGAACGTTGCTCCGCCAACAGTTTATCGCAGTTTAGAGTTTTTATTGAGTGAGGGCTTAATTCATCAATTAACGTCTATCAATGCCTACGTTCCTTGCTGTCATCCAAGAGCACAGCATACCGCCGCATTTTTAATTTGCGATCAGTGCCATCGAGTAAAAGAATGTAGCAGTTTGCCAGTACAAGAAATGATGAATTTTGCTGAACAAGATATGGACTTTGTTGTTGAACGCAGCGTAATCGAGCTCAGTGGCCGGTGCCAAGTCTGCCAGTAACCTATAGATACCCATCTAACACTTTCCAATGCTTTTTTGGTAGTTTCCGATACCTATATTCTGGTTGTCTACACCTTTTAATTATCTATTCGTTGTCACATTATGAACCTGTCTACTTTATCTTCTAATCAATCGGGCACTCCCATGGCGCATAACAATGCTTCGAATGATGTTAGCCAACTGCTGAGCCTACGCAATATCAGCTACTATATTGGACCGCAACGTCTTCTCTCAAATATCGATATCGACATTGCAGTCAATGAGACAGTAAGTCTCGTTGGGCCTAACGGAGCTGGAAAATCAACATTGGTCAAGCTCATCTTGGGTTTAATTGACCCAACCAAAGGCAGTATCACAGCGCATCAACCGCTTCAGCTTGGGTACGTGCCACAGCGATTTACAGTCCCGCCAATATTGCCATTGCGAGTCAGTGACTTACTGGATCAAGCAGATAAAAAGCGGCTAACCGCTGAACAGCGCCAGTTCATATTTGATAATTTAGCATTGACGCATTTATTATCGCGGCAAATGTTGCATTTATCAGGTGGAGAAGCCCAGCGAGTGTTGCTTGCCCGAGCATTGTTGGATAAGCCCAACTTGTTAATCTTGGATGAGCCTATGCAAGGGCTTGACCCTGATACAGAGGTTTGGCTATATCAATTTATCGATAAGCTACCAGATTTTTTACGTTGTGCCATGTTAGTAATATCCCATGATTTGCACTGGGTTATGAGAGGTAGTCGACGCGTTATCTGTCTCAATAAGCATATTTGCTGCGAAGGACAACCCAGCGAGCTTGCCATTAGTACCGAGTTTAGAAAGCTATTTGGTCATTATTATGAACAACCTTATGTGCATCAACCCCATGCTTGCCAGCATCATGCACCAAACGAGCTCGAACTATAAATCTCAACACCACATATGTCATAGCTGTATTGATTACGATGTTGTGCCCTCTATTAATACAGTATTACGCTTCTACAAAATTTCATGGATATTTATTATGACCTCTTGGTTAGCTATTATCGCTCCTGCTTGGATCGCTGGCAGTATTTTAGCGCTACTATCAGCACCTTTAGGTTGTTTGGTATTGTGGCGCCGTATGGCCTTTTTTGCTGATGCTTTAGCACATGGTACTTTGCTAGGTGTGGCTCTAGCAGCGTGGTGGCAGTTGCCGATGGGGATCGGTGTTGCATTAGTCAGTGTCGTGGTGGTGTTAGGGTTGGTATTGATTGATGATGAGCGTTTACCTGCTGACGCAGTATTAGCCGTCGTTGCAGTGTCATTGCTATGTTTGGGTTTATTGACCCTAACTCAACTAACAGACCAGCAGGCCAATGTACTGGGGTTTTTATTCGGTAATTTATTGGAGCTTGGTTGGGCTGACTTGCCTTTACTGGCAGGCAGCGTTTTAGTTGGTTTAGGCTTACTACGCTATATATGGCCTGCACAGATAAAGCTGGCAACCCATGAGGCACTGGCACGTATTCAAGGCATTAACCCAACACGTCAACGGCTATTCTTTATGGGTATTTTGGCAGGCTTTTGTGCTGTTGCCTTACAGGCTGTTGGTAGTTTGCTAATCAGTGGGTTATTAGTGTTGCCCGCTTTAACCGCACGTTTATGGGTCGCTTCACCAAAACAAATGGTGATTGTAGCTATGATTACTGCGCAATGTGGTGTAACCCTTGGTGTGTGGGGCAGTATTTGGTTTGATATACAAACTGGTCTGTCTATCGTCTTGATATTAGCCGCTTTATTTTTTGTAGCAATGATTTTTTCAAAGCTAATAAAGATAAAATCTTGGTCAGTCAATCGTTAACTGCGCTATAATGTCTATACAATGACTGTTTCTGACGCCTTTCTTATTCAACTTTATTTTACTAACAACGCTAAATTTTTTCGCTATATGTATTGTAAAGTTGTATAAATCAAATACGACTGAGATGGTAACGTCTGATAAATAATCATTCATCAGTAAACGCTATTATCTAGTAAGCGTTGTCAGTGCTAATATCTATAAGTGTCTAATAGATAACAGTCGCTCTATTATCCATACTCGTTCTAACAATACTTGTTGTTTTGATTCGATAAGGGACTGACCCAATGCCAAGCTACCCTGCCAGTAGAATAGAAACACCAAATGACCAGTTAAATATTTTGCAAATTACGGATTTGCATCTATCGACACCCGTTGTGATAGATGTAAATGAGAATGATATTTTGCTTGACGACACGGTCTGTCAGCAAAGTTTTGAAAATGTGCTCAAGCAAGCACTTCAAGAAGATATTCGATGCGACTTGATTGTTGTAACAGGCGACTTGGTTAATAAAGTCAAAGCCACTATTTATGATCATATTTTCGAGACGTTACAAGCGACCCAGATTCCTTTTGCTTGTATTGCTGGTAACCATGATGTGACAGATGAGAATGATAAAGACCTGCCTTTTTTTCAGCGAGAGCTCGTTGCTCGCCCTGCTGACACACGTTTACTCAGTCGACATATCATTGAAACTGACTATTGGCAATTATTGCTCTTGGATTCATCCATTGCAGGAGAAGTAGCAGGAGAGATCACATCTACCGATATTGATTGGCTTTGCAAAAGGCTTAGCACTTGCAACAAACCAGCACTAATCGCTCTGCATCACCATATCATACCTGTGGGATCCGACTGGATTGACACTCACATGGCCGAAAATACTGAGAGTTTCTGGCAGCACATGCAATCATTTAAGCATTTGCAAGTGGTTATCAGTGGTCATATTCACCAAGAGCAGGTTAAATACCGTCAGGGCGTCACTGTCTATAGCACGCCATCTACCTGCTATCAGTTCAAACCTCTTAAAGATGACTTTTCGTATGATGAGAATGCATTACCAGGGTATCGCTGGTTGCAATTGGCCAACAATGGAACAGTTGCAAGCTGGGTTGAAAGACTGGATACTTGATGCCCAGAATTACTGGCACTATTGCTGGTGCTAGCGAAAGTCTTAGCCCTTTGTGCTTATAGCTTTCACCAATAAATTTTGATAAAAAATGTAGTAATGAACAAATAAAAATATGCATTCAATATAAAAAATCACTTCATTATTATTACAAACAATGATACAACTTATGAAATAAAGCAAAGGTGAACTGATATCTAATATCAAAACACTGCACGATAGCTAGGATGGCCCATTAACCACAAGCTCAGTTTTCACAATCAATGACCTGCGGCATGCTTTGAACAGTACAGTATTATTCAAACCGAAGTTTATATAACAACATAACTAACAATCGGTATATTACTGTCAGTATATAAAGTCTACGATATTATTTGATCAGCTGTGTTACTTGTATTACCAAGTGGTGAAACGTTTGATAAAAGGACAAATTGTTGCGTTTGTAGCATTAATAACGTCTTGTCTTTTGATACGTCGTTTTATTGAATTAATTTGAAAAAGTAGGATACCCATATGAGCACCCTGACTACGACTACAAATCCGAGTGAAGTTAAATTTACTCCTTATGTGCCAGCCAAAGACGAAGAGTATATGTCTGATGCGCAGTTGGAGCATTTTAAGACCATTTTATTGGATTGGAAAAACCAACTGATTGGCGAAGCGGATCGTACTAAGAACTATATCCAAGATGAATCCAGTGCTATGCCAGATATCAATGACCGCGCAACTCAAGAAGAAGAGTTCGCACTGGCATTGCGTACTCGTGACCGTGAGCGCAAACTTATCCGCAAAATCGACAAATCGATGTTAGAGATCGAAAACGATGACTACGGATTTTGTGAAACTTGTGGTGTAGAAATTGGATTACGTCGCCTTGAAGCACGTCCAACCGCGACACAGTGTATCGACTGCAAAACCTTATCTGAAATCAAAGAACGTCAAAACCAAGGCGCTTAGATTAGATATTACAAGTATGAATGTAAGCATAAGCGACCTTATAATAGGTCGCTTTTTGCATTTTGGACTTTCACTACTTTGTTAAACTACTCCACTCTGACACATATAATTGCCAAAATAATGACATAACTAACAAAATAATCGTATTTAATGAATATCTTTTGATACTCATATTTATTATTCTATCTCTATTACTTTTATAGACAGCCATTTATTTTGAAGACAACACCTATCCACATGCCAACTCAAACCGAGTCCTCACAGCCTATCGGCCGCTTTGCACCCTCACCAACAGGTGAGTTACATCTTGGCTCTCTGACCACTGCGCTTGCCAGCTTTTGCCATATTAAATCAATCGGTGGTAAATGGCTTTTGCGCATGGAAGATACTGATACTGAACGCTGTGATAGGCAGTTTACGGAGCAGATCCTAATAGACCTTGAGGCACTAGGACTACATTGGGATGGTGATGTTGTTTATCAGTCTGAGCGCATTGATATCTATAATGATTACTTATCGTCATGTTTACAGCCGTTAACGTATGGCTGCCAATGCTCCCGTAAAGACTTAGAACAATACTGGGCGCATAAAGAAATAAGCAGAAACCATAGTCATACTCACCTAGCCGTGCCGATCAATCAAACGGCATTAAACGAGCAAGTTCCATTAATTGAGCAAATACAGCCAAATAGGCAGCGGTATCCGCGTCGCTGTATGGCAGCTGACCTTGATAGACAGCAGCATAAGCTACGTATCCAACTACCAGACTATCGGATTGGTTTCAATGATGGTATTCAGGGCTTACAGTGGGACAATCCACAGCAGACGTTGGGTGATATGGTCGCTCGTCGCCAAGACGGTATGATCAACTATATACTGGCGGCCAGCCTTGACGATGGCCTACAGCAGGTTACTCATATTATGCGCGGCCTTGATATCCTACCCATGACGACTGCACAAATTGGCATCATGCAAGCCGCACGCCTACCCACTATTGATCGGTGGTACCATCTGCCGTTGATTAACAATGCTGATGGTCAAAAGCTCTCTAAGCAAAACCTTGCTCAACCAATCGACACATCAGATCCAAGCCAGCTCATCACTGAAGCCCTGTCACTATTACAGCAACCAAAAGTCGATAGCGATATACCAGAAAACATGCTCAAACAAGCCATTGCTCAGTGGGACAATATTCCACTACAAGGCAAACAGCAGTTAAACCTGACCTATTAATAAGCATTCCAAAATCATAAAACAGACAAAAAAAGCGCCACTACCAGTGACGCTTTCTTATTTTCCAATAATGCTCAGCATTATTTATCGATACTCTAAAGCTATGCAGAGACTATTATGTATAGAACCTATTAATAATAACGGCATTGGCTTTTTTCTATTTCAGGACTTTCTTTATATATCTTTAATAATAGCGCGACCATAACCAAGCTAATCAACATAGACGAACCGCCATAACTAAAGAACGGCATAGTCAAACCTTTGGTTGGAATGGCACCCATATTCATCGCAGCATTAATAATCGTCTGGGCAATAAACACCACGCCAATACCAAAAGCGGTATAGCTCATACGCATTTGACGGCGTTTTAGCGCGTTATAACTGATACGCATCGCACTACCAATAATTAACGCCTCAAGTATCAGTACCATGCTGACACCGACAAAACCTAACTCTTCACCTGTAATAGCCAATAAGAAATCCGTATGTGCCTCAGGTAAATGCGACAGTTTCTGTACACTTTCGCCATAGCCAACACCTGTAAATTGTCCACGACCAAAGGCGATCAAACTACGCGCGAGCTGATAGTCGGTATCCTGTACGTCATCAAATGGATCCATAAATGACATTACACGCACCAATCGGTACTCCGCCGTGGTAACCATTAACACAGCCCCGCCAACAGCAGCAGCGCCCAATGCTAAGAAGTGCTTATAAGGTGCCCCAGCGATATAAAAAATCGCAAACAGTGTACCGATGATAACAACAAAAGAACCAAAGTCTGGCTGCGACAACAACAATATCGTTATCAACGCCACTACCAGCATAATTCGTAAGAAACCATCTAAGCCATTACGAACTTCAAAAGATCGGCGCACCACAAAATCAGATACAAACACGATCATGACCAGTTTAGCCAACTCTGCTACCTGAAAATTAAAGCCACCTACTGTAAGCCAACGTTTGGAACCATTAATTGGCGTACTAAACAATGTAGCAACAAGTAATAGCCCTGTGATACCTAGCAAGGCAAACTGAGTCTCGGTCTTATACAGTGTGCGTAAAGACACGCCGTAATAAGGAATAACCGCAACAATTAAACCAATCGTCATATACAACAGCTGGTTTTTGAAGAAATATAGCTCTGTCATACCGCGGCTAAGCGCAAAAGGGATAGAAGCAGAAGCAACCATCAGTAGACTAAGCACCATCATACAGCCGACGCTTGCTAATAAAATTGCGCGCGCTGACGGCATAGACAGAACACCATCTGAGCCAGAGGTTTGCTTGGTTTGGGGCGAGGAACGAAAAAAAGAAGAGAGCGCCATAATTTTATATACACTAACAAACGAAAAAAACACGGCGTCTATGAAACGCCACCGTTTAAAAAACCATAAAGTAAAACGTAATAGATAGGTGATAAAAACCTTAGCCGTCGGCAAACGTCTTAGCTAACACCTATTTAAGCAATCAGGATTATATGCTTGACAGTAGCAGCAATCTATAAGCAAAACAATCGTTTATCATAAAATACTGACTGTAGCTAGAGACGAGACATCTGTTATACCGATCTATGTAGCTGATTAAAAAATCCAACTACCTATCAAGCCTCTGATTGCGCTGTGCCTAATTGATTGACCAGTTGGCTAAAGTGGTCACCGCGCGCGGCATAACCACTATATTGGTCAAAGCTAGCACAGGCAGGTGACAGCAATACAGCCTGCACTTGCGATAAACTACTGGTAGTGACTTGTTGAATAGTTGCAAACGCATTCTCTAATGTCTGACACTGATGCAGTGCGACATCGTCACTCAATTTCGCATCTCTTAGATGTTGTTCAATCTGCTGACCATCTTCACCAATGAATAAGACTTGGCTGACATATTGATTGATAAAAGGCGTTAATTCACCAAACTGTTGCCCTTTACCTTGCCCGCCTAAGATCAATAGTAGCTTACCGTCCTTCGGTGCATAGACTGCGCCCAAGCCTTCGATAGCGGCTATGGTCGAACCAATGTTGGTGCCTTTAGAGTCGTTAAAATAATCAATGCCAGCAGTATTAGCCACATATTGGCAGCGGTGTTCAAGACCTGCGAACTGCTGCAAAGTGTTCAGCATACTCTCTAGCGGTAATCCTGCAAGCTCACCAAGGGCCAGAGCCGCTTGCGCATTCAGTAGATTATGACGTCCTTTAATCAACAGTTTGTCTGCGGACAGTAATCGTTCTGTACCACGAGCAAGATAAATTTGGCCTTCTACGTCGGTAATAAGCCCGTACTGACCTTTATCAGGGGCATGAATACCGGTACTAATTCTCGGTAGATTGTCTGCGACCAATGGACGAGTAAGTGCATCTTCACGGTTTATCATCACTGACTTGGCACCTTGGAAAATACGATGTTTGGCTTGATGGTAACCTAGCATGTCTCCATGACGATCTAAGTGATCAGGTGACATATTGAGCACAGTCGCTACCTTTGCGCCCAAATTGGTGACGGTTTCTAATTGGAAGCTAGACAGCTCAAGTACCGCAAGCTCCATATCAGAATTATCTAACAACGTTAAGGCTGGTACACCGATATTGCCACCGACACCCACATTAACGCCAGCATCTGCTGCCATTTGCCCAACTAACGTGGTAACCGTACTTTTTGCATTAGAGCCTGTAATCGCGACAATAGGTGCAGTACAGGCTTCACAAAACAGTTGAATATCGCTGACTACAGGAATATTGGCTTGGCGAGCAGCAACCACAGCGGCAGTTTTAAGAGAAATACCTGGGCTAATAATAATGCGTGCTGCTTGTTGTAATAAATCAGAATCTATCGCACCAAACTGACGAACCTCTACTTCAGCTGGCAACTGATCGGCCAGTTTAGGCGCAACTTGAGCATCAGTGACAGCAACTTGATAGCCTTGCTTAGCCAGACAATGCGCAACGGATAATCCAGACTGTCCCAAACCAACCACGACTTGTAGACCACTACCCTTATGAAGTAAGGCTTCTGTTGCTGTATTAGTGGTCATACCTATTCCTTCTATTAAACGAGAAAAGTTGCATTAAAGATATTTACTGTATAACGCCGCTAAGATGTGTAGCATCTTAACGCCATCGTTCAGATTTAGGTACTGATTTTTTATGACTTTATGCTATTATTCGCCTGTTTTTATATTAAGTGGCTAATGCTATAATAGTAAGCTTGACCAATATTTATCAGTATTTTGCTGAGCACATAACTCAAGCATTTTAGTTTAGCATGTTGTCACGTTTATCGCGCTATTGTCACGCTTCTTCATTAACGATTATTGTTGTGATAGAGGTATATCAGACAATTTTGATAATTTGACGAGTGATATATCACCTTCTACTACAGCAAGTGATTGCTGACTCTATATATTATTGTAGGTACATCTATCTAGTCGCCTATTTTAAGCAATCTTTTAAAAAAATATTTTTAGGTACGTTACTACCCTTATCATCGTATTGATTATTGATGAGCGTATCTTTGATACCAAAAAAATCAGTAGATACCTTAGTTATTAGTTAGATATCTTGGTTATTAGTTTCTCACAATCCAACACAGCAACATGCCCTAGTACATGTTGAAGTAAAAGAAAAATGAATAGCTATTATTAGCGACGCGATCATTTTATAAATGAGTAATGATTACTTTTTTTGCCTCTAACCCTATGTAGTTTACTTATGACATCTTTTATTGATAACTTGCGTGACGAGTGGTTTTCCAATGTTCGCGGTGACGTTTTATCGGGTTTGGTTGTAGCACTAGCCCTTATTCCAGAAGCCATTGCCTTTTCTATTATCGCTGGTGTTGATCCAAAGGTTGGCTTATACGCCTCATTTTGTATCGCAGTCGTGATCAGTTTTGTTGGTGGTCGTCCAGGAATGATTTCAGCAGCGACTGGCGCTATGGCACTCGTAATGGTCGATTTGGTTGCTGACCATGGGTTGCAATATTTGCTTGCCGCGACCTTACTTTGCGGTGCCATTCAGATCGTTATGGGCATCCTAAAGCTTGGTAACCTGATGCGCTTTGTCTCCCGCTCCGTAGTTATTGGTTTCGTCAACGCGCTAGCAATCTTGATTTTTGCCGCGCAATTACCAGAACTGAACCCGATGACTGAGCGTGTTGGCATGACGGTTTATATCATGACAGTTGCTGGTTTGGCGATTATCTATCTGTTTCCACTTATCCCTAAAATCGGTCGCATCATTCCTTCACCGCTTATTTGTATTGTGGGTTTGACCGCTGTTGCTATGTATATGAACCTTGATATTCGCAACGTTGGTAGCATGGGTGATTTGCCAGATTCATTACCAGTATTCTTGTTACCTGATATTCCGTTAAACCTAAATACCCTACTGATTATTGCACCATATTCTATCGCACTCGCTATCGTTGGTCTTTTAGAGTCTATGATGACAGCGACTATCGTCGATGAATTAACCGATACACCAAGTGATAAAAACAAAGAGTGTCGTGGTCAAGGTATGGCCAATGTCGTATCAGGTTTCTTTGGTGGTATGGCAGGCTGTGCGATGATTGGTCAATCAATGATCAACGTCAAATCGGGTGGCCGCACTCGTCTATCTACCTTGATAGCCGGTGTTGTCCTTCTTATTATGGTAGTATTCTTAAGCGAATGGGTTAGTCAAATTCCAATGGCAGCCCTAGTTGCAGTTATGATTATGGTATCAATTGGTACGTTTAACTGGCAATCGATTCGCGAGTTTAAGACACATCCAATGTCGTTTAATATCGTTATGCTCGCGACTGTATTGACTACCGTCTTTACTCATAACTTGGCTTATGGTGTTGGCGTAGGTGTCTTACTATCTGCTTTAGCATTTGCCAATAAAATTGGTCAATTCCTAACTATCTTTAGTGAATATGATGACAGTAGTAATACCCGTTACTATTATGTTCAAGGACAGGTGTTCTTTGCCTCTACTACGCAGTTCCTACATAGCTTCGATACCAAAGAAGCCGTGGACAGTGTTCAGATCGATGTAAGCCAAGCACATTTCTGGGATGTCAGCGCTGTTGACACCTTAGACAAGCTAGTGATGCGCTTGCAACGTGAAGGTATTGATGTCAAAGTGGTAGGACTCAACAATGCGAGCCGAACACTGATTGACCGCTTCTCTGTTCACGACCGCCGTGATATTGGCTTATTGGACTAAGCGCATCTACGCGGTTGCCAAGTGGCTATACTGTTAGTCCATGGCTGATGTATCGGATATTAATAGACAGCTATATGGGTAAAAGGGTCAGATAGATTGTTCATACGCTAACCCTAAACCGAGATAGCAGATTTTTATTATTAGAATGATGTGGTCGTTTTATGAGTAATTTAAAACCAGATAGTGTAATTGCTTGCTTAGATTGTCCTGATCATGTTCAAGCCGTACTAGAAGCTAGTATGTGGGCTTCTAGTCGCCTGCGCACACCTGTTGGCTTACTGCATTCGATGCCAAGCTTACAGCAAAAAGCTGCTATTAATTATTCTGGCTGCCTCAATATTGATGACGAAAATGCTTTGCTCGAACAGTTCACATCTAAAGAGCATCTAAATAACTGTGAGTTAAAAGCACAAGGTCGCCTGCTATTATCTCAAGCAACCTCATATTGTGAACAGCAACGCCATAAGCTAAAGACATATACCCTGCACCGTCATGAGAACCTCAACCAAAGCATCGATTATGTCGATGATAAGGCCCAACTGATCGTTATAGGTCATCATGTCACCTGCAAATCGACACTGAGCCAACTTATACGAGTCAGTCACTGCCCCATTTTGGTGACACATGCACCATTTTTGACCCCTTCTACTGCTTTATTTGCGTTTGATAATAGTCCAACGTGCCATAAACTACTAAAATGGTTATGTAAAACGCCACTTGTGCGTGCATTGACGGTTCATATTGTGATGGTTGGGAAAGAGACTTCTGATAATTGTGATGCATTGCGTGAAGCCTATGCCAAACTCAAACAGGCGGGTATCAAATCTAAAAAGACATTGCTGGACTGCCGTGATGTCGCAGCAGCTTTGAACTATTATCAAAACCAACATGATATTGGTTTGCTCATGACAGGGGCTTTTGGCCAATCTCGACTACGCGAATTACTACAAGGTAGCGACACAAAAAAGCTATTGGTCAGTACAAAAACCCCTTACCTACTCTTTCCTAAAGCATAACGATGTATATATAAATACGTCCAAACCCTTTATCTACTTAAGCGCAAGGGTCTGACTACTATGTCAGGCTTTGCCGCTTACTTATACTTTCTATTTATCTTCTCGCCACTCATCTTTGATACGCTTGTATAAAAAGACCAAGCTAACGACCAAACTCAAGTTAGCAAATCGTCACATGAAATAAAGGGATAGCCTCCCCAAGCACTCAAAAAGTTGGTTATAATAAAGTTTTCGTTAACCAAACGCTAAAGATTGATTCACCTTTATTATGCTTGTAGCGATGGCTCTAATCGTTGCACCGTAACCCATATCCTATGTTGCTACTGTCACTACTTTTTAATGAATAACGCCAATTCTACCTCCCCCCTTGAGTAGGTTGGCACAGTTCTTGAATAACATACAGTAAGCAAGGCAGAGATATGATGATGCACCATAGTACTTCTATCAATCTGCGGCATCACACAAATAAGGAATTTTTTATGAAGCTAATCACTGCGATCTTAAAACCGTTTAAGCTCGACGACGTGCGTGAAGCGCTTTCCGACATCGGTGTTAAAGGTGTCACTGTCACTGAAGTCAAAGGTTTCGGTCGTCAAAAGGGTCATACAGAGCTCTATCGCGGCGCAGAATACGTGGTGGACTTTTTACCTAAAGTAAAAGTCGAAGTAGCTGTGATCGATGAGATGGTAGAGCCTGCTATTGAGGCAATCACTCGTATCGCTAGCACTGGTAAGATTGGTGATGGCAAAATCTTTGTCACTGCACTTGAGCAAGTTATCCGCATCCGTACGGGTGAAACGGGGCCTGACGCTATCTAAATTTGAAAACCTACCTACGGGCATAAACTTATAGGTACAGACTCTTATAGCATTTTTATCTATCGGTAATGCCGATATCTATATTACAAATTCAAGGGGGAATTTAAATGGAAAGTCAAATCTTTGAGCTCCAATATGCGCTCGATACGTTTTACTTTTTGATATGTGGTGCGTTGGTCATGTGGATGGCAGCAGGCTTCACTATGTTAGAGGCTGGGCTGGTCCGATCAAAAAATACAGTCGAAATCTTAACCAAAAACGTCGCACTATTTTCAACAGCTAGTATCATGTATATGGTATGCGGCTACGCGATTATGTACGGTGGCGATCTATTTCTAAGCGGAATTGCAGGCGGTGATACACTAGTAGAAGATGCCCTAGCAGCCTCTACTGAAAACGGCTTCGGTGGCGACTCTGTCTACTCTGCCGCATCAGATTTTTTCTTCCAAGTTGTCTTTGTAGCGACCTGCATGTCTATCGTATCGGGTGCCGTTGCTGAGCGTATGAAACTGTGGTCATTCTTATTGTTCGCTGTAGTCATGACTGGCGTTATCTACCCATTAGAAGGTAGCTGGACATGGGGCGGCAATGATGTATTTGGTATGTTCAACCTAGGCGATATGGGCTTCTCTGACTTTGCAGGCTCTGGTATTGTGCATATGGCAGGTGCAGCAGCAGCGTTGGCAGGTGTATTACTTTTAGGGTCACGTAAAGGCAAATACGGTCCTAACGGTGAAATACGCGCCATTCCAGGTGCTAATCTACCACTTGCTGCGCTTGGTACGTTAATTTTATGGATGGGTTGGTTCGGTTTCAACGGTGGTTCTGTTCTCAAGCTTGGCGACATTGCCAGCGCTAACTCTGTTGCAGTAGTTTTCTTAAATACTAATGCGGCAGCTGCCGGCGGCGCAGTAGGCGCTTTATTATTAGCACGCCTCATTTTCGGCAAAGCTGATTTGACCATGCTCCTAAACGGTGCGCTAGCTGGCCTAGTAGCCATTACTGCTGAACCTTCAACACCTTCAGCATTACAAGCCACTATCTTTGGCCTTATCGCTGGTATCATCGTAGTACTATCAATCTTAGCCTTAGACAAAATCAAAATTGATGATCCAGTTGGTGCCATCTCAGTTCATGGTGTGGTTGGTCTATTTGGTCTACTAATCGTACCTATCACCAACCCAGCATCTACCTTTATCGGTCAGATTGTGGGCGCTGCTACCATCTTTGCTTGGGTATTCATTGCCAGCCTAGTGGTTTGGTCTATCATCAAGCTGGTTATCGGTCTACGTATCTCTGAAGAAGACGAGTACGAAGGAGCTGATATTGCAGAGTGTGGTATGGAAGCTTACCCAGAATTTATAAGATAAGCTCTTTTTAAGTAAGCTGAAGATTGCTGTTAAATGCGCCGATACTACCTACTGTAGTATCGGCGCTTATAGTTCTAGTGCTTAAAGAACGCCCCTATTGAAGCTATAAACTTAGATCTAAAACGTAAAAAATCCCGCAAGACCTCTCGGTAACGCGGGATTTTTGTGTATTAATCTGAGACTAATTTTTAGTTTATTTCTTTTTCCATTCTTGGCTACGAGAGAATGGTCCAATATAGCCTTTTAATTTTAATGTATTACCACTTAAACTTGCAGTCATTCGATAGTCTTTGCCTTTCTCAGGGTCAGTAATCGTACCACCACTATATTTACCACCACCATCAGACTTTAGACCTCTAATAACAGTTTTACCAACGTGTTTTTTGCCTGTAGCTGAGTTAGTAGCAACAAGAGTACCTGTTAACACACCATTTGACTCAGTAATTTTTACCGTACCTTTTGGCTTGCCTTCATCATATGTCTGCCATGTAGTATTGGCTAATGGGTCAGCGGCGAACGCCATACTGGCAATACCAATACCAGCAACAGCTAAAGTGGTCTTTGTAAATAATTTCATAAATTGACTCCCTTCATACAATGATTACTAGAAACGTGATGTTTCTGATGTCCTATGCTTATCCTTTGCTAGAACCTTTCATTACGAGCTTTACGGTTTCGACCTTTTCAAATGATAGTTACCATTATAACTTATAATATTTTGGTTAAAGATTCGAGCGACACAAGCGATGTCTTAACTCATTATAAGCAATTTTTAGGCTTTGCCTAGTAGTTTTTTTGCAGTTTCTCATTTCTACAAAAATAAAACCATATCAAAGAGTTACAGGAAAGGGTTGTCGATATTTTTATCTAATTGGTCATCATTTTCCTTTGACTTAGCACTATTCTTGCTATACAGATTTTCATCTTCAAACGCTTGTACAATTTTCCCTGACAGCTCATGTAGCTGTTGGGCTTGCTTATACCCTAACTCGTCAAAAGTGAGATCAATATCACCATATATAATAATCTTGTCTTGTTGGTTTTCAATGACAAGATCACCAATCTGCATACTTTGATGGTCGTTGACAAATGGCTCAATCATTTGATTATCCTTATTATCAGTAACATTTTATTTTTTAAACATTAGGCTATTCTTTGGTTTTACTGCCGGTTTAGGCCTGTAATTGTGTAATCAACCACTCTAAAATAGCCCATACAAACAGCATCCACCCAGGCTCTTCCACTGGCGCCTCCGGTGTATCTGAACTCTCACCTGCTTTCAATGGTAAGTCAAACGCTTGAGATTTGGACTGATTATCTAGCATAGGTAATACATCGATACCAACCTCAGTGGTTAGCTCATCGATGCTGATCACGTCGATGCGTTCTGATTCATCATTTGGTGCGTAATACACGCCCGCTTGATTAGTTGCTGGGATGTATACAGCTTTGAAGAAGTAACTAGGCACAAGGACGCGATTAGCGAGCTGCTTGGTTTTTTTATCGGTAAATGCCACACCTGTAATGGTATATACTTCACCGTATTGCTGCGTTAAATACCGTGTAGCAGACTCAATATTACGCCAAATATAGCGATTGTTACGTGGTGACTGAGGAGCAATATTGGCTAGGCTGAAGCTATCATATTGCTGGCTACGATTAGCCATATCGGCATTAGGTGCCAGATGGCCTCGGTCATAGCCAGAACCTGAATAGTCAGACAGCGAGGCACGTGCTGACTCTGGTAGCTTACTCTCTTCGTGAAAACTGTCTTCACGGTCAATCTGTTTGGCTTGTTGTAGACGCGTGCGATCGAGATATTCTGCTGACCAGAGCGGTGTACGCGAGACCCCCGAGTACATAACTGCAAAGCCATCCATGCATAGCGCTTGTGTGTCTTTCTTTAGCTTGGTATTGGTAAATTCGGGATAAACACCACCATAAAAAGACTGGCTACACTGGGTCAAATCATCAGCGTGAGCTTGTGTGATACCCGTCGCGACAAGCAATATCGCCATCAGCGCATTATTCTTAAATCCGTACTTAAGCCTATTAAAAATTATCATTCAACTTTCAACCATTTATACTTGCCGTTACATACTTGCTATCCTAGCAGGCGCTTGCCAATAAAGAAAGATAGCGCGCAGGTCGTGACATTTTAAATGGTATCCGCTATACTTAGACGTTCAAAAAACGGTGAAGTGGGTGAGTGGCTGAAACCGCACGCCTGGAAAGTGTGTATACGTTCATAGCGTATCGAGGGTTCGAATCCCTCCTTCACCGCCAATCTTATAAAACACTCCTTTTCCCACCTTGTCCTAAACACTCCCATATACCTCTGTAACCCTCTATAAATAACGCGTCTAGCGTTTTTTTTATGCCTAACGTTTTCCTAAGCTGTCCGAGAATAACCCACCTATCCCGTGGCTTGTGTTGGTCTATCTGTTGGTCTATGATTTCATTAGACCTCAAAAAGACCAACATTTAAGCTTTATGATTCAGCTTTAGACCAACGTTTTTATTGTATCTCTTGATTCATATAGCTTGTAGCCATAGGGAATAGACCAACATGTTAAGCGATAGTAAGATACGCAAGCTCAAACCCAGTGAAAAATGCACACCTTCACGTCCTGACAAATACAGTGATCAGCAAGGTTTACAGCTTTTGGTACGCAGTACAGGCACAAAAACATGGATAAGCGCTTATCGCTTTGATGGTAAACAAACACGGCTCACACTTGGCACTTACCCTATCATGTCACTCGCTGAAGCCAGACAAGCCAATACTGAGATTAAAGCGCTACTAGCAGATGGTATCGATCCAAAAAATAAAAAGCGTCAAGATAGGCTCAATAATATTCATGCACAAAAATTCAATGATTATGCATTAGACTGGCTCGCTGAACGTCAGCGTAACGTCAAGCCACGTACCTATCAGCAAGACTATAACCGTATGTATAAAGACGTGTTACCACACTTTGAAGGTATTGCACTAAAAGATGTGAGCTTTGAGGATTGTCGATCTATGGCAGATGAGATCGAAACGCGTGTGAACAAAGATGGTGAGCCTCCACGTGAGGTGACCAGACGCACGATTGATCTAGTAGCTAATGTCTTAAGACGTGCCAAACGTGAGCGCATCATTGAGCAAAACCCAATCGATGATCTAAAGGCGCTCTACCCTAAAGCCAAAAGCCAGCATATGAAGCATGTAGATATCCATGAGCTGCCTGCCCTACTCCAAGCTATTGAGAATTATCATGGTCATGACCAAACCCGCTTAGGTATGAAGTTTTTAGCTTATTCATTTTGCCGCACCATTGAACTACGTATGATGAAATGGGCGCATATCGACTTTACCAACCGTTTATGGCGTGTTGATATCGACAACCTTAAAATTGCACGTAAGCACGTTGTACCGCTGTCAGATCAGATGCTGGCAGTACTAGAGGAGATGAAACCAATCACAGGGCAATATGAATATGTGTTCTATCATACGGGTATGCATCAACCGTATAGTGAGGAGTTTATTAATAACGCGCTTGATATCTTAGGCTACGCAGGTAAACAGACAGGTCACGGCTTTCGACATATCGCCTCAACCAATCTAAACGAGCTTGGCTATATGGGCGATGCGATCGAGAAGCAGATGGCGCATGATAAAAAAAGCAGCATTCGCGCGGTTTATAACCACGCGCAGCATTTAGAAGAGCGCCGTAAGATCATGCAGGTTTGGGCTGACTTTTTAGACTTACTAAGAGACACAGGCGAGGTCGTAGACTTTCAGACAGCGCGGCAGCAAATTGAGCAGTCAAGAGAGCAAGCCGCAAATACAGCATCAGTAGATAACAATGACATGCAAGAACTCATTGATATGATATTGTATAAAGGTATTTCATTAAGTAAGCTAAAAAGTCATTTAAACAATATCTAGTGTTAATCATTACTGAGACCATCCCGAATTCTGTGTAACTGCCATTTAGATTAAATGCCTGCTAATACGATCATCAAACATAATCATAAAGCGATTTAAAGCAGACGTCCAGTTACGGATTGGCATCGACCACTTTTTAGAGGCCTGCTGGGTTGCCAGATATACTACCTTGAATGCTGCCTGATCAGAGGGAAACACCTTACGCTTATTCACCGCCGTTCGAATCACACTGTTTAGCGACTCTATCGCATTGGTGGTATAAATCGCTCTTCTGATGTCTTTAGGATAACCAAAGAACACCGTTAAGCCCTCCCAGTTATTGCGCCAAGACTTGATGACATGCGGGTACTCTTTACCCCATACTTCATCAAAGTGCTCAAGGTTGGCCTCTGCCATCTCAAGCGTATCAGCACCGTAGATGGCCTTTAAATCAGCTGCTACGGCCTTCTTGTCCGTCCAAGGTACGAACTTCATCGAATAGCGCACCATATGCACGATACACAGCTGAACCTGAGCGTTAGGGTAGACCGTATTGATGGCATCAGGGAAGCCTTTTAAACCATCGACACAGGCAATAAGAATATCTTGAACCCCGCGGTTTTGTAGCTCAGTGAGAACACCAAGCCAGAATTTAGCGCCCTCGTTCTCTGATAGCCACATGCCAAGCAGCTCTTTTTTACCATCAAGAGCAACGCCTAAGGCCAGATAGATAGCTTTGTTGATGATCTGCTTGTCCTGACGAACTTTGACGACAATGCAGTCTAAGTAGACGATAGGATAGACGCTGCTCAGTGGCCGGTTCTGCCAAGCGGTGATGTCATCCAAGATGTTGTCAGTGACTCTGGAAACCAAGCTGCTTGAGATGTCGACGTCGTAGATGTCCTTGATGGTTTCGACAATCTCAGTAGTGGTTTGACCTTTGGCGTAAAAGCTGATGATTTTGTCATCAAGACCTGAAATACGGGTTTGATGCTTACTGACAAGTACAGGCTCAAAGCTGCTATCACGGTCTCTTGGGGTGGAGATCTCAAGCTCGCCTGTGTCGCTACGGACTCTCTTTTTAGTGTGCCCATTGCGCTTATTAGGCCTGTCTGCCTTTTCATGCTTGGGGTAGCCGAGATGCTCTTCCATTTCTGCTTCTAAGGCAGTGTCGATGAAGGACTGCATGAGCTGCTTTTGAAAGTCTTTGATGTCATCGAAGCTTTTCATGCTGCTGGCCATTTGCTCAGCCAGTTTCTTGATGTCAGATTGAGTAGTCATTGCTTATTCTCCTGTTAGTGGATTATAAGCAGTTACACACTTTTTAGGAAAGGCTCTCATTACTATAAGCGTCTAGATCATTACTCTCATAATAATCGTTTATGAGAGTCTCAAGTATATCAGCCTGCTTTCTATTTTCAACGTCCGCTATTTTATCAAGTCTCTGCTTAGTCTCGTTTGTAAGGGGTAAATGATACTTCTTTCTCTCTCGACCAGAGTTACGATACACTTTTTGATTCCAAGATCTTTTCATACGATCTATAAAATCAGCCTTTTCACTCGATTCACTATAATCGTAAGAGCCTTTCAAGGTTGACTTAAATTCAAACAAATCTAATGAAGCCAAACATAATGCTTTACGCTGATCAAGCGTGCTAGCAGCTTCGATAGTATCGATATAATAACCCTTTCGATTTAGGTATCTCTCTAACCAACTAATCTTACTCTCATCAGCCTTATTCACCCATTCTGTATAATCACATTTTCGATTTATTGCTGACCATAAAGTCCTGATCTTCTCCATCAAAACTTCTTTATGTGATTTTTCGATGGGAAACCCTTCTATCTGCTCCTTATCAAAAATTTCGTAAACTGCATCGATTATTTCACCTTTATAGTCAATATTGATATTCCTAACCTCAATTGGAAACAAATAGTCTTGTATCTCATTAACACAATTTTTGTTTGCTATTCTTATCTGCTCGCTGTAGTACAACCTCATATATGTTAGGGTGAATATTTGTGCTCTTAAATTCTCATACAACCAATGAAAATTATTCTCATTCAATATATATTGATTAAGTGTATAATCTAGAATTTTAATAGCTTGCTCAATGCCCTTATTATTAACTATTTTTTTAATAAAAGTAGGCTTGTTAACTTTCTCTATATCTAGCTCGTAACCATACTCTTTTGTGTAGATTCTCATGAAACTGAGTAGCTCCCTATCGCTCAATCTCTCTATTTTTTGGATAAATTCTTGCTTATCTTTTTCTGCTAAATCAGCCATAACTTGCTCCTCTCAGTATTAATCCTGTATTATCACGCGTGATAATACAGGATTAATACTGACGAATATACACATATTTAGCTTTAAAATCAATTATTGCTACATAATCTTGGAGAAGGTTTAAATCACTGTCAGCTAAATGCACCAATCACAATATCCTCGATATACACTCCATTCCATACGAATGTAGTCAAATATACTATCGATATTCCAGCAGTATTTATAAGCTACACTAATGGGTTATTTATATTATTATATATAGCAGCGTCACCACGCTGTTTATCAGCCAACCAAATTACCAGCAGAAAGAATTAAAAAAATATGGCATGACTCTACTATGTGCAAGACAAACTACATAGGAGTAATACCATGGAATACATCAACCGCAACCAAACAGAAGTATTTACTAAAGTTCATCAATTAGTAATCAATATTATCTTTCGAGACTTGGATATTGATTCGGTAATGGATAAACTGAACGATCTATATCAATCATTTATGTATCACTACGAGGCTGATGAAGGGCTTGTTTATTTAAAGCCTATTGATATTTTCTTTCGTAATGCGCAGCGTATTGTTGGTGATCAATACCCTGATGAAGTGATTTGGGAACACAACAACGTAAGTGAGCTGATCGATATATTGATGTACTATAAAAGAGAGGTTGAGCGTGAGCGGAGTGTTTTGATATATCAGGAAAGGCAAAACAAGAAGGCTTTGGACGAGTACATCACTAAATTAACCCATCATTATGCGCGGCTGTTATTTGTTCGTATTGATCTAAAATACGCTCAAGGCCACGATCAGCTGATCACC
Source organism: Psychrobacter sp. AOP7-B1-25 (assembly GCF_052376195.1). Classification (NCBI taxonomy): domain Bacteria; kingdom Pseudomonadati; phylum Pseudomonadota; class Gammaproteobacteria; order Moraxellales; family Moraxellaceae; genus Psychrobacter; species Psychrobacter sp. AOP7-B1-25. The sequence continues at coordinate 52,118 of NZ_JBQSVK010000006.1, forward strand.
ATTGAGGAATTTAACGAACACATAAACAAACTACGTCAGCTGATAAGAAAACAAAGGGCTTGTTTTAAGGATTTAGAAGGTCACGCATGGGCACTTGAGCAAGGTGAGATCAATGGTGGTCTGCATTGCCATTTGCTTTTAATATATGATGGATCAGAAAGACAAAAAGACTGGCACATCGCTAAGGAAGTTGGTGAGAAATGGGTTCAGATAACAGAGGGGTATGGGACTTATTATAACTACCACGAATCTAAGAATAAGCGACGCTATCAGCAATATGACAGACTAGGTATTGGTATGATTCACCGCGACAATGAGCTTGAAGTGGCGAATGCACGTTGTACTGCTTTGTATTTAACCAAGCCTGATAAGTTCGATCAGCATTTAAAAGTGAAAATATTAGGAATGAACACTTTTGGAAAAGGTAGATACCGCACATCCAAACGCCGAGGACTACCACCCATAACAAAATAATCTCAAATATATACTATTACCATGAGATTGAGTACAGCCTGTTTGTGTGTACCTTATTCCTTCATCAAGGTCTGCTTTTTAGCAGGCCTTTTTTATGCTCAAAATAAGGAGTCCTTATGAAAACCCTTTGTCCCAACTGCCATTCCTCAGCCACTTATCAGGTGAGTCATCAAGAGATGACAGATACTATTCACGAGCTGAGCGAGACGACAGCCATTATTGGCATGAGCATTGGCTTGTGTCGATCATTAAAGATTCATACCAGTATCGGCGTCATCGCAGGTGCCATGCTGTCTGTACTCATGCACATGGTGCGATCAGATAACCCCAGAACCTTAGGATACCAACCGTACTGCTGTCAAAACTGTCAGCACATTTTTACCCCTTAATTCATTTAACCCTTCATTCATTATTACTCTTATTTTAAAGGAAAATCATCATGGCACATTTAGTAGAAAGCATGGCATACGTTGGCGAAACCCCTTGGCATGGTCTTGGCAACGAGCTATCTCCCAAGCAACCACTTGAGGTATGGGCACGTGAAGCAGGAATGGATTGGCGTATTGAATCGTCGGACGTCAGCTACATGGCTGAGAACGATCGAGGTCATAATCTCATCTTGCCGTTCGCTGATCAAAAGGTATTGTACCGATCCGACACACTTGATCCGTTATCAGTGGTCAGTCAGCGCTATCAAGAAGTACAACCAGAGGAGATACTTGAGTTTTATCGTGAGCTAACGGAACACTCACACTTTGAGCTTGAGACCGCAGGTGTGTTAAAGGGTGGTCGTAAGCTATGGGCATTGGCACGTACAGGTCAGTCAGCCAGTCTTAGGGGCGGTGATGTTAGTAATGGCTACTTACTGCTGGCAACCGCTTGTGATGGCACGCTTGCGACCACAGCGCAGTTTACCAATATCCGTGTGGTGTGTAATAACACCTTAGCGGTAAGCCTTGCTGATGGTAGCGGCGGCGTGGTGAAAGTCCCGCACTCCACCTCCTTTGATGCTGACAAGGTCAAGCAGCAATTGGGCGTGTCGGTTAAACAGTGGGATGAGCATATCTATGAGATGAAACAGTTGTCTGAGCGACGTGTGACTCAAGCAGAGGCCGCTAATTACCTAAGCCGTGTGTTCAACGATCAGGACAATGACATCATCCTGTTTAACAGCGCTAAGAAAGAAAAAGACGCGGTTCCCAATGCTCGCGCAATGAATAAAGTGATGCAGATGTTTAACGGTCAAGGACGCGGAGCCGATCTTGATGCGGCTAAAGACACTGCTTATGGTTTGCTCTGTAGTATCACTGAATACGTCGATCATGAAAGACGTGCAATGAATACCGACAATCGACTTAATTCAGCATGGTTCGGTGCTGGGGCTAAGCTGAAGGAAAAAGGTCTACAGGATGCGCGAGCCTTAATCGCTTAGCGGTCTTAGTTATTTTATGACACCAACAATAACCACGTCTTAGGGCGTGGTTTTTTTATGCCGATTATTCAACCAATCACATTCACTACCCCATTTATAAGGAATCTATCATGGAAACCATCGCTTTAAACAACACCGCTCAAGCGAGACATCGTAAGCGCTTAACGGTTAAAACCAAAGACCTCAAACCTGCCGCTCAGGTAATTGCAAAGACAACTAAGCCTAGTCCTAGCACTGACACGGCTCAGAAGGATAAAGTCGTCAAAGCGACAGCCAAACGCTTAATCAACACCAAAAACTTAAGCCATGACAAATGGCTTGAAATTCGCAAGCAAGGCATTGGCAGTAGTGATGCTGCCGCCGCCTGTGGTATCCATCCGTATTTATCAATGCTTGAGCTGTGGATGATTAAGACAGGACGTATGGAATCAAACCTTGATGAGAGCATCGAAGGATATTCACCGCTGTATTGGGGCAACACTTTAGAGCCTATGGTGGCTAAATACTACCAAGAACACACGGGTAATAAAGTCAGGCGCGTCAACGCCATCTTGCAGCATCCTGATCCTGACAATCACTTCATGTTGGCGAACTTGGATTACGCTATCACTGGTAGCGATGAAGTACAAATACTGGAATGCAAAACCACAGGTGAACATGGTGCTAAGCTGTGGAAGCATGGCGTGCCGCTATATGTCACTTGCCAAGTGCAGCACCAACTGGCAGTGACTGGCAAAACTGCGGCGCACATCTGTGTATTGCTTTGCGGACACGAAGCGAAGATTTACAAGGTTGAGCGTGATGAGCGTTTGATTGCGTCAATTATGGAGCATGAGCGTCTGTTTTGGCAATACGTAGAAACCGACACGCCGCCAACGCCCGATCATTCAGAGTCAGCCGCACGCGCATTAAAGCAGCTGTATCCGAAACCTGAGCCTGCTAGTAAAATTGATTTCAGCGAAGACGCTGGGGCTAACAAGCTATTTACTAAGTTACTGAGTCACCGTGACTCAATGAGTGAGCTACAAAATCAGCATGACCAAATCAAACATCAACTACAAAGCTTGATCCAAGACAATGAAGTGGCGGTCTTCTCTAGCGGCGCGATCTCATGGAAGAAGAGTAAAGACAGCGTGAGCTTAGATGCCAAAGCGGTGATCAAAGCACATCCTGAGCTGATGGATCAGTTTAGTAAAACCCGTCAAGGCAGTCGTCGCTTCGTCATCTTAAATGACAATTGAACCTAGACAGCTAATCTCATTAACCAAACGCATAAAGCCCACCTATCACAGGTGGGCTTTTTTATGTCGATTTATTCAAATTATTAAACAAATAAGGAATATCATCATGATTAAAGGTCTAACGATTACCCCGCCCGTACTCGGTCGTATCAGCATTGGACGCGTTATCCAAAAGGATGGCAAACGCCTACCTGCCAAAGACGATCAATTCACCATTACCAGCCAAGTGCAAAACAAAGACGGCTGGGTCAATCATCCGCTTGATGAAAAGCTCCGCGCACGTAGTGAAGGTAAGCTCAGACAAATACCCGTTCGTATGCTGTTCAATGATCCTGATCTTAATTTACGAGCTCAGTACACGTTATTCGATCGGCAAACAGGTCGTCCGTTATGCGTGGGCGATGGTGAACACTGTCAGCGTCGTACCAATAATGGCGTTGAGCAACTGCCTTGTCCATCGCCTGATCGCTGTCCGCTAGCACAAGGCGGCGCTTGTAAGCCTTATGGCAGACTGTACGTTAATCTGTCAGAAGACGATGAGCTAGGTACGTTTATCTTTCGAACTACTGGCTTTAATAGTATTCGTACGCTTGCAGCACGGCTGAGCTACTTTGCTGCGGTATCAGGCAATAAGCTGTCCTGCTTACCCCTGCAATTAACGCTTAGAGGCAAAAGCACCACACAGAGCTATCGTACGCCGATTTACTTTGTGGATTTAACCTTGCGTGATGGGGTGACGCTCAAAGATGCGGTACAGCAAGCTAAGGCGATTGATAGGGAGCTTAGCGAGAACGGCTTTGATCAAGCGGCATTGGAGCAAGCTGCCACGCTTGGCTATGCTAATTCGTGCTTTGAAGTTGATGGTGATGAGATGTCTGATGTGGTGGAAGAGTTTTATCCAGTAGCAGACGACAGCAATAAAATGTCTAGTAAGGTAGAGGAAGCGCTGCAGCCAAACACCCGCAGTATCGCGCAAGGCTTACGCCAAAGCGTGACAGCGGTGAGCTAACTCGTGACAGATAAATAATGGCATAAAAAGGAGCTGATAAATCAGCTCCTTTTTTTATTACCTGCATCAAAGGCTAACGCTCGGACTGCATGGGATGCCATAAAAAAATATGGGACTCGGTAAGTATATGAGAGGTGATGCTCTCGTTCACTTACAAGGAGATAATCATGGAAAATTTAAACGCAAACACTCAGCAAAACACATCAACACTAAGCATGCCACAAATACCTCGCATGCTTCCGCTAAAACAGGTCGTACACTACACAGGGCTTAGCAGCACAACGATTTACGATATGCTCGATAAAAGATCGAACCGTTATGACCCCACCTTCCCTATTCAGGTTAAGCTATCTAAAGGGCGTGTGGCATGGGTTGAAAGTGAAGTAGCTCAGTGGATTGAAGGTAAGATAGCTGCTCGTTTTCATTGAGCACTACCTAAAAATAAGCCGCACTGAGCGGCTTATTTTTTTTGCCTAATGATGACACAGAGCTTTATTAATCTAGGTCAACAAAAGCGCCAAAGGGCACATCTCCATCAAAGTCATCATGCATTAGACCCTGCTTTGCCATTTGTTCAGTAATATCATCTTCAAGCTGTTGCTCTTCTGGTGTCAGCTCATCATAATCTTCCATATAGTCGTCACCGCGAGGATCACCCATCGTACTTTCCTTATAACCTGTAATTGAATAATATTATTACGATTTCAATCGCTAAGGCATACATGGGTATAAACCAAGCAAAAATCAACATTTGCTTTACCGCAAGCCAACTCATTATACTAGGCAGTTTGAACATTCCATTATTTAGACTGAGCTATCAATGAGTCAATCCGCGCCCAAACAGCTACAAACCGTCCATAACAAACTGATCTCTTTTATCTGGTCTATCGCTGATGACTACCTGCGAGACGTCTACGTCCGAGGTAAGTACCGTGACGTTATCTTACCTATGGTGGTGCTGCGTAGGCTTGATAGCTTACTTGAGCCGACCAAAGAAAAGGTACTAGAAGAAGTCGCCTTTCAAGCAGAGGCAGGCTTTGAAGAAGTGGACGAAGACGGGTTAAAGGACGCGTCAGGCTATGTGTTTTATAACACCAGCAAATGGACGCTAAAAAGCCTGAGCGAAACGGTCAGTAATAATCAATCCATTTTATTGGCAAACCTTGAAGAGTATCTGCACGGCTATAGCGACAACGTCAAAGAAATCATCCGCTGCTTTGATCTGTTTGCGCAGTTCAAGCATATGGCAAGTAAGCAAGTATTGCTCGGCGTACTTGAGCAATTTGTTTCTCCATATCGCAACTTTTCTCCCAATGAAAAAACAGATCCTGATGGTAATAAGATCCAAGGCTTAAGCAACTTGGGCATGGGCTATGTGTTTGAAGAGCTGATCCGTAAATTCAACGAAGAAAACAACGAAGAGGCAGGCGAGCACTTTACCCCGCGTGAAGTCATTGAGCTGATGACGCACCTTATTTTTGACCCTTTGCAAGGCAACTTACCACCAAGCATTACCGTATATGACCCTGCTTGCGGTAGTGGTGGTATGCTCACCGAATCGCAAAACTTCATCATCGAAAAATACCCAAGCGAAGAGTACAACCGTAGCATCTATCTATACGGTAAAGAAATCAACGATGAGACTTACGCGATCTGTAAGTCGGATATGATGATTAAGGGCAATAACCCTGAAAACATCAAGGTTGGCTCTACCCTATCGTCTAATAGCTTTGCGGGTAAATCCTTTGACTATATGCTGTCCAATCCGCCATACGGCAAAAGCTGGTCAAATGACAAAAAAGACATCATGGACGGCAAAGAAGTGGCTGATAGCCGCTTTTCCGTGGATCTGGCTGATTATTGGGGCGTGGTCAGCACCGAACCTGCCACCCCGCGCTCAAGCGATGGTCAGCTGTTATTCTTAATGGAAATGGTTGATAAGATGAAATCGACCGATAGCGGTAGCCAAGGTTCGCGCATTGCTTCAGTGCATAATGGCTCAAGCTTATTTACAGGGGATGCAGGCTCAGGTGAGAGTAACATCCGCCGTTACGTTATCGAAAACGATTACCTAGAAGCCATTATCCAAATGCCAAACAATCTGTTCTATAACACTGGCATCACTACCTATATCTGGCTGCTATCCAATAACAAACCCAAATCACGCCAAGGCAAGGTACAACTGATCGATGCCAGCCAAATGTATCGCAAGCTTCGCAAGAACTTAGGCGATAAAAACTGCGAGTTTAGCCCAGCCGATATCACCGCCATTACTCAAACCTACCTTGATATGGCAACCGTGACGCGTCAGCCCGATGACTTCAACGACAAAGGCGATCCTATCGGTATCGCCAGTCAGGTATTTGATAACCAAGATTTTGGCTATTATAAAGTAAGTATCGAGCGCCCTGACCGCCGTCACGCGCAAATGCGTGATGATCTCATTGCAAGCTTGCGCTTTGACAATCAAATCCATGAGGCAATGAGCCAAGTGTATGATGAGTTTGGTGACAAGCTCTACGACAAAGCTTTCTTTACCAGTCAAAAAGACGTGCTAAAGGAGTGGTCAGAAAAAGAAGATTTTGGACTGTCTGCCAATCAACGTAAAAAACTGATTAACTTTAGTACATGGCAAGATCAGCGTGCGATACTGGACTATGCCACCGTCATTCGTGATGCGATCAGCGATGATCTAAGTCACGAGTACAGCGCAGATACGCTCTATACTGACTTTAATGTGTTTACTGATTTGATCAAAAGCACGCTCAAAGCCAACGATATTAAGCTTAAAGCCACTGAGCATAAGCAAATACTCAACGCGGTCAGCTGGTACGATGAGAGCGGCGCAAAGGTAATCAAATCTATCAGTACCCTTAAGTCTGACAAGCTTGACGCATTAACCACGCATTTAGGCTGTAGCATCGATGACTTGCCCGACTTTGGCTATTATCCTGCCACAAGCGTAGGGATTGAGGACGCCAAGCCCAACCAGTATGTGATCTATGAGTCAAACTCAGATCTGCGCGATTCTGAATCGATACCGTTTGGTGATAGCATCCATGAGTATTATCTAAATGAGGTCAAGCCACATGTCACTGAGGCATGGATAGACCTTGATAGCGTGAAGATCGGTTATGAGATCAGCTTTAATAAATACTTTTATCAGCATAAGCCCTTGCGAGACTTGCAAACGGTGGCACAAGAGCTGCTTGATCTTGAAAAGCAGGCAGATGGCTTGATTCACACCATATTGTCACATCATTGATTTGCTTGACTGTTGCTTGACTGACAGGGTGTCAATTCATGAAACATGGTTAAGAAAGCCAGTAGTTATAAGGGTTTGCGCTTATCTAACTTGCTTGACCGTTGCTTGACTGACAAGGTGGAAAGTCACTAAATATTAGTGGCAAAGCCTATAAATATAAGGGCTTGCGCCTATCTAACTTGCTTGAGCGCTGCTTGACTGACACCTATTAATAAAGAGAAAACCATGCTTGAAAAAATTGATACATTACAATCTTTGACGGTTGAGTTGGCCAAACTACCGAGTGAGACCGAATGGGTAGAGTTTAAGGTAAACAATGAAGACCCTGATATGATAGGGGAAAACATCTCCGCCTTATCCAACACCTCAGCACTTATTGGCAAAAAACAGTCTTATATGGTTTGGGGACTTGATGACAAAGATCATGAGATTGTTGGTACACGCTTTACGCCAAGCCAAACACGAAAAAAAAATCAAGAACTAGAAAGCTGGCTATTGCAAAAGCTGACACCAAAACTTAACTTTCGGTTTTATGAATTTGAACTTGATACCAAGCCCATCGTTATTCTAGAGATCCAATCTGCCTCAACGACCCCTGTCCGCTTTGATGGTGTGGAGTACGTAAGAATAGGCTCTTACACCAAAAAGCTACGTGAATTTCCCGAAAAAGAACGAGAGCTATGGCGCGTTTTTGATAGGACGCCTTTTGAAGAGCAAATTGCCACGCATCAACAAAGTAAAGAGCAAGTGCTGAGTCTGCTCGATTATGCAAGCTACTTCCAATTGCTTGACGCGCCATTACCAGAAAACCACGACGCTATTATGGAGGCTATTGCTGATGATAGTCTTATCAAAAAAACAGATTCTGGACTGTGGGATATTACCAATCTAGGGGCTGTATTATTCGCCCATAAATTATCTGATTTTAAAGCGTTAGCGCGCAAAGCCCTACGCATTATTGTTTATCAAGGTAATAATAAATTAAAAACCATTCGTGAAATCACTTCAGATAAAGGCTATGCCATTGGTTACGAAGGGGTCATAGAAAGCCTGAAACTGATCCTACCCAGCAATGAGATCATCGGCGATGCGTTTCGCCGTGAAGTGCCCATGTATCCTGAGTTGGCATTAAGGGAGCTGGTCGCCAACGCCTTGATTCATCAAGACTTTAATATTACAGGCACAAGCCCTTTAATCGAAATTTATGAGCATCGCATCGAGATTATCAACCCAGGCTCCTCTTTGATTGCTATAGATCGATTGATGGACAAGCCACCACGCAGCCGTAACGAAGGCATCGCCTCGCTAATGCGGCGCATTGGTATCTGTGAAGAGCGTGGTTCTGGCATTGATAAAGTCGTCGCTGAGACTGAGTTTTATCAACTGCCCGCCCCTTTGTTTGAGATGTCTGAAGAGTTTACTAAGATAACCTTGTTTGCCCATCGAGAGTTTAAGGACTTGGATAAAGAAGAACGTATTCGAGCCTGCTATCTGCATGCGTCATTAAAATATATTAGCCATGAAGCGATGAATAACTCTACGCTACGAGAGCGATTTGGGATTGATGTAAAAAACAGTGCCATGATCAGTCGGGTTATCAAGCAAGCCATCGAAGCTGGCGTGATAAAAATGTATGATCCAACGGCGGGAACTCGGTCTGCCAGATATGTGCCACATTGGAGTTAACCTTGATGACAATAAAGATGACAGACGACTTAACGCAAATGGATTACCCGCGATATGAGAGCTATAAAGACAGTGGCGTGGATTGGTTAGGCGAGATTCCTGAAGAGTGGAGTACTGAAAAAGGAAAGTGGCTATTTAATAAAATGGATCGATCTATTAGAAAAGATGACGGAATCGTTACCTGCTTTCGTGATGGCGAAGTTACTTTAAGGTCTAACCGTAGAACTGATGGGTTTACAAATGCATTAAAAGAACATGGCTACCAAGGCATCCGAAAAGGTGATTTAGTTATTCACCAAATGGACGCTTTCGCAGGTGCAATTGGCGTTTCGGATTCTGAAGGAAAGTCCACACCAGTTTATTCAGTATGCGTTCCTAAAGAGCCTGATCGAATATCACCGCATTATTATATGTATTTTATGCGTAGTATGGCTTTACGTGGTTTCATACTTTCTCTTGCTAAAGGGATAAGAGAACGTTCAACGGATTTTAGATATAACGATTTTGCTAAGTTAGACCTACCTCTGCCGCCTTATGATACTCAGATAAAAATAACTGAATTTATTGAATATAAAACTACCCAAATCGACCAAGCCATCACCCTAAAACAACAGCAGATCGCTAAGCTTGAAGAATATAAGCAAATCATCATTCAAAATGCGGTGACCAAAGGGCTAAACCCTGACGTGCCGATGAAAGACAGTGGCGTTGATTGGATCGGAAATATTCCTGAGCATTGGGTTTTGAAGAGACTGAAGTACATTCTTTCAGAAAGAAATGAACGCTCTAAGAATGGTGAAGAACCTCTGTTTATGATGAGCCAGAAGCACGGTCTAGTGGTTAGATCAGAGTATCACGAAAAAGCAGAAGTGGCTTTGAGTAATATTGACAATAAAATAGTGTATAAAAATGACCTTGTTTTCAATAAACTTAAAGCACATTTAGGCGTTTTCTTTAAAAGCAACATTAACTATAGAGGTCTCGTTAGCCCTGACTACGCTGTATACAAATGCAAAGCGTACATAGATGATGTTAAATTTTTAGAAACTCTCTTCAGAAACCCTGAGTACATCAAGCAGTTTATTATCAGAGCAACTGGTATCGTTGAAGGTTTAATACGCCTTTATACTAGTGAGCTTTTTGATTTACATGTTGCTGTTCCTCCTCCCAAGGAGCAAAAAGAAATCTTATCGTATATAGAAGCCCAAAGCTCAAAAATTGATACTGCTGTAAACATAATTCAGCAGGAAATCAACCGCCTAAAAGAATATAAAACCATCCTGATCAATCAAGCAGTGACAGGTAAGATTAAGGTCAGCTAACATTTATATCACTATACCAAACAGCCAAGTGACCCACATGCCCAATGCCATCAACCAATTGTCCGAGCCGCTTGAGACGCTGCAAGAATCATCTCAAGCTGATTGGAGTCGGCACACCATTTTGGACGCCAGCATTGATGATCTCGACCCTGATGCCATCGCCTTTGCGCGGCTAAGATTTGCTGATAAAAACCCCAAGCTCAAAGAAGACATGTCAGATTGGGACGATCGTAAGTTTTTGGATAAAGCCAAGCTCACCATCAAAGGAAAAATTACCCGCGCCGCTATTTTGTTACTTGGTAAAAGTGAATCAGAGTATTTTATCAACCCTGCTTCCGCAACAGTCACTTGGATACTCAAAGACAAAGACGGCGTTGAAAAGGATTATGAACACTTTGGCTTCCCCCTACTACAGGCAGTCGATGACGTGTTTGGCAAGGTGCGTAATTTAAAGTATCGTTATATGCAAGGCAATACCTTGTTTCCTAAAGAGGTGGATCAGTATGACCCGTATCTCATCAGGGAGTCATTGAACAATGCCATTATTCACCAAGACTATACGCGCGGCGGTCGCGTTAGCTTAGTGGAGTTTGAGGACGGCAGATTAGTCATAAAAAATGAAGGACGTTTTATCCCTGTCAATGTTGAAACGGTGGTCAAACAAGACGCCCCTGAGCATCGTTATCGTAACAAGTTTTTGGTTGATGCGATGATCAACTTAAACATGATTGACACCATCGGCAGTGGCATCAGAAAGATGTTTATCATTCAGCGTAACAAGTTTTTCCCGTTACCTGAATACGACTTGACTAATAATAAAGTTGAGGTGACCATTTACGGTAAGATTATCGATCCCGCTTATACGCAAAAGCTAGCGCAATCGCCTGATCTATCGCTTGAGGAAATTATCCTGCTCGATAAGGTACAAAAGGATAAGCTTTTAGATGACTATGAATTTAAATATCTTAAACGTCGTCAGCTGATCGAAGGCAGGAAACCAAACTTCCATATCGCCAAACATATCGCTAAGCAAACTGACGAGATGGCAAATTACATCAAGAACAAAGGACTTGATAACCAGTATTATAAGGACATGATCTTACAGTGTATTGAGAGCTTTGGAGCCGTAAAACGCTCTGTGATTGATGATCTTCTTTTAGATAGATTACCAGACGTATTGTCAGAGCAGCAAAAAAAAGCCAAAGTTCGGAACCTGCTACAAAGCTTACGCAAAAACAATAAGATCATAGCAGAGGGTAAGACTTGGAAGCTAACAGATGAATAAACGGGTTTTTGTAATTTAGACATTCGGCTTAGCTTTTTAGACATTGAGATATAGTTTTAGACATTCGTAACAACGCACCATCTAGCCACATTGATAATAATAAAAAAGGATCTGCCATGGCAAATCAACCTTCTAATTTTAGTGAACGTGAGCTTGAAGATCATATTGTCAAAAGCATGGTCAGTATGGGCTATATTCAAGGTGCATCCAATGACTTCGATAAGCGCTTCGCTATTGATAAGGTTTTGTTTTGGCAGTTTCTGCAAGACACCCAGCAAGATGAGCTGGATAAAATCATCAAGTTTCATTCTCATGATTGGCAAGATAAAATATTGCATAGGCTTGACCGTGTCATCAAAAACAATGGCATATTGCATATTCTCAAAAATGGACTGCAAGTCGATGACGCCTCATTGAACCTGCTCTACCCCGCCCCGCTTGCTAGCAGTAGTCAAAAGATCAAAGACAACTACCAAAAAAATATATTTAGCGTTACCCGACAGGTGTACTACTCAGCCAATGAGCCGCGTAAATCCATTGACCTTGTGCTGTTTATCAATGGCCTAGCCATTGTTACCTTTGAGCTAAAAAGCACCCACAAGAGCCAAACAGCACGGTTTAACGCCCTCAAACAATATCAAAACGACCGTGACCCAAAAGAGCCGTTATTTAACTTCGCGCGCTGTGCGGTACACTTTGCCTTAGATAACCAAGAAGCCTTTATGACCACACGTCTAGCTGGTGCTAAGACGTTTTTTTTGCCGTTTAACAAAGGCAATAATGGTGGCAGTGGTAATCCGCTGAATCCTAATGGCTTTAAGACCGCTTACTTATGGGAAGAAGTGCTGGCGCAAGACAGCTTAATCAATTTATTAAGCCATTTTGTGCGTTTGGGCTGTGATGATCCTGATATCAAAAACCCTAAGCTCAATGACAAGACGTTGTACTTTCCACGGTATCATCAAATGAACGTGGTCAGAAAACTGATGGCTGACGTACAAGAGTACGGCGTAGGCAAGCGTTACCTTATTCAGCATTCAGCGGGTTCAGGGAAGTCTAACTCTATCACATGGCTAGCGTATCAGCTGATCGAAGCCTACCCTAGCGCAGGCGATGATAACGATACTATCAGCGCGGTAAGTATGCAAAAGCCGCTCTATGATTCGGTTATCGTGGTCACTGACCGTAGGCTACTTGACAAACAAATCCGCGATAACATTAACCAGTTCAGTGAAGTCAAAGGTATTATCGCCCATGCAGAGCGCTCGCGTGATCTGCGTGATGCGTTGGAATCGGGCAAAAAGATTATTATTACCACTATCTTTAAGTTCCCGTGGATACTTGATGAGATCAGCGAAATGGCAGACAAGAAGTTTGCCATCTTGATCGATGAAGCCCACAGTTCACAAGGCGGCACAGTCAGCGATGACATGAACAAAGCCCTTGGCGTAAAAGATGAGAGTGATACTGATAACGCTAATGATGACAAAGAGATAGAAGACAACCAAGATAAAATTAACAAAGCCATCGAAGCCAGAAAAATGCAAGGTCATGTCAGCTACTTTGGCTTTACTGCCACGCCAAAAGACAGCACACTTGAGAAGTTCGGTATCAAGCAAAACGATGGCAGCTTTGAGCCGTTTGATCTGTACTCAATGAAGCAAGCCATTCAAGAAGGTTTTATCCTCGATGTGATTAGCAATTACACTACGTTTAAGTCGTATTATCAGATTCAAAAAACCATCAAAGATGACCCTAAATTTGACACTAACAAAGCACAAAAGGCGCTAAAGGCTTACGTTGAACATACTGAGCAAACCATCAATACTAAAGCTGAAATTATACTTAATCACTTTATGGATAACATCTATGGCAAGAACCGTCTAAACGGTCACGCTAAGGCCATGGTCGTCACGCAAAATATTCCAATGGCGATTCGATATTATCAGGCACTAACCAGACATCTAAAAGAAAAAGGCAGTCCCTTTAAAATACTCATCGCTTTCTCTGGCAGCAAAAAGGTAGACGGTATTGAATATACTGAGCCTGCGATGAATGGCTTTGAAGAGTCTAAAACCAAAGACAAGTTTGATACCGATGAATACCGCCTATTGGTTGTGGCAAATAAATATCTGACAGGGTTTGATCAGCCGAAGCTTACCGCTATGTATGTCGATAAGAAGCTCAAAGGCGTGCAGGCAGTACAAACGCTCTCACGCCTTAACCGCTCAGCACCAAAGTATGGTAAAAAAACTGAGGACTTATTTGTACTCGATTTTTATAACAGCACCTCAGATATAAAAGCTGCTTTTGATAGATACTACACAGCGACCACTTTGTCTGAAGCGACTGACATCAATGTCTTGCATGAGATTAAAGACAATCTAGACAGCAAAGGCGTGTATGAAACGCATGAGGTAATAGAATACGCTGATCTGTTTTTTGGTAATGAGCCTATGGAAGTGCTAGAACCAAAAATAGATGTTTTTGCTGATCGCTTTAACGATGAGCTAAACCTAGCAGATGAAAGCAAGATTGAATTTAAGATGCAAGCCAAGCAATTCGTCAAACTCTACGGTAGAATTGCGGCAATCATCCCATTTAACATGATCGATTGGGAGCGTCTGTATTGGGTATTAAAGCCATTGATACCCAAACTAAACGTTCAAAGCACTGAAGACCAAGCACTAGATGAGCTACTCGAGTCAGTCAATCTCAACACTTACGCGATTGAGCGTACTGCATTAGGGCAAAAAATAACCCTCACCGATGATAAAGGTGAATTAAAACCATCTAACCCTAATCCAATAGGCGTTTACGATCCTGAATCAACACATGAATTATTAGATAAGATCATCGATGATTTTAATCAGCGCTGGTTTGAAAACTGGCACGCAACGCCCGAAGAGCAACGCTTTAAACTCATCAACTTGGTTAAGCGTATTCAAGAGCATCGTGACTTTGAGTATAAGTACAATAATATCGAAGATGAGCAAGCACGCAATATGGAGTTTGCCAATATGGTCAGAGAAATTGTCGTCTCAGACCGCCGCAAAGAAGTGGATTTTTATAAAAAGTTTGTGGGTGATGAGAACTTCCAAATGGCATTTATGCATAGCTTACGAATGCTGGTGGATAGAGAGGCTGGGGAAAAAAGATAAGCATAAAAAATTAATACACTTTGCTTGATTGTTACTGTTATGTTGAATTGTATTATCATCATGATGTATTATAATACAAACGACTACTAGGGCGTGTCCTCATTTTGAAAATGGTGATAAAAATGAGATAAATAGCCGTCAAACAGAGACTATCCGGAATTCTGTGTAACTGCCCTTTAGATTAAATGCTTACTGATACGGTCATCAAACATAATCATAAAACGATTCAGAGCAGACGTCCAGTTACGGATTGGCATCGACCACTTTTTAGACGCCTGCTGGGTGGCTAAGTACACCACTTTGAATGCCGCCTGATCAGACGGGAACACCTTACGCTTATTCACCGCTGTCCGAATCACGCTGTTTAGCGACTCTATCGCATTGGTGGTATAGATCACTCTTCTGATGTCTTTAGGATAACCAAAGAACACCGTTAAGCCCTCCCAGTTATTGCGCCAAGACTTGATGACATGCGGGTACTCTTTGCCCCATACTTCATCAAAGTGCTCAAGGTTGGCCTCTGCCATCTCAAGCGTATCAGCACCGTAGATGGCCTTTAAATCAGCCGCTACGGCCTTCTTATCTGTCCAAGGTACGAACTTCATCGAATAGCGCACCATATGCACGATACACAGCTGAACCTGAGCGTTAGGGTAGACCGTATTGATGGCATCAGGGAAGCCCTTTAGACCATCGACACAAGCGATTAAGATGTCTTGTACCCCACGGTTTTGAAGCTCGGTAAGAACACCTAGCCAGAACTTAGCGCCTTCATTCTCTGAGAGCCACATACCAAGCAGCTCTTTTTTACCATCAAGTCCCACGCCTAGCGCCAGATAGATAGCCTTGTTGATGATCTGCTTGTCTTGACGTATCTTCACGACGATGCAGTCCAAATAGACGATAGGATAAACACTGCTCAGTGGCCGGTTCTGCCAAGCGGTGATGTCCTCTAATATGTTGTCGGTGACTCTTGAAACCAAGCTACTTGAGATATCGACATCGTAGAGCTCTTTAATGCTCTCTACAATCTCGGTGGTGGTTTGGCCCTTGGCGTAAAGGAATATGATTTTATCATCAAGGCCACTAATACGGGTTTGATGCTTACGCACTAAGGCAGGTTCAAAAGCGCCATCACGGTCTCTTGGGGTGGATATCTCAAGATCGCCTGTGTCACTGCGGACGGTCTTTTTAGTGTGCCCGTTGCGCTTATTAGGTTTATCCGCCTTCTCATGCTTGGGATAGCCGAGATGGTCTTCCATCTCAGCTTCAAGGGCAGTATCGATAAACGACTGCATGAGCTGCTTTTGGAAGTCTTTGATGTCATCAAAGCTTTTCATGCTACCAGCCATTTGCTCGGCCAGTTTTTTAAGGTCAGATTGAGTAGTCATTGCTTATTCTCCGGTTATTGGATTATAAGCAGTTACACAGTTTTTGGGAAAGGCTCATTAATAAAGGTGGCGTTATGACCGTTCGTATTTATGTGAGAGCCAGCACTAAGGATCAAGATGCTAAGAGAGCCTTGTCTGACTTGATTAGCTTTAGCCAAAGCTATAATGATAACCATGTTGAGTATGTTGAGCATTTCAGTGGTACAAAGCTCGATAGGCCAGTATTAGCTAAGCTATTAAAGGACGCTGATCAAGGCGATATTCTGCTGGTTGAAAGCGTGGACAGATTAAGCAGGCTATCTCAAGATGATTTTGCAATTCTAAAGCAGCGCATCAAAGACAAGGGCTTGCGATTGGTGGTGGCCGATCTACCAACCACGCATACGGTAAGTAAGGGCATGACAGGTGAGATCCTAGCAGTGATTAACCATATGCTGATCGACTTGTTAGCAACGATGGCAAAGCTTGATAACGATAAGCGTAGAGAGCGTATTAAGCAGGGGTTAGCGAATAGTGGTTATAAGCCCACAGGTAAGAAAGCCAATACAGTGAAACATAATCGTATTAGAGAGTTGGCCAGTCAAAACAATATGACGAAAGAGGAGATTGCTAAGGCGGTTGGTGTTGGGGTGGCTACGGTTTATAGGGTGTTAAAGCAGGGATGATAGCTGAGGTTTTTTAATTGTTTATTTGCCTTCTTATAGACACAATGCGATCAGACATATAATGATTAATCTTATAGATTCTAATCATACATTCTGATTCGAAAAAATTGCCTCCAATATAGCCGGGGCGGTTCACAAATACTTGCACTGGTTCTAGTGGAGTATCAATATTCCTTATAACCCATCCCAGCTTTCATGTTTAAAATTAATCACTCTTGGTAACGTTCCTCGATCACTTTGTTGTTGTAAAGTTTTACTACGATGCAATAAGAAATCAAGTAAGTGGTTGCGAATTTTATAATAGTGGCTATGGTGGTGAATATCATCTCGATGACGTGGCTTAGGAATGGTATTTTCAACAATTTCTGCCAAAAAAGCTCTAGGGCCGTTACTCATCAAAAAAATGCGGTCAGCTAGTAAAATTGCTTCGTCAATATCATGGGTAATCATAAAAACTGTTTGATGGGTTTCATTAACGATATTAACCAGTTCATCTTGAATCACGCCACGCGTTAGAGCATCTAACGCTCCAAACGGCTCATCCATTAAGAGCATTTTGGGCTGAGTTGCAAATGCACGAGCGATACCAACACGTTGTTTCATACCACCAGATAATTCGCTGGGTTTTTTATGCTTGACTCCTGCCAAGCTAACCATACCAAGATAATGGTTTATCTGTTCATCCAAGTATTTGGCAGAGATATTAGGGGTTTTGGCTTTGATAGCAAAGGCGATATTGTCGCTGACGGAGAGCCAAGGAAGTAAGGCATGACTTTGGAACACAACACCACGCTCTAAACCTGGAGCAGTAACCGCTTTGTCCCCCATGATTATTTCGCCACTACTAGCTTTTTCTAGCCCCGCTAGAGCATTTAAAATCGTGGATTTACCACAGCCAGAGTGCCCAATTAGGCAAATAAATTCGTTTTTATAGATATCAAAATTGACGTTTTCAAACACGTTTTCGCCTGTGCCATAGTGTTTGGTTAAATTTCTTAATTCAATCAAATTTTGAGCATCATTATTCGACATAACTCACCTTTTTTTGTAATAACCCAAACAATGAATCCAAAATCATACCTATTACCCCAATAAGCAATACCGCAAAAATCACATTAGCAATTGAAAGGTTATTCCATTGATTCCACACAAAATAGCCAATCCCTGTACCGCCAACGAGCATTTCTGCTGCCACAATGACAAGCCATGCTATCCCCATTGAAATCCGCATTCCTATCACGATAGTCGGTGCAGCCGCAGGAATAACAATTTTGGTCGCTGTTTGCATTGGTGATAACTCAAGCGTACGAGCGACATTGCGCCATTCACGGCGGACATTTGCGACACCAAAAGCAGTATTGGTCAGCATTGGCCAAATTGAACAAATAAAAATCACAAAGATACTTGATGCATCAGAATCCTTGATGGTGTAAAGCGCAATCGGCATCCAAGCAAGTGGTGAAATCGGCTTTAGCAGTTGAATAAACGGCATTAATGCGTAGTTTAATACAGGTGATATACCAATCATATAACCAAGTGGAATAGCAACAATCATTGCTAAGAAAAATCCAAGCAATACACGCCCTATCGAGTAACTAATCTGAATGCCAATGCCTTTGTCATTCAAGCCCCTGTCATAAAATGGGTCAGAAATATGTCCCCAAGAAGTTTTAGCAAAATCAGCTAGACTTGGAAATTCACTCTTCTGTCTTTTGACTACCGCCCCTGCTTCTGTGCCTTCGGGGATATCTCCCATCAGCACACTATATTCTAGTTTGAGTGGGTCAGTCGGTGCATGAAATTGTATTGGTAAAGTGGCCATATGCCAAATACCAAGCGTAGAGAGCAGAATTAATAAGGATAAAAGGTAACCTTTGGTTTTGGTAGAAATGTTTTTCATGTAGCGATTTACCCTTTATGACCGATAGCGAAAGAATTGAGGTACTCATTCGGATTACTAGGGTCAAATGCTTTACCCATCACGCTAAAAGAAGGATAGCCGCTTGCCAAGCCGGATCCATCTTTGCTTAATTTATCTTTAACTGGGTAACCCATCAATTGCATTTGTTTTTTGGCATCAGTGAGCATAAATACTTTTTCGGCAATATCTTGATAGTTAACACTCTCTTTGAGATAACCCCAGCGTTTCATCTGTGTCATCATCCATACAGCCACGCTGTACCAAGGTAATACATCAAAACTCATACGGTCTGGAAAATCTTGAATATTTTCAACACCATCAGCAAATCGACCCATCAGTGACTGACGAAGCACTAATTCTGGTTGATTAAGATAATTTGGTTTTGACAACAAGGTAGAAAGTCCATGCCGAATGGTACGGTCATTTGCCATAATATTCGCTTTTATAATAGCTCGATTCATTGCCAAAAAAGTTTGTGGATTTTCATTGATAAAGCTTTGCGATGTGCCAAACGAACAACACGGATGACCGTTCCAAATATCTTGACTTAACGTATGAATGTAGCCTGCCTTATCCCAAACTGCTCGCTGATTAAATGGCTCAGGTCCAAAAAATCCGTCGATATTGCCTGCCTTAAGATTGGCAATCATATCAGGCGGTGTGGTAAGTCGCAGTTTTACATCTTTATCTGGGTCAAGTCCATGTTCTGCCAAAAAGTAACGCAATAAATAATTGTGCATTGAATGCTCAAACGGAATGGCAAAGGTCATCCCTTTCCAATTTTTTGGGTCACGATTATCCTTGTGCTTGAGCGACATAACAAGGGCTTGACCATTGGTATTTTGAATTGCTGCTACTTTCATATCTTGCTGTGCAGAGCCGAGCCCTAAACTAATAGCAATCGGCATCGGTGCAAGAAAATGGGTCGCATCAAGCTCACGATTTACCATTTGGTCACGCACCAAAGCCCAACCTGCTCGCTTGAGTAAATTTGCCTTGAGGCCTTGCTCTTGGTAAAAACCCATTGGATCAGCCATAATCAAGGGTGTCGCGCACAAAATCGGTAAAAACCCAATATTAACTTGTTTTTTCTCTGGATTAAGTTTATCCAATGCCGCTGCTTCTTGTAGGCTTGCAATTGGCAAAACACTAGCAATCGCCGCCATTGCAGTCCCTGTGCCAACAGATTTTAAAAACGCTCGGCGAGTCGGCTCATGTGGAAACAAGGCTTTTATTGCTACCGCCTCGATAAAATCATGGCTCAGTTGCTCAGTAGTGCTTTGTTCGCCATAGCTTTTTTGCAAATATGTAACTTGCCGTGTTTGCTCATTGCTAAAACTAGCAGTGCATTCCAATTGACTAGTGTGTTTACCACAAGTACAACTACCAAAATGCAATTGTTGATCGCTGTTATAAGGGCGGAAAATATTATTCTGATGGTTGCTCATAAATTTTTACTTTAAAGTTTTTAAAAGATTAGACCGCTGACGATCAGCAAAGCTCAACAAAAATACTTATCATATTTTGATATATCAATATTGTCATTTAACCTATGATTTTTATAATGAAAAATCCATATCCGCCACGATTTCCACTCGTCCATCGCCCGCTTCTATCGCCTGTTGCATAATCAGAGTCTTACCATCATCAACAATCGTTTCCCAATGCGAATTCCTGCATGGACTACCTGTCACTGTCACCGCAACTGATTTGGTTTTTAGCCGAACCACAGGAGTTTGGTGACTATAGCCTTCACTGTCCAGATCCAGTACTTGGTGAGCGATGGTATCTGCTTGCTGGCGTATCGGTGCAACAAAACGACATGCTTGACCATCGATTGCCATACAGTCTCCAATCGCGTAGACATCGGCTTGTGATGTTTGCAAAGTCTGATTATCGACAATAATCCCTTGCTGTGGCGCAAACCTAATTCCTGCACGGTTAGGCAAGCGGCCATCTACAATTAATCCTGTGCTGGCAACCACTTCATCAACTGTAATCGTTTTATCGTTATCGGCAAAGTGAATTTCATATTGACCATTTTCATTTTTATCAATAGAACTAACTGTGTTATTTCCTAAAAAATTGATATTGGTACGCACGAGAGCATCTTTTACCATTTGGCTAGCTTTGGTCGGCAAAATTTCAGCAAGTGGCAATGCGTTACGGTCAATTAAGATGACTTGATGTCCTGCTTTGACAATATCTTCGGCAAACTCACTACCTATCATCCCTGCACCGATAATTGCTACCAACTGATTGGGTTTTACTGCCAATTTTTGTTGCAGTTTAGCAAACATATCGACATGGTTAATTCGCCAAACAAATTTTGGTAGTAAGCTTTTCGGTAAAACAGGTTTTGCCCCTATCGCAAATACCAGTGAGTCATAATTAAAATCACCCCTAGTGGTACGCACTTGCTTGTTAAGGGTGTCAATGTGCATGACAAACGTATTGGCGACCAAACCAATATTTAAACGCTCACTTTCGGCAGTCGCAAGTTGAGTAATCAGATTCTCAGCATTTTTACTTTGGCTAATAGCAATTGATAATTGCGGTTTATGGTATCTATTACCACTGTCTGCGGTAATTAAGGTAATGGGGTAGTCTGCGTCCAAAACACGCACTGATTCAATCACAGCCCAACCTGCTAGACCTGCACCTATTACCACCAATCCCCCTGTGTTACTGATAGGATTAATTTGGGGCTTGACGATGTTAATGGAGCGCGGGATAAATAATTCAAAATCTCGTTTGGTTACACCACACAATGGACATTGCCAATCTTCCGGAATATCTTCATAGCGAGTGCCTGCGGGAAGACCGCCATCTGGGTCACCCAGCTTTTCATCATAAATCCAACCACAGGCACGGCATAAGAACTGCTTCCACTCACCACGTCCGTCAGTTGGATTGTTATCTTTATCTATGTTCATATCTTTCTCTGTTATTAAGTTTTGAGCATATTCAAAACGCCACCACTCATTTTTTAATTAAAAAAAGATAAAATCAATTAGGCGTAATCTCAGTCATTAGTTGATGGGACAAAAAGCGTAAATGCTTAATCGCAGGGGTCACAATCGCCACAAAATGAGCTTCACGGATACGCCGTTGCGGATTAGACGTCATCAAGTAACCTCTTGCACCTTGATGTAAAAGACTTGCTTGCGTAGCATCTAGCGATAATTTGGCACTTTGGATACGTAAATCTAGAACATCTAGCAGATAGTCTTTGCTAGGGTTAAATGGTGTTTTGGCAAGCTCTCGAGTGTGATCCACAGTATTGTCTAATGCCAATTGCAAGCCGCTTGCTTGGTCTTCCAAAAACTGATTGACATGACCGAGTTGCCCTTCAACCGCACGAATATCATCAATTGCCCCTTGGATAATGCCAATACCTATACCCAACTGCATGAGTACAAACGCGCCTCGAATACGCTCGATAAAAGGTTTCGCAGGGTCGGCGATAATATCGTCGGTCGGTACAAAATAATCATTTAGCTCAATTTTCCAAGTGCTAGAACCTTCCATTCCACTAAATGTGGGACATTGGCTTAACCTCCACTCCCTTTTTCTCTCATCATCAAACGCTAGCAAAAAGAAAATATCGAATGGCAAGTCATTGCTGATGTTACTAATAGATTCTACCGTTGCTACCGCACCACAATACTGATGCGGTGCAATATGGCTAATCCAAGGCAAGGTGCCAGACACACGATAACCGCCTTCTACTTTCTTGGCACGTAAAATCATAGGTTCAATATTTGCCCAAGTTTTCATTGGATTGGATAATGCTGTACCGCCGAATGTATTGCCCAATGTGTGATTTGGTAATATACGGTTTTTGAGAGATGTATTCTCAGATTGGTCAAGATAAAAACCCATAACCTGATGACACCACGATAAAAAGCCCGTTGTACCACAAACTTTAGAAATCTGCGCTGTGCTCTCAATAGCTGTCATAAAGCCATTGTTTTGACTGCTCAAATGCGATGCAAACGCTCCAAGTTTAGCCAACTCTCCCATTTCTTTAATAGGATAATAACCTTTGTCAATGGCAATGGGGTCAAGGATTAGCTTTGCTGCATCACCAATGTTTTGCAGCAACCGCGGCCTATCTTTCCACTGTGCTATCAATGGCAATGAAGTATTTGACATAAGAGGTTTATCGTAAAAGGTGGCAAAATTGGTTGAGATTTGATGGCTCATGAGATGAAACAACCTAAATATTGATGGAGGAATAACTAAAAATGCAAAAACCGCTCATCACTTGGTTGAGATGAACGGTTTTATGCAATCAAATATGCAAAATCTCAACGACTTGCTTATTACGTTAGCTTTATTTTTTTGGAGCGAAAGGTTGTAATTCTGGGTTAATATCATTTTTAGCTACATTATTCGCATAGTTACAAAGAGTTGCTAAGGCAATGCCCATCACGATATCAAGAATATTGGTGTCGTTATAACCTGCATCTTTAATGGCTTGTAATTCGCTATCTGAGACTTGACCACGTTTGTCAATTAATTGCATAACAAATTGAGCAATCGCTTGGTATTTAGTATTATCTTCGATATTGGTACGTTCACGTAAGGCGTTTACTACATTTTCTGGCATTTTTAGTTTCGTAGCCACCTTAGTATGACCTGCTATACAGAAGTCGCAACCATTGTGAGCTGCAGCGGTAATCTGTACAACCTCAATTTCTTCAGAAGTTAAGCTATTACGACTATTCATCTTCCCGACTTCTTGGTACATCTCTAACGCTTGGGGTGAATTTGATAATACGCCAATTAAGTTAGGGATAAAGCCGTTTGCTTTTTCGACCGCAGCAATACGCTCTTTGGCTTTTTCTGGAGCAGTTTCAATAGTGTTTACAGTTAGACGCGCCATTGACTTTTCCTTTTTTAGGCAGTTTTAAATTCATGAATATTATTGTAGGTTTTTATCAGCGAAAGACCTAATTCGTAAATAGAATATATAAATCCCAATGTTGAATAAATACTTTTAATAATCTATCGATCTATACCCCACTTTCAACTTTGAAAGTGATTGAAAAAAGAAGAGCAGAGCACTAATCTAGTGTTTTCGACCAAGAATACAACGGAGTCATGAGATGCGCATAGATGAATTTATCATCAATATCTATTTAGATATAGAATGATATTACAAAATAGGGTGGTGACCCCTGCCGTCAAATCCGTATACATAAACTTGGGAGATTTTAGTTACGCAGCTTGACGATAATAATCAAACCACATCTGTCTTGGCGATTTATAGCTCAAGCCCTTTTGAATCCTAGTCTGGTTGTAATATAGCTCGATGTATCTAATGATATCGGTAATGGCGGCAAATCTAGTTTTATAATCCTTATGATATACCAACTCATTCTTCAATATGCCCCAGAAGCTTTCTATTGGAGCATTGTCGAAGCAATTACCTTTAGCGCTCATTGAACCTGTAAACTGATGCTGCTTAACGATCTTGTGGTAGGCATGGCTGCAATACTGGCTGCCTCTGTCAGAGTGAACGATTAGCCCTTTGTTTGGACGTTTATTCCTGATGGCCATGTTCAATGCGCGACAGACCAAATCTGCGGTCATGCGTTTGTTGATCGCATAGCCGACCAGCTCTTTGGTATATAAGTCTTTGACTCCCGCTAAATACAACCAGCCCTCATGTGTCCAGATATAAGTAATATCGCTTACCCATGCTTGGTTAGGGCGACTGGTGTCAAACTTCTGATCGAGCACGTTTGGATAGACCAGTTTGTGATGATTAGAGTCAGTGGTGACTTTAAAGCGCTTATGACGACGGCATTTGATGCCGTGTTCCTCTTTGATGCTTCTGACCATGTATAGACTAATATCATACCCTTGCTCGGTGAGCGTTGCATGCAGACGCTCAACACCATAGCGCTCATGAGTCTCACTATGAGCGGCTTTAACTAGTAGCTCGCACTGATTACGGTGTACCTGCTGACAGCTGATATCACGACTCAGCCAGTCGTAGTAGCTCGATGGTTTAACGCTAAGTACGCGGCACATCCTACTGATGCTAAAGATTTGCTGGTTGTCTTTGATAAAGGCGTACTTTACTAACTGTTTTTCGCGAAGTACGCCGTCGCCTTTTTTAAGATCTCGCGCTCCTCTTCGGCAACTTTAAGCTGTCGCTTTAGGCGTTTTACCTCTTCAAGCGCACTCATAAGTTCAGGGTCATACTGCTTTGTTCCTACAAGCTTGCCTTGATTGGCTTTGTTATGCCAATTTGAGAGCGTTTGCATCTCTATTTCGAGCTGCTGAACAGTTGCACTCAAGTTACGATTGTTGTCTGTTATCTTTTTGACAGCTTCTACTACAAATTGACTGCCATGTTATGCCCTTTTAATGCCATAAATCTGATATCGTTCTCTTAGGCTTATATGTGTGTAGCTCACGGTTGCAATCTTGCTTTGGCAGTGGATAATGATTTTGAGGTTAGGGCATCTATGCCTATTTTTTATCTGCTCAGCCAAATATTTACAATCATCCATTATGGCTACGTTTGATGCCAGCATAATTTTTGATGCACCATCCAATATTTTTTTAATGACAATCAAAGGAGATTTATATGAAAGCGGCACGTTTTTATGACAAAGGCGATATTCGTATTGAAGATATTCCAGAGCCTACTGTAGAGTCGGGTACCGTTGGAATCGATGTCGCTTGGTGTGGCATCTGTGGTACCGACTTGCATGAGTTTATGGAAGGTCCTATTTTTATTCCCCCTTGCGGTCATCCTCACCCAATCTCAGGAGAGTCTGCCCCAATCACTATGGGTCATGAATTCTCAGGCGTCGTTTATGCTATTGGTGAGGGTGTTGATGATATTGAGATCGGTCAGCATGTCGTGGTTGAACCATATATTATCGCTGATGATGTTTCTACCGCGCCTGGTGAGAATTATCACTTATCAAAAGATATGAACTTCATTGGTCTTGGTGGTCGCGGTGGTGGTTTGTCTGAAAAAATTGCGGTCAAGCGCCGCTGGGTACATCCTATCTCTAATAAAATACCATTAGATCAAGCAGCCTTGATTGAACCGTTAGCCGTTGGCTATCATGCTTTTGTGCGCAGTGGCGCCAAAGCAGGTGATGTTGCTTTGGTCGGTGGCGGTGGTCCGATTGGATTGTTATTGGCGGCAGTTTTAAAAGCCAAAGGCATTACCGTCATTCTCACTGAATTGAGTACCAAGCGCAAAGAGAAGGCTAAAGAAAGTGGGATTGCCGATTACATTTTAGATCCGACTGAAGTAGATTTGACTGAAGAAGTCATGATGCTTACGGATAACCGCGGTGTGGACGTGGCTTTTGAATGCACCAGCGTCAATAAGGTATTGGACTCGCTGGTTGAACTTACTAAACCTACTGGTGTGGTTGTGATTGTCTCTATCTGGAGCCACCCAGCTTCCGTAAATGTACATAGCGTAGTCATGAAGGAGCTCGATGTACGTGGGACTATTGGTTATGTAAACAATCATCAAGAAACCATCAAATTGGTCGAAGATGGCTTAGTGAACCTTGAGCCCTTTATTACTCAACGTATCAAATTGGATGACTTGATTGCTAAAGGCTTTGAGACTTTAATTCACAACAATGAATCAGCAGTGAAAATTATTGTGAACCCGAACCTGTAAATAGTAAGGCAAGGGATATCCGGCTAGCTAGGTGGTTTTAATCCGTACGTTAGAATTTACCAAACCTCAAGTTGCCCAAATCTACCTAGGAAGCCTTAGACACACTGATCCCTGCTGTCAATCCCGTACACTTAAACTTGGGAGATTTTAATCAGACAACTGGCGGAAGTTTTTTAGGGTATACCCTAGCGAACCAGTCAAGTGCTTTCACTGGTTCGGTTCCCTAGTGAGGACTTGAATTTTAGACTGTGAGCCATTGGTATCAGTACTCTAATCCATTTATATGAACTCAGTGTACATGGCAGTGTACTTTTAAATATCAAATATCGAGTGTGCCCCAAGAAATTGGAGGATAAAGATGAGAGAAATATTTTTTATTTTAGCAAGCCTTGTAGTAGTAGGTTGTACAACAACCCCTGTAGCAAACCCACCTGAACCATTGACAGTGATAAAACCTGTTCAAGAGATCATAGAGCCTGAGCAAAAAACTAATATTTATTATTATGATGTTGATCAAAACCGTCCTGCTCAACCAGCGGCAGTAGTAAGTGGTAAGTTTGAGTGGAAGGATGGTTGTCTTTATTTAGTAGATAATAATGGAGAGTATATGACACCCTTATTTCCTAAATATCCAAAAGGCTTAGTAAAGTGGGATGAATCTACTAAAATAATAAATCTTGATGGACATATTTTTAACATGGGGGATCCTATCTATACCAACGGTGGATATCAGGATTATGTCCCTAACTCAGTTGGTGATGCAGAATATGAGAAGCAAGGCAACACAAAATGTTTAGCACCCACTCAGGTAAAAGTGGGGACTATGAGTTTGGGGAATAAATAACTTAGTACTGAGCCATTATGTTATGGAGAATAAAAAATGCAAAAGAGCTTATTAGCGTTAGCAAGCCTGTTTTTAGTAGGTTGTACGACAGCTCCTGTAGCTACTTCAGTTGAATCAGTGGTAGTGATAAAGCCTGTTCAAGAAGTCGTAGAGCCTGAGCCAAAAACCAGCATTTTTACTTATTATGTTGACCCCATTCATCAATCTCAAGCTGCCTCAATAGTAAGAGGTAATTTCGTCTGGAGAGACCACTGTCTTTATTTAATTGGCAGTGATCGTAAATTTTATACCGCAGCATTCCCTGAGTTTCCAAAAGGCATCGTTACTTGGGATGAAGCCACCAAAACACTAAATCTTAATGGTCGTATTTTTAACATGGGGGACTATATAAGCACAAATGGTTCATACAAACGCTATGCCCCCAACACAGTGGGGGGTGCAGAATATGAAAAACAAGGTGATAAAAAATGCTTAACGCCATCTATTGCAAAGATAGGTACTTTTTTCGATTAAAAACAAATAAAGTATACCCTAGCGGAACCAGCTATTTCACCCTTCAAACCTATTAACAGACCACTTAAAACAGACTGATATAATGGAACCACTTATAACAGACTATTTTAGGTGTTTATGTTTATCAGAGCGTATCTACGAGCGTCAACCAAAGAACAAGACGCTAAACGTGCCAAAAGCGAACTCATAGCATTTGCCAACGATCATGGCCACAAAATTGCTGCCTTCTATGTCGAAAATGAATCAGGAGCTATCTTGGCGCGACCAAAACTTATGCAGCTGATTGAAGATGCTCATAAGGGCGATGTGATCTTAGTTGAGCAAATTGATCGCTTGGCACGTTTGAATCAAGCTGACTGGGATACGCTTAAAAGAATGCTGTCAGAAAAAAAGCTCTCTATCGTATCAAAAGAGCTGCCGACCTCATATATGGCGCTTCAATCTGAAAGCAGCACTGAATTTATGAGCAGTGTATTGCAGGCCATTAACTCGATGATGCTGGATATGCTCGCAGCCATTGCTCGAAAAGATTATGAGGATCGCCGTAACCGTCAGATGCAAGGGATTGCTCGTGCTAAGGCAGAAGGTAAGTATTCAGGACGCAGGAAAGATATGGAGAAGCGTAAGATTATTGCCAGTCTGCTCAAATCAGGTCATAGCTATTCTGATATTCAAAAAATGACCAAGTGCTCACGGCATCTAATCGCTGATGTAGCTAAGGAAAGACCAAAAATGCTCAGTACTCATTAAGTGGTTCCACTACAGCAGTCTACTATGAGTAGTCTATTAATTGATTAATGAGCCTTTTTAGATAGTTCCGCTGGGATATATCTAAATTACAGCTAAAATTCATTTAAGAAACTTTAGGATTTAAACGCTCAAGATAGGATTTACGGCAAGGACTAGAAGCTGTCCAAGAGACCTGCACGGTCAATAAGTTGCTTCTACCTTTACCTATTGTCGTGTAATCGTTAATTTCATGATTAATAACAAGTCGATATTTACCATAGCAATAATCATACTCACCATACTCTTTCAAATTATTTTTAGTCCAGATATCTTGATCAGAAACATTTTGCATTAATTGGTCAAGTGTTTTCTGTGTTGGATCGCGATATTCCTTTATAGCAGATCGCACCACTAATTTTGATGTTTCATCGTTACGTTCTGCAGGAGGAAGTCCTTTAGTTACGTCATCTAATAATAACGTGACTTCCTCCATTGACGGTCTGTCTTCTCTTGTTGGTATTGTACCGCCAAATCCTAAATCACCTTCTGTATAAAAAGTCCACCAGATTAGTAAAAAAAATGATATCACTATTGTAATAAAGACAGTCCTTATAATAGAAACGATATTTTTCATTTCGTTATGCCCAATGCGTTCAGTATTTTCCGCCGCTTTTCCCCAGAAACTTTAACCATGTTGCCGCCACTCATTCCATCGTAAAAACCATGATAAATCAATACAATCTATTGTTTTACAGGAACAGTGCCAGTTAGATAAAGGTTTTAAATTCTATCCTAGAGGCATTAATAATGACCATCCGACAGTATGCTTTGTTGAGTTAAAGAATAGACCAGGCTGTCAATCAGCTCGTTAAGTTAATCAAAAGGTTGAGTGTCATGCTCAACCTTTTTTGCTAAATTGAAAAGAGATAAAATCTTGTTCAGTACACTCAAAAGTACACCGAGAAAGACCATCAATCAATATTAATTTCTTAATCAATAACATACGTGCTGACCTCAAGTCCTCACTAGGGAACCGAACCAGTGAATGAGCCTGATTGGTTCACAATAGGTATACCCTCATTGAGATAGTTCCTACTAAAGCTTATTTACCTGCCCTAAGAACAATATAGCATCGGTTTTATTGTCTTTAATCATAAATATAAACGGATGATTAGCCTCAAACTCAGCGTTGTATGAAGCAGACGTCACATCTATAACAATGGCTGTAGCCGCAGCCGCTACCGTACCTTTCTCATCAACCTCAACCACCGCTTTATGAATAACAGAGTCCACTACTAACGGCAATCTTTCATTGAATAAGCTGAAATCAGCATGGCTGTCAAATGCTATCGGCATACCCATCTTGGTCAGTAGCGACTCCATCTGATAATTTTCTTCTAATTTAAATTTCGGTAAATATAAGGAAATTTCTTTTTTCTCTAACGTTTCAGTCCATCGGCTAACTTGAGTAGTATTTAAATTCTTAACTAGATTTTGCATAGCAACAGCATCTTTTGATTTTGGTAAGACTACTAGCATCGATAACTCATCGCCCTTGTAGGGTAATTGCAGGACTTGTACTTGCTCATCTTCTACATAACCGAAAGTATCTGTCTCATACATCATATTGATATCAGTCGTTGTGCCATCAAGATTATAAAAAGGTTGAACCCAATTTCTGACTGAAAGCGGCTTTTTCCAATCACCTTTAAAATAGACCGCATTGGTCAATACCGTAGCAGTGCTAGGATCAATACTACCACTTGGTAGCAGCTCAAGAATCATCTGCTTGGTATGTTTGGCAATAGTCTTATTGATAGTCTGACGTGATGGCTCGGGACTGTTCTTGAAATCAAGATTGGTGACTTGACCGCCATAATAACGTTTTACGGTATCCAAATAAGTTTGATTGGGACTCAAGCCTTGACGCATCCACAAGTCATTAACCGTGCTTAACTCATGATTTGGATTGGGTTTATTAAATTGATTGTATAGCGCTGCGCTATTGGGGTTAAGGATAGCTGATGTCGGATAATGAAAGGTCTTTTGAATTTGTTGCTTCGTTTCCCCTTCTGCTGCGGTATAGAGCATTGCCATTGCAGTAGACAAGCTATAGGGTGAGAAAAAGACGTTTTTATTCAACTGATTTGGCTGCTTATTTATTTGCTGATATAGCTCAATGGCAAACTGGTTGTTGGCACTAACCACTTGAGAGATACCATCTGCTGTCGAAGCAGAGTCGTCAGCGGCGATATATTTGTTTTCAGTCTTTGGCGGCGAAGCGTTCTCAGTCTTGCTTGCTATAGGTTTATTATCCACCACTTGCGTCGGTTGCTTATCAACAAGACTGCTATTGCAACCGCTCATGGCGATTAAGCTGCCCAAAGCAAACATACCCATAATGAGCTTACTTGTAGACTTTTCATAAACGTATTGATTATTACCTTTCACGATTTTGTATCCTTTCAAAACTCGAATGATATTCTAAGTATATATAAAGGTTTGGCTGAATCCAGTAAACATATGCTAATACTAATTGGAGCATATCTATGAGCACAATATTTAACTACAAAGAAAATAGCGAAATGGATTTGGTATCTATTAAAAACCTGAGCTATCGTTAAAGCTTCATATAAGCTATACCGACTCTTAGTCCTAATTAAAGGTCTTGTTCAACTCTAAGTGTGGGTATGTAATATAACGTAGGTACATATTTTTTGAGCGTAATAAATATTAGATGGATACTATGAAAAAACTTACACTTGTTCTACCCTTACTAGTAATGATTAGCATCTCAACACATGCAAATTCTAATAACGAAAGTTTTAAAATAGCAACAGTTAAGACGATGTATGACGATGCTATCAGAGCAGCACTTTATAAAGATTCTAGAGCTGATGATCTAGATACCGTATTCGCATATTCAGACAGAGAGCTACAAAACGCGATTGCATTGATCCAATCTGATGCACTCAGTAGATATGAAGGATATGAATACGAAATTTCAAACTGTAGTGATATGCGTTACATACCTAAACTAACTGTAGGTAATGCTTACTCTATCGAAGATGTATCAGAAGTAAGCTATCAACTTCTTAATAATGGTAAAGTAAGAGCAAGTCTTATGGTTCAAGGAAACGAAAATATTAATTCAGCTGATTTCGTGGATTATAAAGATTTTGAGTTAACTTGCCAGAATGCAATATGTAAGATTACAGATGTTTATGACTCTTTTGGTAACTCAGCTAAGTTTTCTGCCAATCAAGCTTGTAGATAATGTGACTTTTTACTCTTTCAAAGCTTACTAGGAGTCCTCAAAAAGCATAAAGCATGTTTACGAGGTAGTGTTCAAAATTCTGTGTCATTCCCCTAAACTATGTAAAAAAGCCGCTAATTTTAGCGGCTTTTTTTGTGGGTATTTGGCTGTGGATAAGCCTATTGATAAGGGAAGTTATCCGTGATCATATTCCTACCAAGCTGTGATCATATTCCTACCGACTGAGGACTTTTCCAAACTCTGTACAACTAGAATTATCCCCGCAAGTCTCTGTTTCAATTGTAAATATTATTCTTATGCTGTAGAAAAAAGCGACTTTATCAAATTAAAATGTAGTGCTCGCAATGCTTGTACATTATGTAAATTAGCAAAACATGCATCTACGTATACTCAATAAAATTCAGAGGAGCAATAGACACTTTAAGAACAGCATGCGTTCCTGCGTCATTTAGTATTTTTAACTTTTTACGCCTGTAGGCTCCAACTGTAAATCCTCGATCTTAGGTTGTTATTAGTAAGGCAGAGGCATAGCTTTTGAAACCATTTTTCTTTATATTGTCACTTAGACAGGCTGGGCATTTGATGTATAGTGTCATTTGCATTTCACTATTTATCAATTTCTCAGCCTGTTTTTTTCCAGCCTACTTTTTGAACCGCCACCCGGATATAAATGTAGCTATGAATAAAACAACTTTTAAAATATCGAAGATGGACTGCCCTTCGGAGGAAAACCTAATCCGAATGAAATTAGAGGGCCACTCGAATATTGAACATCTTGAGTTCGACATTCCTAACCGTCAATTAACTGTGTTTCATAATGACAATATAGAAGGGATAGAGACTGCTATTCATGACCTAAAATTAGGAGACACCCTACTCTCGACCGAAACCATTGACCCCTCTGATCCCAACAATAATTTTAAAATTGATGCTGACTCTAGTCACAAAAAAGATGCTGAGCAAAGAAAGCTACTATGGATAGTGCTGGTCATTAACTTTGCTTTCTTTATTATTGAAATGAGCACGGGACTGATTTCTCGTTCAATGGGGTTGGTCGCCGACAGCTTAGATATGTTAGCAGATAGCTTCGTGTACGGAATTAGCTTATTTGCGGTCGGTGGAACGGTCATTAAGAAAAAACGAATTGCCAGAATTGCCGGATATTTTCAAATTACGCTAGCGATTCTTGGTTTTTTAGAAGTACTAAGACGTTTCTTTGGCAATGAGCAGTTACCTGACTTTTCTACCATGATAGTCATATCGATTCTTGCGCTAATTGCAAACTCGATTTGCCTCTATTTACTACAAAAATCGAAAAGCAAAGAAGAAGCCCATATGCAAGCCAGTATGATTTTCACTTCAAACGATGTGATTATCAATTTAGGGGTAATTGTTGCAGGGATTTTGGTTAATTGGTTACACTCTAGTACGCCTGATTTGATTATTGGTAGCATCGTATTTGCTTTAGTTATTCAGGGCGCCTTTAGAATATTGAAGTTGAGTAAGTAGCCAAGCCTAATAACTGAAGCAAATAGCTCAAGTAAGTAGCTTAATTAAACCGCTAAGTGTAAAGTAACTGGGTTTGAAGCAAATAAACATCATAAGGATATGAGACCTCAAGCAATGATTGAACAAACTTTAAATCTAGTCACCACCAAAGACCATCAGCAAGTTGCCGTTTGGCGAATAATAGATGATGAAGTCTTTGATAAGAATCTGGTGGTGGTCAACTAATTTAGGACACTAATAAAATTCAAACCTACATCGCCATTACTTATAACCCTGAGTCGAGAACGGATAATAATTATAAGCGTTGGGGCAACTTTTATGACCGCCAAGATCTGTTAGTAGGTGACGAGTTGGTGGAGTGTATGTAACAATGGCAATTCTATGGTTATGGGCTGTTGATGGTATTCGACCAACGACATGGGACATATTAGGTACAGCAGTGGCACTTCTAGGTATGGCTATTATTATGTTTGCACCGCGCAATACATAGGATACGGTTGTTTTAACCATCACGTGCTAAAAACTCCAATAGAGTGGGAACATTCTCTCTAGCACTGCGTCCAGCACCAATCAGAGTGGCAGAACCTGGGCTTGCCCAGTCACCATAACCAAATAACCATAACCGAGGCTCCTTGACCGCTTGCCCATCTTTAACTTGCACTTTTCCATCAGCTTCTAAGACATTTAAAGGTGCTAGATGGTCAAGATTTGGTTCAAACCCAGTACACCAAATAACGGCATCTATCGTTTCTTCACTACCATCAGCCCAAATGACGCCTTGTTGAGTAAATTGGCTGAACATAGGTACTGAATGTAAGATACCTTTGTCACGTGCCGCCTTGACGGGAGGCACCATGACGATATCACCGATACCGCCCTCAGGATCACCATTATTGCTGCCAGTAATACGTGCTGTTGCTCTTTCAAACAGGACACGTCCATCGACATCATCGTCTAAAAACAATGGGGGCTCACGTGTTACCCAGCTGGCGTTAGCCACTTCAGCCAGCTCCGCATAGATTTGTGCACCTGAATTACCACCACCTACTACCAATACGCGCTTATTTCTGTAGGCGTCTGGGCCTTCATAATGCGCGGAGTGGCATTGCTCCCCAAGATACGCTTGCTGACCTTTGATAGAAGGAATTATAGGATTGCTCCAGGTTCCCGTTGCGCTCACGACGGTTTTTGCCAACCATGTAAAACTTCCATCAGTCACCCGTAAGCAATTGTTTTCATCATCACGCTGTACGCTTTGGACTTGATAAGGTCGGTAGATTGGTAACTTATAATGTTCTTCGTAGTCAGCAAGGTAATGGATGACCTCGTCTCTATGGGGATACTCTCCATCTTTTGCTTTTGGCATCAAGCGACCTGGCAAGGAGCTCATAAGAGCAGGAGAAAATAGGCGTAACGATGGCCAAGTATGCTGCCACGCGCCGCCACTTTGGTCTTGATTGTCAAGAATGATGAAGTCAAGTTTCGCACGTCTCAGATAGTAGCCAACGGCTAAACCGGCTTGACCACCGCCGATAATGATGGTGTCGAATACTTTAATTGACATAATGCTCCTTAGTGTCTGCTACCAGAAAAATCGGTGGTGTTCTAAAAAGTATTCTGGCATCAGACATAGCCATAATTGACATAGAAGAATACCAAATCAAACACCTTAAAGTGGTTATCAAACTTCTTTGAGAAGCAGCAGGTCTTTCGAACGGCTCGTCGCAATCGGTGCCTAAGGCGACAGTTATTACCTTCTATGCCTACCGTATGCTGCTTGCCGATTTGTTTCTTGTCAGGCTTGAATGCGGTTATAAAGCTATCCCAGTTATCCATGCTAATAGAGCCATAGCTGACTTTCAGTTGTTTAAGACGGGCTCTTAGCTTCTTAGCTGTTTTCAGGTCACGTTTGCCCCAGACATAAGCGACAATCTCATTGGTAGCGCGGTCATAAGCATAAATAAGCCAAACTTTACGCTTCTTGCGATACACGTAAGTCCAAAACTCATCAACCTCTAAGCGTTCATAATAGCGCTTCTTAGGCGCAATCTTATAAACAGATGAGCCTATGGTGCTAAGCACTTTACCAATGCTAACTGAGGCTATAATAGCAATGTCTCTGACGCCACAGCCTCTCACTGTCATTAGCTGTATTTTATCTTCTATTCTAGAGTGACAGCCGTTATAAGTTAGGGCATGATCGCCAAGAAACTGGCGTTTGCAGTCCTTACATTGATAGTTCTGCTTGCCATAGCTTTTTTTGCCGTGTATCGAAAAACTGGGACTGTGACAGTCGGGGCAATTGATCTGTATTTGTGTCTTCATAACCTCAAATATATCATCTTGCTTCGGCTGTCACCCTTCTTTTATTACTCCAGCATACTTTTTGATACACCACCCTTTTTTTATCTTTTTTTGAGCGCTTATCCCGAACTGGGGTTAGATAACTTTGTCCTTATTAAAAGGATTGAAATTGAAGTTCTCTCTTGACAATAAAATGGCTAAATAAAACGTCTTTATCATAAATCTAATCGGCGCAATCTTAGCGCGTTACCAATGACCGATACTGACGATAAACTCATCGCTGCCGCCGCTATCATCGGGCTAAGCAATAATCCAAACGCTGGGTATAGCACGCCTGCGGCAATCGGTACGCCAATCGCGTTATAGACAAAAGCGAAAAATAAGTTTTGTCTGATATTGCGCATGGTCGCGTGGCTGAGCTTATGGGCTTTGGCAATACCCATTAAGTCGCCTTTTAATAACGTCACCCCTGCGCTCTCCATGGCCACGTCCGTACCTGTACCCATAGCAATACCGACATTCGCCTGCGCCAGTGCTGGCGCGTCGTTGATGCCATCACCTGCCATCGCTACCAATTTACCGTGGTCTTGCATCTCTTTGACAATACGGTTTTTGTCCTCTGGTGACACATCGGCATGCACTTCATCAATGCCCAATTTACTCGCGACGGCCTGCGCAGTTTTTTCGTTATCGCCTGTTAGCATGACGACTTTTAGCCCTGCCTTGTGTAGCAGTTCTATGGCATCAGCAGTACTCGGCTTAATCGGATCAGCGACCGAAACCAAACCAGCTGCTTTACCATCTATAGCGACAAACATTACCGTTTCGCCGTCTTTTCTACGGACGTCAGCTTTAGCGGATAGCTCCTGATCAAAACTGTTTAAGCGCTCCATCAGCTTTGAGTTACCGATGGCAACTTGTTTGCCGTTTACTACCGCTTGTACACCCTCGCCCGTGGTTGAATTAAAGTCATGGGCTTTAGCAATGGTCAGCGATTTATCCTGAGCAGCTCTCACGATAGCCTCTGCTAAAGGATGCTCGCTTGCGCTTTCTACCGCAGCAACCAATGCCAAAAACTCGTCTTCATTTTGACCTGCCAGCGCATCAATTGCGGTAAGTGCAGGTTTACCAGCGGTTAGCGTGCCTGTTTTATCGACAACGATGGTATCGACTTTTTCCATCGTCTCTAAGGCTTCAGCGTTTTTGATAAGCACGCCGTTTTGCGCGCCCATGCCCGTACCGACCATGATTGACATGGGCGTCGCCAGCCCAAGCGCACAGGGACAGGCGATGATAAGTACCGCAATCGCATTAACCATGGCATAAGCCATTGCTGGTTCAGGGCCAAATAACGCCCAGACTATAAAGGTGATGATAGAGGCGATAATGACAATAGGCACAAACCAGCCTGCCACTTGGTCAACCAAACGCTGTATGGGCGCGCGGCTACGCTGGGCATCGGCAACCATTTGTACGATTTTGGACAATACCGAATCTGCGCCAACATTGACCGCTTCAACCAATAACGTCCCTGTACCATTTACCGTGCCGCCAGTCACAGTATCGCCCTGCTCTTTAGATACTGGCATCGGCTCACCCGTTACCATGGATTCATCGACGCTACTACTGCCATCGATTACCGTGCCGTCTACGGGTAATTTCTCGCCAGGTCTGACGCGCAACTTATCGCCGCTGACGACTTCATCAAGTGAAACCTCTGTCTCTTCGCCGTTTTCATTGACGCGTCTTGCTGTCGGCGGAGCGAGCTCAAGCAACGCCCGAATGGCCCCTGACGTCTGACTTCTGGCTTTGAGCTCAAGCACTTGACCAAGCAGTACTAAAGTCGTGATTACCGCTGCTGCTTCGTAATAAACGCCGACTTGTCCAGCGCTATCTCTAAAGCTATCTGGGAATATACTGGGAAAGAAAGTTGCCACAATACTAAAACCGTAAGCTGCGCCGACGCCAAGCGCAATCAAGGTAAACATATTTAGATTGCGGCTTTTAATAGACTGCCAACCACGTACAAAAAAGGGTGCTGCGCCCCAAACGACAACGGGAGTCGCCAGTACCAATTGTATGATTTGACCAAGTTGCCCTGAGATATCAAACGAGCCAATTTGATCGAGATTTATCCCAACCATATCGCTCATGGCATAAATGAATAGCGGTAAGGTCAGCAGCGTACATATCCAAAAGCGCCGCGTCATATCGTCGAGCTCTTCGGTATCTTCTTCACCTATGGCGACCGTTTCTGGCTCGAGTGCCATACCGCAAATCGGACAGCCACTATTTCTAACGTCTCTGACCTCAGGATGCATCGGACAAGTATAAACTGTGCCATCGTAATCTTCGGGCACTTTGTCGTATTTACCGCCTTTGACCGACTTGACTTCAACGCTGCTTTCGTTACTCCCGTGACAATGCGTCTGGTTGTGTTCATGGTTATGATTGTTTTCATGGTGATGATTTTGATGACTTTGATAATTGTCACTGTGGTTATGCTCCACGTGGCTTGCGCCATCTATCTCGTCTTCAGGCTGCAAAAACATACCGCATATCGGGCAATCACTTTTTTCAACATCTCTGACTTCAGGATGCATCGGGCAAATATAGACCGTACCGTTATAATTTTCTGGCACTTTGTCGTATTTGCCACCTTTGATCGTTTTTTTATCAACCGTATGTTTCATAAAATCCTTCCTTGAAGACGCTAAGCGCAGATGACAAGCAAAGCTTCTGCTCACTTATCATCAACTCTTGGCTATATCATCAACCTTTAACCAATGTTTCTAAC
The DNA here is from genome assembly GCF_052376195.1 of Psychrobacter sp. AOP7-B1-25. Taxonomy (NCBI): domain Bacteria; kingdom Pseudomonadati; phylum Pseudomonadota; class Gammaproteobacteria; order Moraxellales; family Moraxellaceae; genus Psychrobacter; species Psychrobacter sp. AOP7-B1-25. The sequence continues at coordinate 90,615 of NZ_JBQSVK010000006.1, forward strand.
TTTTACTTATTACGTAGGTACTTAAGCAGCCCCATAATCGTCAGTATCAGCACTATAAAAATCAGTAGCATAAACAATCCATAAACGAGAGACCCGCCCTAGCCCATAGCGTGCATTATGAGAATCATTACAGGCTCTCCTTATTTCATTACTTTATAATTAGTCATCATAGAGCGATACAGGACAAAAGTCACCTTTTCAGCTATAGCTGGGCGTTGGCACTATCAATCTCAGCATATACCGCTGTGCTACCGTCTTTATTGATTTGCATCACTTGATAGGGTGTAAATTTATTTTGGTACTCCATCCCGGGGCTACCCATCGGCATACCGGGTACGGCAAGGCCAATAGCTTCGCTTGGCGGATTGGCTAAAAACTGGGCTATATATTTGGCAGGCACATGACCTTCGAATACATAACCATCGGTCGTGACCGCCGTGTGACAAGAGCGCATATTGCTCGGAACACCATAGCGTTCTTTAAAAACTGCTAAGTCGGCGACATCTTGTCCCGTCGCAGTCATACCGTGATGTTCGGCATGGCTAATCCACTCTTTACAGCAGCCACAATTGGCATCTTTATAAACCGTCGCAGAGACGTTTCTCAGCGCATCACTGTTACTGCTAGCGCTCGGAGTCACCGTTTTAGGCGTTTGGACTTTTGAATTCTGGCTGTCTGTTGCCGTCTCTACAGTCGCTGTGGTTGCAGCAGTGGTATTGGTTTCGCTACAAGCAAATAACGACGATGTCACTGTCAGTAGGATAAGCGCACCAAACAATTTATGCTGCTTAAAAGTTAAGTTATGGTTATAAGGTTTCATACATACCCTCTCGTCATTTATTGTTTAATGTCGCATGTGATATTTATAATCAAAAAGAGCTGTCTTTCATTTTTAAATTTGGAGCAATACGTTAAGCGTTTGACCCGATATTACGACACTATCATCATACATGCATGATACATGAAGCCTTCTGACTAACAGATGACGTTAAGATTACAATATTGTCATTCTCCCACTTTGAAATTTTCACAGATAATTTATTTGACAATTTTTAAGAAGAAACAAAAGGGCAGTACTAAAAACAATCGTAAGCATCCGACCATCCCATCTTTCCCTCACTTAAAAAATACGAGATAGTGTCCATGAACAAATAATCGTGGACACTAACATGACAACACAATGCTTCATTGTAGGCTAGATAGGTGTTGTATAATGATTGACGCTACTGATTTGACAAGCCAGTAATGGCATAAAGATGAAAAAAAGGTTTTTTGATGATAATATATACCTCAGCTGAATTTATAACGATGCTATGCAAGGCTGGATGTTAAGTAACATTTTGATACAATTAATTATGGGAAAAATCCCGTTATCTGCCTTGCCTCCAACACTGTGGCGCTGTTGGTCTATTTGATGGTCTAATATGTATTTAGACTATTTTAATTATAAGTAAATCAAGAACTTACATATAAAGTTAGACTTCCTCCTTCACCGCCAATCTTATTCTGCTCAAGCAAAACCTAGTTCTCCTATCTTATACTACCCTTATTAAAACTTCCCTGAACTATTTAATAGTAGGACTTTAAGTCTAGACTCATTCTCTACTGCTGCCTGAAATATTCCTGTGTAACCTCAATTCCTAATCGAATAACATATTAATTGACCGAACTAAAAGATTCGTGCTATGAGCTGAGAGTGACTCATACAAAGGTTATAACGCAAGATAACTATCTGCTCTTCTGTAGGATTAAACAATAAAAAACCCCAGTTTATAAACTAGGGTTTTTTATTGTCTTTAAATACCAATCTGAGTTTTAGAGCATAGCTTGCGCAATCATTGCTGATCCGATAAACGTACCTGTAAAGGTCAAGACCGCAACAATAGCAATTTTAAAGCCAGACTTCTTAAACAGGTCAACTTCCACTTGCGAAATAGCAAAACCAGCGTAAGCAAGTACTGGCGTTAATAATTGCAATACGCCCAGTTTGGCAGTTTCTTCTAAAACATAAGCGTTAAATGGAAACTGTGGTAGAGAGATTAAAATGGCTACAATAGATATCCAAGCAATCGCAGGTACATTGACTGGAATAAAGCGTTTTAACAGCATACCAATCACACAACATGCAAATAAAATGAGCATGGCAGGTAGTGCTGATAATGGGTTTACACCTTGCCCTACCCAGTTGCTCAGTAGCAAGACCACACAAATCACAGCTAATAGAATAAAAGACTGCATGATAGACAGACTGGCAGGCTCTTCCATGACTGCATCAAGATTGGTTTCTGTCGTAGCAACAGTCTGTTGGTTCTTCTTAAACTTACTAACCACTTTATACAGAAACTCTGTAAAAGGCAGCGCCACAAATAAACTAACAAATAAACCAGTGGCGTACGTTAGCAGGTTAGAAGTCGCTGCAAATGCCGTAATCGTCTCTGCTTGAGCAGGCACTGTCTCTGCCAATGCTGCTGAACAAGCACCCATCATACTACCACTACCAATACCGCAAGCCATAGCAAGTGCGCGTACATCCATGACATCCATTGAGGCGATGATACCAGCCATTAATGAGAAGTAAATCGCACCAAATAAAGTACCCATGACATAGACGCCCATTACACCGATGCCTTCTGGACTTTGTAGCCCATATTTATCAGCAATCAAGGCGACGTTAGGTTCACGAGCAACGGAGTGCGTGGCACCGATGGCTTCTCGGCCCATACCAAAAATGAGCACTGCAACGGGTAGCGCAATCAGAACGGTCGCTACATTACCTAACTCTTGCAATAGTAGTGCTGGACCAGCGGCAATGATTTCTTCGATATTGGGACCAACACCGACACCAAATTTGGCAATGAAAGGCATAATACTTAATAGAATGGCATAACTGGCAAACTTGGCTCGTTTTTTAGTTATAACAGCCTTCATCGAGGGCACGACATTGGGGTTTAATACAATCGCAAAGATAAAGGCATAAAGTAATGGTAGTAAAACTAAAATACCGATGCCGATAGGAATTTTTATAATGCCTATCCATTCTGCTAATAACGACGCAGCGATCACTAATAAATGCAGCTTCCAATCAAGCAGGTGCTTCGTCATGGTAGGTGACAGCACGCTATTGTTGTTCATATAAATTCCCTTTGAGTTTGATAATGACTCTATTGATTGAACTTAGTCTGTTAAACTTTATCTCCTGATAATAAATGTTATTTATTCAGCGTTCTTTGGTAACTCTGACTTAACCAAAGAAACCCATACTTTGATACCTGTCTCGATAGCATCATCATTGAAGTCATAAGAGGCATTATGCAGCGGCTTAGAAGGTGTGCTGCCATCAACGCCCAACCAAAAATAGGCGCCTTTAACTACCTGACTCATAAATGAGAAATCTTCAGAAGCCATCGAAGGTTCTACATCAGTATTAACTTTATCGGCGCCAAGCGCCTTAGTAGCCGCTTCTTTAATCTCAAGGTAAGCCTGACTGTCATTGGTGGTTACTGGATAACGGATATGGTAATCCATCTCGCTTTTGACACCATATAAAGGTGGCAAGGTGGCAACCATTTCTGTGAGCACTTCTTGCATCGATTGGCGTACATCCATATCAAAGCTACGAACCGTACCTTTTAATATGGCGACATCTGGAATCACGTTGGTAGTGTCGCCGCTGTTCATTTGCGTCACGCTAATAACGCCCGACTGCAATGGCGAGACGCGTCGAGAGATAATAGATTGGATATTAGTGATTAGCGCAGCACCAGCAGCTATAGGATCGGCACCCAAATGCGGCATAGCAGCATGCGTGCCTTTGCCCGTTAATGTAATCTCAAAAGTATCAAAAGAAGCCATCATAGGGCCATTGTTTACAGCGATTTCCCCTACTGGCAGCCCAGGCCAGTTGTGTAAACCGTAGACAGCATCCATCGGAAACTTATCAAACAAACCATCATCAATCATGGCTTTGGCACCGCCCAATACCTCTTCTGCAGGTTGAAAAATAAAGTGAATAGTACCGCTAAACTCTTTATGTTGACTTAGGTGTTTTGCAGCTCCTAACAGAACAGAGGTATGACCATCGTGACCACAGGCGTGCATACAGTTTGCGTGAGTCGATTTATGCTCAACGTCGTTTTGTTCTGTGATTGGCAATGCGTCAATATCTGCTCTTATACCAATAGTAGGGCCTGCACCGTTCTTCAAAGTGCCAACCACACCAGTGCCGCCCAAGCCCTGATGAACTTCAATACCAAAAGATTGTAATTTATCTACGATAAATAAAGAGGTTTTAAATTCTTTGAATCCAAGCTCAGGCTGGCTGTGAATTTGTTTACGCCACTGTTTGACTTCATCTAATAATGCTTGATTAACTGACATTTATTTCTTCCTTTGAGAGTATGTATTGATATACCGTAATTGGCATTGATACGTGCTATCAACCTTTGGAAAGCGGAAAATCATCTAATATTTTTGCACTCTTTTATTTTTACCAAATAAATAAGCCACTTAAAGTGGCTTATTTATGACGTACTAGAGATAGATTTACTTGAACAACTATTGTAACCTATTTTCACACATTCGAATAAAGCCAAGCCATATTATCAGGCGCTGCTTTCATCTTTTTTTGAATAAATTTTTTTATCGTAGTGCACATTATAGATGTTTTTTCAGTCGGGCTTAGCAGTATCAAACTACCTTTCGATAACTAAATACTCTACTGCTTTTCATGTTATTAATAGCTCCTTTTACTTTATAACCCTTATACAGTAATACTTTTAGTTTTTATTTAACGTTTAATTTATCTTTATATCTATACTTGGCCTCATTCTTATTCAACATAAGAATGGAATAACAACAGAGTCTATGTGCTCGGCAGATGCCATTGTCCAAAAATTGGATTATAGTAGATATCGATAGTATTTTATTTAAATAAACTAAAGGATATAACGATGAAAACACTAGGAATGTGTATCGTAGCAGGACTCGGATTGAGTGCTTGTGCTACTGGTATGGGTGGCGTGACAACAGGTACGGCTAATCAAAATAACAACACTGATAAAGTGGTCACTCAATACCCAGTTGAGACTGCCATACTCAATATCTATACCAAACAACGTAGTGAAAAATTGGTCGCTACTGTCGATGGATATAGCGTAGCTGTCGACATTAAAACCACTCCAAAAGGTAACTCACGCTTTAATAATAAAATGGTACAAGGCGCAGAAGTCAGGACAATCAACACAGTGAATCAGCAGATCACAGATCAGTCAGTCGCTATCAATTATTTTACGCTAGATCCATTGGTATTCCATGGTTTTACGGATAGTACGGGGGAGTATTCAGTCGCTAACCAAACGACGAGTATCCCCAAGGTAGCTACTGTAGGCGACTCAAATCAACTCATCACTGAAAACGTATATGCTGACAGTAGTATGCGCCAAAAAACTGCTATTTATAATCAGGCATGGTCCCTCACCCGAAACACTAATGATACGGCGTGGCTCTGTATAGAAAACTCAAGCAACTTACTACTAAGCTTTGACCCAGCAGGCACTTCTTCAGAATGCTATAAGATAAATCCCAAAGGTGATATTTTGAGTAGTAAAGTGATACTCACTCAGCCTAATGAAAGTGGTATGTCCAAACCAATAATGTTTAATAGTCAGTAGCCTTTGCTCGATTAGGAACAACCAATAGTGTCATATAAGAACAAAAAAATAGCGCCTTAATTAGGCGCTATTTTTAGATGGTAAAATCGAGTTTTTACGAGCGACGGTCATGGTTGTTTTTGTCGTGGCTGTTTTTAGCATGGACATTTTTGGCTGTTGCTTTGTGTTTAGCAACTACTACCCGTGCTTTGTGATGTGATTTCGCTGCCTTAATTTTGGCTTGCTTATATTTATTACTCGCTTTATTGCTGCTGTATTTTTGATGCTGTACTTGAGCTGAATGATGCTTATCAAAATTAGGTGCAGCATTGGCTTGACCCACCATCGACAAACAAGCAGTAGCGGCTAAAATTGAGCTAACTAGTATTTTTTTCATTATTTTATTCCTCTGAATTTATATTTAGAGTAGTTATAGATAGTTCACTTAGTGTTGAATAAACTATCGTGATAAAGCTTTACTCTATCGACAAAGAGAATGATAAATGATTCTAGTATTAAGTAGCTTTATAAAACTTGAAGAAAGGTTGCGATTGTTACGAGGCCATGCGCAATTAAGGACATGTTAGGTATTGGCGTAATGTTTGGTTAAATGACAGTCTATTTACGATTCATCGGTAAGCATCATAAACAGGATTTTTATAAAAATGCGAATGACTATCTACTTAATGAAGAATATGGTTACGGTTAAGCCAAATTTCCTAATATCAATATTTCTGCTGTTCGAAAAAACTAACTCACTAGAAGTTGCTGGCTAATATTTAACACGAGCATAGCAATACTCTATACTGCTATGCTCTAAATGTACTAAACAGACGTTTTCTGCAAAATATAAACCACAAACTTCGCCTCTGTGCTAAATGCTGCTGTTTCTACGGCGGTCAATAATGCTTGCCTTTTTTCACTGCGGGCACGGTAAGCATAAGGCGTCATCGTCATCAAATCAGCCACATCACCTGCGGATAACGTCAACTCTGTACTGACACGGTAGGTCTCAACCAACGTAAAGTATGGTGCCAATTCTTGCAAAAACTTATCAGAATCGTGCTCACGTACATCATCAAATAACGCATCACGCATCGTTGCCAAATGCCCGACATCAGGTTTGGCAATGATCAGATAGCCAGTATCCATCAATACATTATCAAACGCCTCGGGCAAAATAGGACTAAAGATACTACTAATACCCGTCATACTGTGCGGGCGTAATGGTAGATGTGCAGCACTAGTCACTAATGGATAGACTGCTGTCGTCTTGGCAGTATTTTCTTGACGCAGCTGATACCATAGATGACCTGCTACTTTGCTGACCTTAGCCAACTCAACCACTGCAGGCTTACTAATATCAGCGGCTATCAGCAGGTCTATAGCATCTGGTCCCATTTGCGCCATTGCTTGCGTGTAGTAGCCTTCTCCACAACCAATGTCAAGCCAACTGACAGGCGCGCTAGCTTGCTCATTTATTAGCTCATCGTTAGACAGCAATTCTGCCATTTTTTGACTAATTAGCTTTTGGAGCGGAGCATAGTGCCCATGATTTAAAAACCGCTTACGCGCATCGATAGACTCTTGGCTATCCCCAGGTGCTTTGGATTTTTTTTGCTGCACTGGCAATAAGTTGACATAGCCTTGTCGCGCCACATCAAAGGGGTGTGAAGTTTGCTTAGAGTGCAAACTACCATCACAACGCCAAGTATCTGCGGCGGGCTGTAGCGGTGACTGACAAATCGGACAAATAAATAACGACACGGGCATCTCAAAGTGATGTTGATATATTTCGCATTTTAACAAAATTCATGAGTCTTGAGCGACAAAAAGCCGCCTCAATAATGATTGAAACGGCTTTTTAGAGTCTCGCAAATTGATATCTATATAGATATTCGGCGGTTATAGCTTAACGCAGTTTTAGCGTCATTAACCCAAGAATGACAAGAATAATGGCAATAATCCAAAATCTCGCCACCACTTGTGTTTCTTTCCAACCAATTTCCTCAAAGTGATGATGCAGTGGCGCCATACGGAATACGCGTTTTTTACGCAGCTTATACGAGCCAACTTGCAACATAACTGATAGCGCTTCAGCAACGAATAAACCACCCATAATAGCAAAAGCAATCTCTTGGCGAGTCATCACGGCGATAGTACCTAACATCGCGCCCAATGCTAGCGCACCAACATCACCCATAAATACTTGTGCTGGATGCGCATTAAACCATAAGAAACCAAGACCTGCGCCAACCATTGAACCACAGACGATGATGACTTCGGAGTTGTAAGGAATATAAGGAACATGTAAGTAATCAGCAAAGCGTACATCACCTGATACATAAGCCATCGCGCCCAAACCTGCAGCAACAAGAACGACTGGCAGAATCGCCAAACCATCTAAACCATCGGTTAGATTGACTGCGTTAGAAGCGCCATTAATCACAAAATAAGTAAAAATGATAAAGCCAATACCAAATGGCACCGCTGAAAATGGAATCATCCAGTCTTTGAATACTGGCAATAGCAGATCCTGCATTTCACGCGTGGTATTGATATCGGGTTGTAACGTGGCGATATAATACAACGACACACCGACAAATAACGCGCCCATCGACAGCCAAAAATACTTTTTGCGAGCGATTAAGCCTTTTGGATCTTTGTACTTAATTTTTAGCCAATCATCAGCCCAACCTACGGCACCGAAGATAACCATAACCACGAGCAAAATCCAAACATAAGGATTGTTTAATCTTGCCCACAGTAGCGTCGATATACCAATCGCACTTAGGATCAACACCCCGCCCATGGTTGGCGTACCAGTCTTGACCAAATGCGATTGAGGCCCATCGTTACGAATGGCCTGACCATATTTGAGCGAGCGTAGGTGCCTAATAACACGACCACCAAACATCATACTAAATACAAGGGCGGTAACAACAGCGAGCAATGCTCGTAGCGTCAACGAAGAAACCGCAGAAAACGGCGTATAATACTGGCCAAGCCAGTTGAACAACCAAACTAACACCGCCTACTCCTCGACTAGCGCATTTATAAGAGTTTCCATTCCCATGGAACGAGAGCCTTTGAACAACACAGTACAAGGCTTGGCTTGTTGCGCTTGCAAATACGGCTGTAAATACTGTAATAAACTTTCTTTATCGGCAAAAGCATGAGCACTGATATCAGATACCTCTTGCGCTCCCGCGACGGTATAAGGTGCAAACTCACCAACACAAAGCAGCACATTGATACCCGTGGTCGCAATAGTACGGCCTAAGCTTTGATGCTCACTAATAGCCGCCTCACCTAACTCACCGATGTCGCCCAGCACCATGACTTGCGTGCCTGTTTGCGCAGCCAATACTTTGGCGGCAGCACGTACCGAATGAGGATTGGCATTGTAAGTATCATCAATGAGACGATGCATACCAAGTATCTGGCTATTTAAACGACCTTTAGCAGGACGCGCGTTTTCTAGCCCAACAACAATATCACTCACTTCAATGTTTAGCGCATGCGCACAGGCAGCAGCAGCCAAGGCATTATTGACATTGTGCTCACCTGCCAATGGTAAATTGATGTCATGGATTTGGTTGCCAATATGTAGCTTAAATTCGCTGCGTTCAGGCTCTACGTCTAAATGGCTTGAACTCACATCCGTATTACCGAAACCAATCACATGAGACGTGTGTTTTTCAGCGATACGGCGTAGTTGGTTGGTAAAATCATCTCTATCAGGAACAATCGCAAACTGTGCGTCTGTCAACGTATGATAAATCTCTGCCTTGGTTTGGCAGATACCTTCACGGCTACCAAACTCACCCAAATGTGCCGTTCCAATGTTTAAGATACAAGCTACATCAGGCTGAACAATTTCAGTTGTATAAGCAATCTCGCCAATATGGTTTGCGCCTAACTCCAGAATGGCATAGCGATGATGATCTGATAGTTCAAGCAACATCATTGGTACACCCAAATCGTTGTTGAGGTTGCCACGAGTGATCAATGTCGGTGCCAATCTACCAAAAATACTGCCTAGCATTTCTTTACAAGTAGTCTTGCCACTAGAGCCTGTAATAGCAATCACGGTTAAATCTGTATGTTGCTGACGACGATACGCTGCCAGCTGGCCTAGCGCCAAACGGGTATCACTGACCACCAATTGCGGAATAGCATTTGAACCGGACAACGAGATAGGACGTGAGACAACAGCGGCAATAGCTCCTTTCGACATTGCTGTCTCGATGTAATCGTGACCATCGAAATTATCGCCGCTTAGCGCCAAAAATATATCACCGGGCTTTATCGTGCGGGTATCAGTGGCTATACGCTTACTGGTTAAAGCAGTCTGCTCTGCTGCACTGCCTTGTGGTAGCTGCCAACGTCCATCGAGCGACGCATTTGCTGCAAGTAGATTGTCCATTTGCCAGACATAGAGCCCTTGCGACTGGGCAGTATTATCGGTGTCGGCTGTCATAATGATTACCTTATATGATGACTACTTAATTTTTATATTTAATGATCAGTTTTTTACTAATGCGTGTGTAGATAGCCAATCAATTACACACGACCAGCTTGATTCAATGCCTGCTGCAAAACAACACTGTCATCGAAATCATAGCGAACGTTGTTTATTTCTTGATAGGTCTCATGACCTTTGCCTGCGATGACCACGATATCGTCGGGGCCAGAGTAACTAACTGCATACTCAACGGCGGTTTGGCGGGCAGGCTCGATATGGGTTCGTTGATATTGCTCAGCTGTCATACCAGCCTGCATATCTTGCAAAATCACATTGGGATCTTCGGTACGTGGATTATCCGCAGTCAAAACAACTCGATCAGCACCTGCCAGACCTGCTTGCGCCATCAATGGTCGCTTGCCTGCATCACGATCTCCGCCGCAACCAAATACCGCCCATAATTGTCCTTTACAGTGAGTCTTAAGACTGGCCAGCACTTGGCTTAGAGCATCTGGGGTATGCGCATAATCAACGATAAAACAACCATCATTTGACGGTACGCGCTGCATACGTCCAACAGCACCTTGCAACTGTGCAACAGCAGGCGCAATACGCTCAATATTTATGGCCAAGTCATCATCAAGTGCTACGACGGCTGCTATCGCTGCGAGCAAATTAGCTACATTGAAGCGACCTAATAATGGACTGACAATCTCTATGTTGTCAGCTTTCTCATCGCCAAAATCAGTACGCAGATTTATTTTGACGCCTTGCAGACTGGGTGTGATATCAGTGGCAACAAAAGTGGCTGCTTTTGATGAATCCAAACTGTATGTCCATACCGTCAAATCGCTAGCGTTTGCCGTATCTAATATCACCTGAGCGTGCTCATCATCAATATTGATAATGGCATGGGTCAAATCTGGGAAATGGGCTTTATCAAACAGCTTGGCTTTGGCAGCAGCATATTCTGCCATATCGGCATGATAGTCTAAATGGTCACGGCTCAAATTGGTATAAATCGCTACAGTGATTGGCATACCTTGTAGACGTTGCTGGTCTAACCCGTGAGAACTAGCTTCTAATGCCAATATCTCAGCATTTTCTGTTCCCATTTGATATAAGAACTGTTGAACAGCTAAAGCATCACCCGTGGTATGGCTAGCTTGCACCAGCGCACCGAGCCTACCATTACCTGCAGTACCCATCACTGCGCTACTCTGACCCATCAATTGAGTAAGCTGTGCTACTAATTGACTGATGGTCGTTTTGCCATTGGTACCAGTCACCGCAACCACAGTCGGTAGAGTCACTGTCTGCTGATATTGTAGGCGCGCTTGAATCAAACTACCTAAAAAATCGCGTATATTGGGAACGTATAAGACAGGGCAAGATGACGCTGCTAATTGCAGCTGCGTATCAGCGATATCACCTGTCGTCGATTCACTACTAGTACTTGAAGGATTATTTGCTTCGCTAAGCAAAACAATAGGGTCAATTTCTGAGAGAATAAACGCGGCTTGCTCAGCTGCTTGCAGTAAATAGTCGCGACTTTTTTGAGGGTTTGCCGTTTGGCTTTTTAGAAGGACAAATACATCATTCGCTTCTAGTTGACGACTGTCTAATCGAAACTGTTGGAATGGAGTATGAGCAACAGATTGATCTTGACCTGAATCTGCCTGATTGGATGCTTTCTGAATCGATGTTGCTACCATCGCTGTCAGCTGCTGGCTTTTATTAGTATCTACAAGCTGTTGTAAAGTAACAGTAGCGCTATCTAGCGATGACATAGTCATAGATAAATCCTAAACAGTTAAGACGTGTCAGCTCAATAGAACTGGACATTTAAAATAATTGAACGCTTACTGCGCTTCCGTTTTCAGTGGCTTATCCAAAGGCACATTGTACAACCGTAACGCTTCTTTCATCACATTATGGAAGACAGGTGCAACTGTTAGACCAGCATAAATCTGACCGCGCGGGTCTTCGATTAGCATCACGCCCACCAATCTTGGATTGGATGCAGGTGCCATCCCAGCAAAGACGTTACGATACTGGTCAGTATAATAGCCACCGTCTGGATTGATGCGGCGCGATGTACCTGTCTTACCTGCTACACGATACCCGTCAATAGCGGCGGCTTTCGCCGTACCACCAGGCTCAGTCACGCTCTCGAGCATCTGTACGATAGACATTGCTTGCTCATGCGCCATGATGCGTTTGCTTGGCTGCGGCTTGTCAGTTTTGGTTAAGGTAAGTGGGTGCATGACACCACCTGCTGCTAGCGCTGAGTAAGCTTGTGCGACTTGCGCCAATGTCACTTGTAGACCATAGCCATAACTGACGGTTGCACGCCGTGCTGTTTCTTTTTCTTTTGGTGTCACGACCAGCCCACTACCTTCACCTGGGAATTGTAAAGGTGTCTTTGCACCAAAGCCAAATTGTTTTTGCATGTTAGTAATAGCATCTGCAGGCAATGATAAGGCAATCTTGGTCGAGGCAACGTTACTAGATTTTTGTAGTAGCGTTGCCATGTTAATCATACCCAAATTATTATGATCTCGAATGGTATAGCCACGTACGCGAATCGAACCAGGGTTGGTATCAATTAAAGTCGTTGGCGTATACTTGCCCGAGTCTAACGCTGTGGCAACGGTAAACGGTTTCATCACTGAACCTGGCTCAAACACATCTAACAGTGCGCGGTTACGCTGGTTTTCACCCGTCATCTCATTAAGGTTGTTCGAGTTAAACGACGGCCATGTTGATAATGCAAGTACTTCGCCCGTTTGTACATCCACGATCATACCCGTTGACCAGCGTGCTTTTTGCAAGCGACCAGCCTTTTCCAGCTCTTTATAGAGCAGGTACTGCAAGCGCGAATCAATCGTCAACGCCACATCTTTACCCGGTACTTCTGGCTCAATTTGTTTGATCTCTTTCAGACTGTTCTGTTTAGCATCTTTTAGAACTAGCACCTTACCGTCATCACCCGCCAGATCTTTTTCATATTGGCGTTCGATACCAGCACGGCCTTCGTAGCCACCTTCAGGATCGTTGGCGTTTTGACCCATAAAGCCCAGCAACTGAGCGTTAGACTGTGGCTGTGGGTAATAGCGCTGAAAGAAGTTCTTTTCATAGACGCCAGGAAAGTCAAGCGAGCTGACGCTTTGAGCAATCTCAGGTGTAACCTTATTAAGTAGTGGCAGATAGTGCGAGCCTGCACCAGATGGCAAAGCTGCTTTTACCGCCTTCTCATCGGTCACATCAATACTGTCATCAATGGCCGTGACTTTTTTCAACTCATCAACCGAGATATTGGCAGCAGCGGCTAGCTTTGTCAGGTCCATATTATCTAGACGCTTTTGCATACGCGCCTGTAATTGTGGACTACTAGGGTTGGTAATGATAATACGCTTTAGCTCATAATATTCACGCGAATAATCATGCGGACTAAATGAGACAGTCGCGAGCGGCGCGCTGACTGCAAGCGGTAGATTATTGCGATCAGTAATCATGCCGCGATAAGATTTTTGGGTACGCTCACTGGTGATGAGTTGATTACCTTTGTCTTGATAAAACTGTGCGTTGGCAACCTGAATATAATAGGCGCGGCTAATCAATAGCGCTAATATAACCAGCGCTAAACCCCATACCATACGAAAACGGTTTTTGTCTTGTTCGAAACCCCCGAGAGCAGAAGCGCCTGAAGCTTTACTCGAAAAAACCATTTTGCTCTTGCGGTTTTTTACACTGGTATAAGCGCCTTGAGTGTCGCTTTTTTTGATACGACCAAATAGTTTTGCCTTACGATTATTTGCGGTCTTATCAGGCTTGCTACTCGTCTGACCAGATTTAGCAGCACTGGCTCGGCGTAGAGGTTTGGTTACCTTGCCGCTGGCTGGCTTCTTGTTGATTTTTTTTGCGGTGGATTTAGGCTTCTTCTCACTCATTGTCCTGCCTCCATCGCTGGCTCTTCAGGAGAGATATCCGTAGAGGCACGTGGCCCAATAACGTCAGATGTATCTTCATCTGAATCTTCTGTAACCACTGGCACCAATGCAGTTGCGACACCAGGTTGGATAATTAACTTATCCTTTAATGTTGGTGAATACATACCCAATTCAGCAACCGCCCGACTGGCAATCTGCGGTGTTGCACTAAAAGTTTGTTGCTCAATCAATAGACGTTGATGCTCTACTTGTAGCTTACGTTCTTGTTTTTTCATATCTTGCAAGGTTTTATAGTCCTGATGATATTGCTGAACTTCTTCGGCAGTTTTGATACCACTCCATACAATCGTGGCTGCCAATAGTAGTAGCACGACCACATAAATACTCACCACATTAAACCGGCGCACGAACAGCTCGCCGACATCGGTGTTATAAGGTGTAGCAGTGCGGCGATTCGCAGGTTTGTCAGATATTGCCATGACGATCTCAAAAAGGTGAACGTAAACGATAGAGTAGATAACGGACTGCGAAAGATGAACGTGTCATTATGCGGTCATACCTCAACCAAATACGTTGAGTGACTGTAGAGCATATCAAGCCCTTCAACTATTAAGCAGATAAAAACGAACTGCTGAGCCTAACAGACAATATTTACAGCTTTTTAACAGTGGCGTAGCCATTAGGACATTTGAGCATCATTTAGACAAACATTAGCAACCTTAATCAAATCACTAATCATATTTATCTATGACTTGTGGCGTCATAACATTCTATAGTGCAGTTTTCTGCTCATAAGCTGTGTCAGTACGCGTTGCCATGCGCAGCCATGCACTACGCGCGCGCGGGTTTTGACTTGTCTCAGCTTTGCTTGGACCGACACGTTTTGGCTTACTAAAGTAACGCGGACGGTTGGGCGGCATCGGCAGGTTTTCGTCTTCTGGATACTGACCTTTACTATGGCGCTGCAAAAACTGCTTGATACGGCGATCTTCTAATGAATGAAAACTAATCACCGCCAGCTGTCCGCCCGACTTCAAAATCGGAATGCTTTGTTCTAAAAAAGCATCAACATCACCAAGCTCATTATTAATAAAAATCCGCATGGCCTGAAAGCTCTGGGTCGCTGGATGCTTACCGCGCTGCCAATTTGGATGCGCAACTTTGATGACTTCTGCTAGCTCAAGTGTTGACTCATAACTTTCCATCTGTTTGATAGCACGGGCAATACGGCGACTGTGGCGTTCTTCGCCAAATTCATAAAGTACATTAGCCAACGTTTCATCATCGACTGTTTCTAGCCATTCAGCAACTGACTGGCCACGACTGGTATCCATACGCATGTCTACTGCACCATCGCGCATAAAGCTAAAGCCGCGACTACCATCATCGATTTGCGGTGAGGAAATGCCCAAATCTGCCATCAATCCGTCAACTTCAGTAATGCCCATGGCTGCTAAGTTGTCTGTCAACGTCGCAAAGCTGTCATGAACCACTTTCACGCGGCTATCTACACTTGCCAGCTCTTGCGCCACGCTGATAGCTGTCGGATCTTTATCAAAGACAATCAACTGCGCATCATCAGCAAGTTGACTTAATAATAGTCTGCTATGACCACCGCGCCCAAAGGTGGCATCGACGTAAATACCGCTTACTTTTAAGCTATTTTGGTCGTCATTGCTTTTATCGTCACTGCCTTTACCCTCGCTGCTTGCTTGCTTAGGCAGAGATTTGACACCCAGCACTGCCGCAACTGTCTCTGGTAGGAGTACGGCATCATGAACAAAACTTAATTCGTCAGAGTGGGTATCGTCAGCAGTTTCAGAATGATTTACGTTAGATAGTGGCTTTTTTTCTGGCTTATTATTTAATAGTGACACAAACGACTCAGTAGATGGCGACCATATTGGCCAGTAATAGTAAAAAATCAGATGAAAATAAACAAGTTATGCCTTGGTTAGCATTATTATCGCAAGGATACACCTGTAGTCAAGCGCTAGACGGGCTTTTCATTAAAAATATCCCATCTCTCTGTTATACTAGCGCTATATTTTACGCTATTTTTCTACCTTGACGACGATTGTTTCAGCCGTATTTTTTATTCGAATATTTCGTTCGTATTTGTCATGGCAGTTTTTCACTACCCTCTTTCATTGCTAGACTCATTAACAAACACATTCATCAACAAACACACTTTGAGATTCTTATGACGCAACCATCGACCCAAGCATCAACGCGCCCTATTCGTACTCGTATCGCGCCTTCACCGACTGGCTTCCCACACGTAGGTACTGCCTATATTGCCCTGTTTAACTTGGCTTTTGCCAAAGCTCACGGCGGCGAATTCATCTTACGTATCGAAGACACTGACCAAACGCGCTCAACTGAGCAGTCAGAGCAAATGATTTTAGATGCCTTACGTTGGGTAGGGCTCGATTGGAGCGAAGGTCCAGACATTGGCGGCCCGCATGCCCCATACCGTCAAAGCGAGCGTGGCGATATCTACAAAAAACACGCTGAGCAACTGCTAGATAGTGGTCATGCCTTCCGCTGTTTTTGTACCAGTGAAGAGCTAGATGCGATGCGTGCAGCACAAATGGCCAATGGTGAGACCCCGCGCTACGACGGTCGCTATGCCAACTTATCACGCGAAGAATCAGACAAAATGGTCGCCGATGGCAAACCATACGTCATTCGTATGCATGTACCAACCGAAGGCACTTGCCAAGTACATGACATGCTGCGCGGTACGGTTGAGATTCCTTGGGCACAGGTAGATATGCAAGTGCTGCTCAAAACTGACGGCATGCCTACTTATCATCTGGCCAACGTCGTCGATGACCATTTGATGGAAATCACCCACGTTATGCGCGGTGAAGAATGGCTGAACTCTGCGCCTAAGCATCAACTGCTGTATGAGTATTTTGGTTGGGAGATGCCGACCCTTTGCCATATGCCACTATTGCGTAACCCTGATAAATCAAAGCTATCTAAGCGTAAAAACCCAACCTCTATCACCTATTACCGTGACGCAGGTGTGTTGCCTGAAGCGCTGCTCAACTATCTCGGGCGTATGGGCTACTCAATGCCTGATGAAGCAGAAAAATTCACCTTAGATGAGATGATTGCCAGCTTCGATATTCAGCGTGTATCACTTGGTGGCCCTATCTTCGATATCGAAAAGCTCAACTGGGTAAATAGCGAATGGCTACGTGCGCTCACCCCTGAAGAGCTAAAGAACAAAATCCTTGAATGGGCTAGCAATAGCGACAAGCTAACGGCTATCGCAGCCGCGATTCAGCCACGTATCGAGCTATTGTCTGATGCGGTAAACTGGGGTGGTTTTTACTTCCAAAACCTACCTGATATCACTGCTGAGAGCTTTACGCATAAATCACTCGCACCTGAGCAAATCATCGAGATGCTGCAATTAGCGCTTTGGCAGTTAGAAGTGCTGCCAACGTGGTCAGAAGAAAACATCTATGCCACGCTAAAAGGCCTTGCCGCTCACCTTGACATTAAGATGCGTGACTTTATGGCGCCATTCTTTATCGCTATCGCTGGTAGCACCTCATCGACGCCAGTGATGAACTCTATGGCGATTATCGGTGCTGATATGACCTTGACTCGCTTGCGTCATGCAGTCGATGTATTAGGCGGCCTCGGTAAAAAGAAACTGAAGAAGTTAGAGAAACAAGCGGCAGAATTGCCAGATTTTTTAGCTGCTGCTGAATAGCTTATAAACTGAACAACTTATCTGCTAAATAACCAATGAACTAAACTTGTCATATTTAGAAGGGTCAGGCCAGTTCTGACCCTTTTTTATTCTTAATCAATATCGCTACTCTCATACGATCAAACCTCTTAATTGGAGTAAACATGGCTGCCAAAAACGTCACGATAGAAAGCAAAGACTATGTCTTTAACACGCTAAAAGAAGCGCAGAAATACTATGATGCGATCGCAAAAGAGCTTTTTGACGCAACTTTGACCCTGACAACGGGTCAAGATTTTGACGATTTAAAATGGATCTATAGCACTTACTGTGGCTACACCAAGCATAATCTGGATAAATTGAGCGAATATGACATCATCGGCGTCAAAGGTATAAGAACGATCCGCGAAAAAGGTGGTCAATATGTGCCAACTGAGTGCTGTGCGATTATCTTTTCTGATGGTAGCGAAGAAGAGTTTTATACCGATAAAGCCATCAAAGAGATTGCCATCAAGCAAAATCCACGCTAATTTGGGCTTATTGAGCCTTTAAAATAGGTTAAAACGCTTTTTTTTGCATATTTATGAATTATTTTTAAAATAGTTGTTGACAAGACTGCCGCTCTTACATAAAATACGCACACTCTTAGCGAGGGGCTATAGCTCAGTTGGTAGAGCACTTGCATGGCATGCAAGGGGTCAACGGTTCGACTCCGTTTAGCTCCACCATACTTATTTATAGCAACGCTCAGTATTACTGAAACGTAATAATAAATACTCGCTAGTAGGACAATATCAGCACCTAGGCAATGCTTATTTATAATAAGCCATCTGATATTGTGAAGTACCGTTGTAACCATTGGTTATAACACTCTATGCGTCCCCATCGTCTAGAGGCCTAGGACACCGCCCTTTCACGGCGGTAACGGGGGTTCGAATCCCCCTGGGGACGCCACTATTCGGCGTCACTTATTAGCACTTTTGCTTAGCATTAGATCAGACTAATAAGCGAACAATAAAAAATCCCAGTCATCATACGATGACTGGGATTTTTTATGTCTATCGTTTCTCAAAACCCTCTATTCTACTGTCGCTAGCTTATTGTTGATAGCACTATTGCCAACCTATTTAATAATCGTTAATATCGACCTGACAAGCGTTTTTATAACGTGTACCCACATGCCATATATAATGGGCTTAGCGTGATTAAAGGGAAGTGATTGCTATGTTTGGTATCGAGAATTATCTGGGATTTATCTTAGCGGCTATTTTATTAAACCTAACGCCAGGTACTGATAGTATCTACATTATTACTCGTAGTGTTTCACAAGGACAGACCGCTGGGTTTCATTCTGTACTGGGCATTACCTCAGGAATTTTGGTACATACGCTACTGGCATCCTTAGGGTTATCAGTATTGCTCGCCAGCTCACCGATGGCATTTATGATCGTTAAATACATTGGTGCGGCTTACTTATGCTATTTAGGTTTGAAAATGTTGCTCAGTAAAAACTCAAACTCGATAGCCAGTAGCCTAGCTAGTGATCAAAGCGTTGCCAACAAACATGGCAAAGAAGGTTGGCAGACTTATAAGCAAGGCGTATTGACCAATGTGTTTAATCCAAAGGTCGCGCTATTCTTTCTAGCCTTCCTCCCTCAGTTTATCGACTCTAGCTATGCTTATGGTATGTTGTCATTTCTAATGCTGGGCATTACCTTTGCTATTACTGGCTTTATCTGGTTCTCCTGTCTGTCTCTGTTATCGTCACGCTTTAGCAAAAGTCTGCGCGAAAAGCCATCTGTTGAGACAGTATTGAATAAAGTCAGTGGCGTTGTTTTTTTTGGCTTAGGTATTAAGCTGTTGACTGAGAAGGCGTAGAGTAAATATGCTTAAATTATTAAGTCAGATTAGACTAGGATATATTTATATTAATACCTACTGTATCATTCATCTTTGATAACTATGAAGGTGTAAGTTTATATTTACTTCAAAAACATAGTTTTATCAGTCGGTATAGCATGGCCTAATCAGTTTGCATTCCTTTTGAGATCATTAGATAGTATTGAAGGCAGATGAATAAATGTTAACATTCTATTTAACGAACAGGAGTTCAATTGATGTCTCAAAAAAGAGTAAGGCAAAAACAAAAGAATAAGAGCAAAGGGAAAATTGATTCTCATAAAAGGGAAGGTTCTAAACTAATATCTCCTTTTAATCAGATTCCAAATGCGGCTTATATCTCTTGGATGAATGATAGGCTTCCCTGCATGATTTGGGCTGCATTGCTAATGAATACAATAGGTAGAGACCAAGCGATTGAAACCTTTAGACAAATAGGACTACATGTTGGAAAGTTATTTCAGGAGATAGAAAATAGGAATTGTAGTTTACCTCGTGTAGGGATATATGGTTTATCTATTCTAGATTGTGATCTGCAAGATAAATTTTTTGAAGTGCTTTTTTCAGATAAAAGAGTAGTTAATGCTTTAAAGCCATTAATATTGTTTAAAGATTTACCTTTATCCAAAAAGTGGGGCGAATATCTTGGAGAAGTGCCGGAAAATGAAGGAGAATTTTGGACTAATCTAGCGGATGCAGTCGCAATTCTTTTAGATCATCAATCTCAAGAAGCTACTGATTGTCGTTGGGCTTATATGATACCCATTATTTATTCTGGAAAGCTTCAACTCCAAACTGGAGAGCAGTATAGAGAGTATACCGAATATCCCAATTACGAAGACCAACGAAAGGTTAGGCCGTTTATTCGAGCAACTGAAATGCAATTTGGCGGTGACACGTTGGATAAAGATTACTCTCAAGGAAAAAAGGCTTGGACAGAAAAATTCTGGAATGAATGCAAAGGTAATACAGAGTGTATTTCGCCCGCACCAAACAAAAGCAGTGTTGATTTTGATTTAATGGAAACTGTCTCTTTAGTCCGAGACATTTGGAATGATTTATTTGATCATTTCTTAAAAACTGATAAATTCACCCATATTCAGCCCAAACGTGATGCATCCTTTGGTTTTTGTTTTTATGCTCTCACTGTAACACAAGAAGGGTTGGCATCATCAGGGAAGTTAGTAACTGCAAAGTTAGCTTTAAGAATGCTGGCTGAAATCTATATCACTTTTAATTACCTAATAAGTGTAAGAGATGAAAAACTTTGGGACATTTATAGAAGCTATGGTTCAGGACAAGCAAAGCTTACATTTCTAAAGTTGGAAGAGATTCTAGAAAACCAACCTGGCTACCTTAAGAAAGAAAATGTTGAAGCATTAGCGAATGAAGATATCTACATGGACTTTCAAAACATTAGTTTAGGTAATTGGGCAAACATAGACTTACGTAAAATGTCTCAAGTTGCAGGCTGTAAGAGTATATACGATGCTTATTACGCTTGGCCTTCTTCATATGTACATGGTCAATGGTGCGCAATTAGGGATGTTGTTTTTACTACTTGCCATAACCCACTTCATCGGCTTCATAGAATTCCAAGACTAGCACCACGATATGAAGATGGTGCAGAAAGTGACCTAATTCTTCTATTCAATAAAGTCTTAGATTTATTAAATGAGGTTTATCCAAGCTTCGATAAACGAGCAGAGTTGGTTGAGAAACCTTAGGCTAGTGCTAAAAATGTGTTTCAATTGAACTTTTCAAAAGAACACTAATGAAACGCGACTCACCAGTTTGAATAGTTATTCCTGCTTATTGAGCCGGTTACGTTTGCACTATCCCAAACTTGTATTTTGTCTTGATGTTCAAGCAGCTAAATTTTCAAAATGCCACATAGAAAAGCCCAATCCCCTACTTTGAAGGAAACTGGGCTTTTTTCATACCAAGTCTAGTACATTACTAGCCTGCTTCTTTGCTCTCAGCGGCCAATTGACGTAATACATAGTGCAATACACCACCATGACGCACATACTCACGCTCTTTTGGCGTTTGTAGACCGACATTTACCTCAAAGGTCTCGCTTGACCCATCAGCACGTGTAGCCGTAACGTTGGCAGTTTTACTCTCGCCATTGTCTAAACCTGTGATGCTCAATACTTCTGAACCATCTAATTTATAGGTCTCTGCATTTTGACCATCTTTGAACGTCAATGGGAGCACGCCCATGCCGACGAGATTCGAACGGTGAATACGCTCAAACGAGCTGGTCAATACAGCTTTTACACCTAGCAAGATAGTACCTTTTGCTGCCCAGTCACGGCTCGAACCAGAGCCATACTCTGCCCCACCCAGTACAACAAGCGGACGCTTATCTTCTTTATACTTCATCGCCGCATTATAGATTGGCATTTCTTCACCATCCTGTAGCGTAGCACTGTCATCTTTGAAGTAGTAGGTATAACCGCCTTCCTTACCGCCCATCATGGTATTTTTGATACGGATATTGGCGAAAGTACCACGAGTCATGACTGCATCGTTACCACGGCGTGAGCCATAGCTGTTGAAGTCTGCTTCCATGACACCGCGCTCTTGCAAGTACTTGCCTGCTGGTGAGTCTGGATCGATATTACCTGCTGGTGAGATATGATCGGTCGTGATTGAATCACCAAACAGACCAAGAATACGCGCGCCTTCAATATCAGGGATGCCTTCTGGCTCCATGGTCATACCATCAAAGAACGGTGGATTCTTAATGTAGGTCGATTCTTCATCCCATGGATATAGCTGGCTATCCGCTGAGCTGATTGCGTTCCATGCGGCACTACCGTCGAACACTTCACCGTAGTTTTTGCGGAACATATCCGCATCGATATTGTTGGCAATCAGCTCGTTAATCTCTTCCGAGGTTGGCCAGATATCTTTTAAGTAGACATCATTACCATCTTGATCTTGTGCTAGTGGGTGGGTCGTTAGGTCAATATCGACCGTACCTGCCAATGCATAGGCTACTACTAACGGTGGTGACGCCAAATAACTGGCTTTCACATGTGAATGAATACGACCTTCAAAGTTACGGTTACCCGACAGTACTGCAGAAGCAACCAAATCATTTTCTTCGATACCTTTTTCAATCGCTTCAGGGAGTGGGCCTGAGTTACCGATACAAGTCGTACAGCCATAACCTACTAGATAGAAGCCTGTTTTTTCTAGCTCATCCATGAGGTTGGTTTTCTCTAGGTAATCAGTCACCACTTTTGAACCTGGAGCCAATGAAGTCTTGACCCATGGCTTGGCTTTAAGCCCTTTAGCAGCGGCTTTTTTGGCTACTAGACCTGCACCAATCATAACTGCTGGATTTGAGGTATTGGTACAAGAAGTAATGGCGGCAATAACCACAGAACCATCTCTTAGTTTGTGCTGTTTGTCATCGATACTGACATTTGAGAAAACATTATTTGCCGGAGCATGCTGAAAATCATCATCGCTTGTATCGACTTCGATCTTTGGTTCAGCCGCGAGATCATCTGCCTGTTCTTGCTCACCGCCTTCTTGATCAAAACGTATCTTACCATCCGCTTCTACTTTACGGTCTTTGTTCATCTTCTCTAGCGTTTCGCCAAACTTTTCATGCATATCTGATAAGTTGATACGCTGCTGAGGTAAGTTAGGTCCAGCCAGTGCTGGTTGTACTGAAGATAAATCCAACTCTAACTTGCTCGAATAAGTCGCAGCTGGTGTATCGGCATCATGCCATAAGCCTTGCGCCTTAGCATATTTTTCAACCAACTCAATCTGCTCTTCGTCACGGCCTGATAGACGCAGGTAATCAATTGCCATTTGGTCAATCGGGAAAATACCACAAGTCGCACCGTACTCTGGTGACATGTTAGCAATGGTCGCGCGATCAGCGAGCGGCATACTATGTAAGCCCTCACCATAAAATTCAACAAACTTACCGACCACACCATGTGCACGTAGCATCTCTACCACACGGAGTACCAAATCGGTTGCGGTGACGCCTTCAGTTAACTTGCCTTTTAGCTCAAACCCGACCACTTGCGGAATCAGCATCGATGACGGTTGACCTAGCATCGCCGCTTCGGCCTCTATACCGCCCACACCCCAACCAAGCACGCCGATACCATTAATCATCGTGGTATGACTATCTGTACCAAATACAGTATCTGGATAAGCCATCAGTTCACCATCAACATCTGCTGCCATCACAACACGGGCTAAATACTCAAGGTTAACCTGATGCACGATACCTGTCGCTGGTGGTACCACGACGAAGTTTTCAAAAGCTTGTTTTCCCCAATGTAAAAACTCATAGCGCTCGTTGTTACGCTTGAATTCAATCTTTTCATTAAGATCTAGTGCGTCTTCGCGACCATAAGCATCAACCTGTACAGAGTGATCGACGACCAGCTCACTAGGGATAAATGGGTTAATCTGCTCAGCTTTACCGCCCAGCTCGACCACCGCATCGCGCATCGCAGCCAAATCGACCACTGAAGGTACACCTGTGAAATCTTGCAAAACCACACGCGCTGGCATGAAGGCAATCTCTTTTGACGCCTCGGCGCCTGCATCCCAGTTGGCAACCGCTTCGATATGGTTTTTTCCAACTGACTGACCACCGTCTTCGTTGCGTAGTAGGTTCTCTAGTACTACTTTCATACAAAACGGTAGCGTCTTAATATGCTCGTAAGTTTCGGTCAGCTTTGGCAGGCTGTAGTAGGCATGTTCCTTGCCAGCGACTGAAAGGGTGTCTTTTACATCAAAAATATCACTCATGATAGCTTCCTTATCGTTGTTATAAATCCTAAACATAAATTATTATAAGTTTATGTGTGACTGGTGGCTCGATAAATGATTGATCTGTTCTGTATCAACAGAGCAGTTTCGCGAAACTGTCTGATATAAGTCAGTGTTAACAAAAGAGATAATCATATCTATAGTAGTTAACAGAAACTCCCTTTTACCATAACAAACATACAAGGCTTTGTTAACGTCTGGACGTTGTCGAATCGTGGGACAAACGTAAACGTAACAACGGTTTAGCGAGCTATCTTTAAATGATTTATTCCTATTCAATTTTTATCTTTTTTACGTCGTCCACTGCGGAACACATAACTGTCTTCATAGAAATCAGCAGCCTTATTTTCTGCCCAGAAATGCGGCACACCCAAAATAGGTAACGGTGCAAGCTGGCGCGGTTTGACATCATCATTTGATAACAATGTGTCCATGTATTCAGCAACCTTGCTATCTAAGCAATTCGTTCGCTCAGCTAATGGTAGAGTAAAGAACTCTTGTGCAACATGAATGACAATACTATGAGCGCATAGCGGTTTACGTGGGGATACCAACTGTTCAAGTAGCGCATGCCCAAAGATATAGACTGCGGCTTGAGCGCTGTTATTAGACTGGGTTGGGTGGTCCCATTTAGCACGAGGTTTCACCAAACTTGCCTGCCAGTCGAAATTGACTAATGCATCACCGATACTAGCATCAGAAGTCACTAGTACTGCACCATTTTCATCAAAGACAGTAATAGTGTCGCGCACACGCCCTCGACGCTCACTGATACCCTGCTTTGAAATTTCTAGCATATGGTAGTAGTTCAGCACCGCTTTAGTCTTCGGAAAGGTCAGCCAAATACTGCCATTAAACAAGTCATGCAAGTTATCACGCGTCGGAATGTTGCCAGTTGTACCGATAAATTGCTCATAAGCTTCCCCTTCAGGCAATGCATTTTGAGAGACGAACTGTAGCGTTTGAGATTTGTGTTCATGAGCAGGTTTGGTATGTGGTAACGGTTGCTGCAAGTGATCAGCCTGCTGCGCCATCGCCGTTCTTAAAACCTTGGCAATCGTGTCAGGCGTATTGATATCAGAAGTGTTTTTATCGTGCTTATTTGGGCTTTTCACATTACCCAAACCTTCTGAATCATTCGAACCATCCAAGCTATTTCTCTGTAGTTTCGAGCGACTAAGGCGCTCAATCGTGCTGCTGATGTAACTCAACTGAGTGATATGCGATAACCAAGGCGCTTGCCAATCAATCTCAGCAAAGCTGTTATCGAGCTGACCTTCTACTACAGGTAGCTGCTTGGTATGAGTATCGGAATTAAGTGTGTCAGGTAAATCACTGGCAGGCATAGAAGCTCTCTCTTACGGACTATCTCTATTAGACGTATAGACGGTCTATGGTATCATGGTGCGCTTTTTTACTGCTAGATACGCTGCTCGGAAGGACTTTTTGAGCGCTATGGATGAATGAGTTTTATGGCAAATTTCAATACCCACTTAAATGTCGCATTTATGGTCAGCGGCACACTAAGTTTGACGGTTTATAAAGCTGGATTGGTTGATGATTCAGGGTTTTTAGTGTGCGTGGCGCTTGGTACTATCGGTGGGTTGCTGCCTGACTTGGATTCTGATAATTCTACACCGATTAAGCTCGGTTTTAATATCACCTCGTTTATCTTTGCCTTTGGTCTGGTTATGCACTGGCGTAGTGATTTGAGCTTACTCGCCTTAATGGTATTGTGGCTGGCAGGCTATGGTTTTATGCGCTATGTCGTCTTCCATATTTTTACAACGATGACTGTGCATCGCGGCGTCATCCACTCTGTGCCGTATATGGCGATACTGGGACTAGGTTTGACGTGCCTAAGTTATTATGGATTGCACCTACCACTGACTACTAGCTGGTTTTATGGTCTATTTTTATTTGGTGGTGCGATGGTGCATTTATCATTGGACGAGCTGTATAGCGTCAATTTATCCAATATGAAAATGAAGCGCTCATCGGGCACGGCGATGAAGTTTTATCAGCCAAAAGACAAATGGTGGTACCTGCTCTTATATACTATCCTTGCGTTACTGGTATATGCCGCTCCGCCTTTTGAGATGTTTTGGTCACGGTTGAGCGACCCTTCTGCATGGGCGCAGCTCAAAGTTGGTATATTGCCAGAATTAATAAAAAGTATACTGCAGTAAAGTTATCATAAGGCTGTTAAGCCTAGACGAATAAGCCAAAAAAAATTAGAGTAAAATATGCAACCTTCCCTAAATACTTGCCCGTGCCAAATCAATCCAACAGTAGATACAGTAAGTGCTCCACTATCCTATCAAGACTGCTGTCAGCCTTATCATGATGCTTTTTATAATGGTGAAATTGACAAAGCAGATGGCATAAAAGCGGAGACAGCCGAGTGGCTCATGCGGTCGCGCTATAGTGCCTTTGTATTGGTGAAACCAGAGTATATCGTTGAGACCACACTGCCTGCGCAGCAAGCGTTACTTGATGTTGCAGCAATTGAAAATTGGGCAAAAGAAACGGACTGGGCAGGATTAGAGATTGTAAAACACACACCAAAGCTTGGTAAACGGCACGCGCAGGTTGAGTTTAAGGCTTATTTCAACACCAAAGATAATACAGTCAGTTTAGAAGAAAAAGTACAGGCACATCATGAGCTATCTGCTTTTGTAAAGATAAAAAGCAAGGCTAATAACGACGCACGCTGGTACTTTTTAGATCCGACGGTTGCGATGACTGTGACGCAAAAGCAACCGTGCATTTGTGGGTCTGGAGAGAAATTTAAACGATGTTGCGGGGGTTATATTTAAACAAGATTAGATATTCACCACTCCCTAAACACTCGCCCCGACCGCGCGTGCAATTGCAATGCCTTCGTCCACTGTTAAAAACTTGCGCTGGCTTGGGCTGTCTTTATAAATGACATCACCATCTTGAAATATCAAACATTCATTGACCGCCAATTGTTGCCATTTTTCATTTTCAGTCAATGGCACAGTAACTAAAATCGTGACTTTATCCGTATCTGTGGTCACATCACCGAAGTTAATCGCCATATCATCATCAGCCAGCTTTGCTTCACCAAATGGCGCTTTACGCGTTAGATAAAACAATAAGCTACCCGCATAGGCCAGCTGCCATTTGCCATTTGATATCAAGCAATTAAATAGTCCGTTGGCAGATAGATAACGACATTGCGTGGTCAAAAAGTTAAACAGCGTTTTGTCATCAGGGCGCGACTTAAAGCTGCTTTTTAGGCGATTAACCAAATAACAAAATGCCATCTCCGAGTCAGTTGAGCCGACTGGCTGACAATGTGAGGCGTTACCATTGTCTTGCAGACGCTGGCAGCGTTTAATAAACTCGCTATTCATCTGACCGTTGTGCGCAAACACCCACTGCTCACCCCATACTTCACGCACAAACGGGTGGGTATTGGCCAAGCAGTTCTGACCTTGCGTCGCTTTACGAATATGCGCAATGACATTCATGGCTTTGATTGGGTAGTTATTGACCAAATCAGCGACTGGCGACAGATGGCTTGGACGATTGTCATGAAACAGACGCAGACCTGTTGAGTCATTGGTCGTTTCATCATTATTCACACAGTCGCTACGCTCAAAGAACGCAATACCAAAGCCATCTTCATGGCTGTCCGTCATGCCGCCACGCTTGCGAAATCCTGCAAAGCTAAAACCGATATCAGTCGGGGTATTGCAGTTCATACCTAAGAGTTGACACATTTAATCGTTACCGCCATTGTTATTATTAAGCGAATCATCACCTGTTATCAGGTTGCTTTGAGTAGAATTACTTTGAGCAGCAGATAGCGCGTCAAAGTCAGCATCACTCATTTCATTAAGTAGAGCAGCACCATCAGTTGGAATAGTATCCAAAATGCGCTGAGCTTCTGCTAAGTCCGTATCTTGCACCCAAAGTACCGCACCTGAATTCATGCCTGGGATACTACTTAACGCTTGCATCGACACCGTAATATTGTTATTTCTCAGCAAGTTGGCATGCAACTCACCCTGCATATTGGTGTCATAGCGTGCCAGTTTGTGCCAGTTATCAACTTGATCGGTCATGGGTTCGCCTCTGAGGTTTGGTGCTAGGTTTCGGTACCAGAATAAATGAATAAGCAACGCTTACGATAATTGATCCAGTGTATATTCTTTGATCGCAGACTCACTACTATTTAAGGTTTCTTGCGCTTGCTCGGCTTGCGTGATGCTGCTAAATACGCCGACTACCTGATTGTCTTGTTTATTTAATAGCACATATACGGCATTTTGCGATTTTTCGACATGCGCCCAATGATAAGCAGCTAGACGTTTCATCAAGTCAGGATTTTTGACCATGATATTATCGCCTGTACGCCCTTCTGTACGGTTATAATGAATCACATTTAAACGTAACAACCAAAATATCACCGCCGCTTTTGCTAGCATAACAGGTAGTGCGTGTTTTTCATCGTTATTTAGTGGGCGTATAGACTCGTAACCTTGTAAGAATGCCGCCATTTTGCTACGGTCAAAGTTTACGGACTCGCCTTGTTCCGCAACGCCCCACGTCGTACAAAAATCATTAATAGTAATGGCAATATCCATCACGTAATGCTCGACACTGACTTCAGTAAAGTCTAGTAGACCTGTCAAACGCGCTTCGCCTTTTTGTAGGTTCCATAAGGTATTATCGGCAAACATATCTAAGTGACACAGACCTTTTGGCAAGGTTGCCAGTGGTAATTCTGAATAAGAACGCCAAATATCGCTCATCAGCTTGGCTTCATCACCTGGCATAAATTGCATTTCACGGTCACGCACATCTGCCCATGGATACAAAGGCACGCCATATTGCTCACTTGGCTGCAGTGCTTGTAGTGTTTCGTGCAGCGTTGCTAACGCCGCACCAATATCATGACACATCGCTTGCGTGGTTTGTTCTGGATGTGAACCTGCTAGGCATGGCACTAAGGTAATCGCTTTGTCTTCGTAATGGATGACATAACGTTTATCACCACCCTCCGTTTGGGAACTATTCGAATCAATAACAGCTAGCGGCGCGGCAACTGGTAGTTTGCCATTTAATTGATTGAGGATAACCGCCATTTTTTCGATATCAGCGGGCGGACGCTCTTCAAATAAAGTGAATACGTAAGAGTAGGTGCCATCTACATCGTCAGTTGTTTGAATAAACCAGTTTGAGTTTTTAATACCTTGAGTAATCGGAATCGCACGGGCAAACGACACGCCAAAGCTTTGGCAAAAGGCGGCAAACTGGTCATCGGTTAACTGGGTATAGACAGACATGACATCTCACTTATAGCAATTGGATAAGAAGTTAAATAGGATAAATTTATGCGGTAATGGCAGCAATTGTACCGCGCATGATAAAACTATGGTGAAAAGCGTAATAATCTTGCGAAAACCTGCCTGAAATAGCAGTGATTTTGCTAGACTAGCGCCTATGAATTGATTATAAGGTGAAAGACCCTATGTTAGCAAAGCGTATCATTCCTTGCTTGGACGTTGACAATGGCCGCGTGGTCAAAGGCGTGCAATTTGTCGATATTAAAGACGCAGGCGATCCTGTCGAAGTAGCCAAACGCTACAATGAGCAGGGCGCTGATGAGATTACTTTTTTGGATATTACGGCGACCAATGATGAGCGCGATACTACTTATCATACCGTTGAACGCATGGCAGAAACGGTATTTGTTCCGCTGACTGTCGGTGGCGGCGTGCGTAAAATCGCAGACATTCGCAATTTGCTCAATGCTGGCGCGGATAAAGTAGCGATTAACTCAGCAGCCGTATTTACGCCTGAATTCGTTGGTGAAGCTGCGCAGAAATTTGGTAACCAGTGTATCGTCGTTGCCATCGACGCCAAACGTGTCGCTGATATCAATGTCGATGGTATCGTCGTACCACGTTGGGAGATTTTCACTCATGGTGGTCGCAAGCCAACAGGTATCGATGCCGTCGCTTGGGCAAGTAAAATGGCTGAATTAGGCGCTGGTGAATTACTGGTCACCTCGATGGACGGTGATGGCACCAAAAAAGGCTACGACTTGGCACTCATGCAACAAATTACGAGCCGCGTTAATGTACCAGTTATAGCCTCAGGCGGCGTTGGTAACCTGCAACACTTAGCAGAAGGCGTACTAGAAGGCGGCGTAGATGCCGTACTTGCCGCCAGTATTTTTCACTTTGGCGAGTACACAGTATTGGAGGCCAAAGAGTATATGGCAGCGCAAGGAATACAGATGCGTCTCTAGCACGCTCGTAATATACAAATAAAACCCAAAAAAATGCTATCATAGCGCTAACCATTTATTTTCGTTCAATTAACTAGGGCAACGCCAAAATAATAGGCGACCGAGTCGATTGAACGCATCAGACTATTTAGCTACTTATTTACGCCTATATTTCAATTGAACGCTTATTAAGCAAAGGATTTTTTATGTCGAACTTACAACAGCAGCGCAACGACGTGACTCATATCGATGGTAATCTACATCAAAACACTGATGCTCGCATTGGTATCGTTGTTGGTCGTTTTAACGGTTTTGTCGTTGAGTCATTGGTTGATGGTGCAATCGATGCCCTACTCCGTCATGGTGTATTGGGTAGCAACATTACTGTTATTCGTGTACCTGGCGCATTTGAGCTACCACTTGTGGCCCAGCGTGCTGCTGAATCAGATCGTTTTGACGCAATTATCGCACTAGGCGCAATCATTCGTGGTAGCACGCCGCATTTTGATTTCGTTGCTAGCGAATCTGCCAAAGGTTTGAGCAGTGTTGCTATTGATTATAATATTCCTGTTGCTAATGGCGTAATCACCACTGACAGCATCGAGCAAGCTATCGAGCGCTCTGGTACCAAAGCTGGTAACAAAGGCTCTGAAGCTGCGATGGTTGTACTAGAAATGATCGCTGTTTTGTCACAGCTAGATGTTGATGACAATATCGATGAAGCGTAAGCTCTAAAGCTCGTGTTTACCAGTTTGAAGGGTGCTGCTATTTAGTAATAACAGCACCTCATAGCACTAGCCAGCTATCAAAAAAATTGGCTACTTTTTGAATTTTCGCCGTATTTCTATACCTTTTAAGATGTTGAATCAGTAAAGCTAAAAAGCTACTTTGCCAATTCATATTTTGACTGGGTATCATCTCAAAAATTTAGGTACAGACCCCCTATGACTGACCAACACAAGCGCGCTATCAGCGATGCGAAAACCGCACAAGCCAACGAAGCTGAAGCTACCCGTATAGCGAGCAGTAGTGCAGGTGATCAAACCTTCGATATGAGTGAGTCTTCTTATAAGACCAGTCACACTGCTATCCGTAAGGCGCGTCGCTTTGCGATGCAAGGCCTATACGAATGGCTCGTCACTGATCGCCGCTTTGATGTAGATGGCAAGCTTGGCTGGAAAGCCAACGCTCCGCATGATATTGCTGCTCGCACGCGTGCTACCAACGCCATGCATACCGTCCATATCGGTTATTATCATGAAATGATGCGCGATATCCCAGAGCAGATTGAAGCGCTTGATGCCCTGATCAGTCAGCATCTCGATCGTGAGGTTGATAAGTTAGATACTGTTGAACATGCTATCTTGCTGATTGGCGCGTATGAGCTACAAAACCGTGTAGAGATTCCTTACAAGGTCGTGCTTGATGAAGCAATGAAGCTAAATAATCACTTTGGGGCGACTGATGCTCATAAATTGATCAACGCGGTACTGGACAAAATGGCTGTTGAAGTGCGCGCCATCGAAGTGCAAGCAGATACCAACGCCAATCTACGTACCTCACAAAAAACGGCATCTAAGCAGGTTGAAGCAAACTCAGTGGACAGCGTTGAAACTACTGCTGAAACGGAAAGCGCTATCGTCAATGAGCCTACTGCATCGAACAAGCCGCGTATCAGTGCTAACAAAGCTAATGTCAAACGTAGCAGCGCCAGTAAAGCCAGTGCAAATATCAGTGACTTTAGGGCGAGCAAGAAAAACGCTAACGATACCAAAGACTAAGATAAATCATGAACGAGTTTGAGCTGATTGAGCATATATTCTCACAGATGCAGGCCACGCATGCGCCATTACCTGGTATCGAAAAAGGTATCGGTGACGATGCAGCTGTAATGGCGCTGCCAGCAGGATCACGCTTGGTTAGCTGTATTGATACACTGGTTCAAGGTCGTCATTTTCATGCTGATTGGCAAAAGGTTGACGAGTTAGCGTTTGCGATTGGCTACAAAGCTGTCGCTGTCAATGTCTCAGACATCGCTGCTATGGGTGCGACGCCGCATAGTATTATGCTAGCGCTTGCATTACCTGAACGTCTAGCAAATCATGAATGGCTTACTGAGTTTGCTAAAGGCTTATTCCATGCATGCCAGTTGTTTGGCGTGGCGCTTATAGGTGGCGATACGACGCGCAGTGAGCGCTTAGTACTTAGTATCAGCGCACAGGGGTTACTTGCCGCAGATACACCTGCCGTTTACCGCTCAGGTGCGCAAGCTGGTGACAAGGTTTATGTTTCAGGCACACTTGGTGATGCCGCTTTCGCCTTACAGTATCCTGACAGCGCACAAGGTATCGAGTTGGCGCATCGTCTACATATGCCAACGCCACGTATTGCGCTAGGTGCAGCATTGGCAAAAATGGGGGCAACATCGATGATAGATATCTCCGACGGTCTTTACCAAGATATTGGTCATATCTGTCAGCAGAGCTCTGTAGGTATGCGCATCTATTTAGATAAGCTACCGAGTAGTGAGACATTATCCACTGCCGATTTGTCTGATCGTTTATTAGGTCAGCTAGCGGGCGGCGATGATTATGAATTGGCATTTACTTTGCCCGCGCATATCAAACCGCCTACAGGCAAAACGTCTGTTACCTGTATTGGTGAAGTAACTGCACTAGCAGATCCTACAGTGACAGATACCAAGTCACCTGATAGTTCACCTCTTGAACTGTTTTATCAAAATCAGCCAGTGACGCCAACTCAACCCGCACCGTTTTTAACATGGCCCAATCTTACTGGTTACCAACACTTTACAGGCTAATCCATGACTGATCACGACTTATCTAAGCCTGATATTCGTAAAGCAAATGACTGCCCACCTCTACCAGTTGGTGCTAGTGTGCTTGACCGTATGATTTACTGGCTTGGACTAGGTTTAGGTAGTGGTTTACCACGCCGTGCACCTGGTACTTGGGGTACCGTTGGTGGCCTGATTGTAGGCGTACCTCTCATGAGTCTGGGATTTATTCCTTTTTTAGTACTGACTATACTATCTTGTTTGGTTGGTGTTTGGATCTGTGGGCGTACTTCTGAGTTGATGCAGGTACACGATGATCCACATATTGTATGGGATGAATGGGCAGGCATGTGGATTACCTTATTGCCGTTATCTTACATTTTGTCCTACTTATTTCCTAAAACTGAAAACACATTGTCGCTAATGATGATGCCGATGTTTTGGGGCTGGCTACCGACCGCCTTTATCCTATTTCGCGTATTCGATATCTTGAAACCGCCACCGATTGGCTGGGCAGACCAGAAAGTTGCTGGCGGTCTTGGGGTAATGTTAGATGATATTATTGCAGGCATCATGGCAGCGGTCATTTGGCTGATTATTTATATTATTGTGATGATGTTTATGTCTTTTTGAAATTAGCGCATAGAGTATTTACTACAGTTTTAACTGTCTTATATATTGTTTTATTTACTTAAATTATCAGTGTTCGAGTTACAAGGCCTGCACATCACAACATTTTTCTGAATGAACCTTTGCGCTATAATCCAATATTATATTTTGTTACATTTGTGAGCCTATTATGACATCTCCTCTTTCTGTAATTATCCTAGCTGCCGGTAAAGGCACACGTATGCAGTCGGCAAAGCCAAAGGTATTGCAGACATTGGCTGGGAAATCTTTATTAGGTCATGTACTAGACACTTGTCATCAGCTAACTGTTGATGAAACCATCGTTGTCCATGGTTTTGGTGGTGATCAAGTAAAATCAGAAATTACCAATCAATATACACATGCATCGATTACTTGGGTTGCTCAAACTGAGCAGTTAGGGACCGGCCATGCGGTTAAAGTAACTCTTTCTGATTTACCTAAGTCAGGGCAAAGCCTTATTCTTTATGGTGATGTACCATTGGTAAGCTGCCAGACGCTAACGGCATTAAAAACTGCCAATACTGATGGTATGTCGATGCTGACGTTGACGATCGATAATCCATTTGGCTTGGGTCGTATTAAACGTGACCAATCAGGTAATATTGAAGCCATCGTTGAACAAAAAGATGCTAATGCTGAAGAGCAAAGTATTAAAGAAATTAACAGCGGTATTTACTGCGTTGATAATGCGCTACTGCACAAATATTTGCCTGAACTGTCTAACGATAATGCACAGCAAGAATATTATCTGACGGATATTGTCAAAATGGCAGTTGCCGATGGTATTACTATCGCGGCGATTGAGCCTGAGCATACATTTGAGATTGAAGGGGTAAATAACCGTCAACAGCTTGCTAGCCTAGAGCGTACTTGGCAACGCAAGCTAGTTGCTGATTTGCAAGAAACTGGCGTACAGTTCGCTGATCCTACCCGTGTCGATATTCGTGGTACGTTAACCGCTGGTCAAGATGTGTTTATTGACGTTAATGTGGTGTTTGAAGGTGACTGCACCTTGGGTGATAACGTCTATATCGAAGCGGGCTCTGTCATCAAAAATGCCAAGATTGGTAATGCCTGCTACATCAAACCGTATTGTGTGATCGATCGCGCTGATATTGGTGCTGGTGTTGATATCGGGCCTTTTGCGAATTTGCGTCCTGATACCGTACTATCTGATAATAGTAAGGTTGGTAATTTTGTCGAAGTTAAAAAATCGACTATTGGTCAAGGCAGTAAAGTAAATCACTTAAGCTACGTTGGCGATGCAACCGTCGGTACAGGCGTTAATATCGGTGCTGGTGTCATTACCTGTAATTATGATGGGGCTAATAAATCGCAAACCATCATTGGAGACAATGCGTTTATCGGCTCTAATGCTAGCTTAGTCGCGCCTGTGACTATTGGTGATACAGCAACTGTCGCTGCAGGTTCTGTCATTACTAAAAACGTTGACGGTAGTGCGTTGGCATTTGGGCGTGCGCACCAAGTACAAAAAAATGACTTTCAACGACCAACTAAAAAATAACTGCTCATTGGTAGTTTAGTCGATCCCAGTCATTCTTGAACCAATTTAAGCAGTACGGCAATCTTTGTGGTACTGCTTCATCGTATTTATAAGCTAATGACTTATTATTAACGACAAACCAAGTTTTTTGCTCGTACACCATTATATATTGAACTACTAAAAATTAAATTTAAGGAAGAGCCATGTGTGGAATTGTAGGCGCCGTTGCTGAGCGAAATATCGCTAATATCTTACTTGAAGGCTTAAAGCGTTTAGAATATCGCGGCTATGATTCAGCTGGCTTGACCGTTATCCGTGATGGTGAGCTACACCGTGAGCGCCAAGTGGGTAAAGTACAGGCGCTGGTTAATGCCGTTGCTACCAACCCAGATTTTTTTGATGGTCATACTGGTATCGCTCATACGCGCTGGGCAACCCATGGCGAGCCAGCGCAACGTAATGCGCATCCACATGTGTCAGGCAAAATTGCGGTCGTTCATAATGGTATCGTCGAAAACTACGCTGAACTAAAAGAAGAGTTAATAGCCAAAGGCTACGTATTTACTTCACAGACAGATACTGAAGTTGTAGCGCATCTGATCCATGATATCTATAAAAAAACGCCTGACTTGTTGGAAGCGGTCCGCACCATCATGCCGTTATTGCACGGTGCTTTTGCATTGGGTATCGTACACGTAGATCGCCCTGATGAGCTCATTACTGTACGTCTAGGCTCACCTTTAGTGATTGGTGTCGGTATCGGTGAGAACTTTATCGCATCAGATCAGTTAGCATTGCTGCCGGTAACTAACCGCTTTATGTATCTAGAAGAAGGTGATATCGCCAAATTAACTCGCAATAGTATTCAGGTTTATGCAGATGGTGTCGAAGTCCAACGTCAGATACATGAAATTGATGCAACCCAGCACAACGCCGACAAAGGCGAGTTTAAACATTATATGCTCAAAGAAATTTACGAGCAGCCAGATGCTGTCGCTCGTACGATAGAGATGGCTTTGGATAATGGTGAAACGACTAAACTACGCGACGATTTTTTACAGCGTCATGAGATACTGCTATCAGGTATTCGTCATGTACAAGTGATTGCTTGTGGTACCAGTTATCATGCTGGTATGGTCGCAAAATACTGGTTTGAGAGCCTTATTCGCATACCTTGTTCCGTTGAAGTTGCCAGCGAATTCCGCTATCGCAATCCTGTCGTCGTCGATAATACTTTGGTCATCTGTATTTCTCAATCTGGTGAAACGGCTGATACTTTATCAGCGTTACGTGATATCCAGAAGCAAACACCAGCAGGCTTAGTCAGCTTGGCACTATGTAATGTACCGACGTCATCGCTGGTACGCGAAACAGATATTTTCTTGCCAACGTTAGCAGGACCTGAGATTGGCGTCGCCTCTACCAAAGCATTTACCACTCAGCTTGTGGCATTGATATTGTTGATATTAAAAGTTGGTGTCACGCAGAAGCGCATGACTGACGAACACTTAAATACGTTATTAAGTGAGTTACATCAATTACCAGGACAACTCTACGCCAGCTTAAACCTTGATGGTCCTATCAAGACCATGAGTGAAAGCTTTGAAGATAAGAAAAGCTGTCTATTTTTAGGTCGCGGGCTACAGTTCCCGATTGCTCTAGAAGGCGCACTAAAGCTAAAAGAAATATCTTATATTCATGCAGAAGGTTATGCGGCAGGTGAGCTGAAACACGGCCCATTAGCATTGGTCGAC
Organism: Psychrobacter sp. AOP7-B1-25; assembly: GCF_052376195.1. Classification (NCBI taxonomy): domain Bacteria; kingdom Pseudomonadati; phylum Pseudomonadota; class Gammaproteobacteria; order Moraxellales; family Moraxellaceae; genus Psychrobacter; species Psychrobacter sp. AOP7-B1-25. Next base: position 128,087 of record NZ_JBQSVK010000006.1, read on the forward strand.
AAAGACATGCCCATCGTCGTACTAGCGCCCAAAGACAGTATGTTTGATAAATTGAAGGCCAACATGCAAGAAGTCCATGCGCGTCATGGCGAGTTATTTGTATTTGCTAGCGAAGCCAGTCAAATGGTTGCTGAAGATAGACTGCACTTAGTATATGTGCCCGATGTTTGCGAGACGCTTGCTCCTATCGTCTACAGCGTGCCTGTGCAGTTGTTGTCATACCATGTAGCAGTAATGCGTGGCACAGACGTCGATCAGCCCAGAAATCTGGCCAAGAGTGTCACGGTGGAATAAGAAAGCTACTCGCTGATAATTCCGTTGTGAGCGAGTAATAAAGTATAATACTAAGTAATAAAGTATCATACTGTTGACTCCGCTATTACCCCCTGCTAAAGTTTATATAACTTTGGCAGGGGGTTTTTATGCTCTCTAAAAACCATCAGAAGTGGATTGAAGAAGAACGAGGTCAAGGAGAATTAACTGACTATAAACCTTGTATGGCTTGACCGTTGATACTTCCTTTCTCCAACAATATCGTATCATCGAATAAGCCAACATCTTCAGATTCAGACGATGTTGTTTCCGTTATTTCTTTTATTTTTATGCCATTATCTACGCCAGTATAACGAGTGTATAACGTATTAGTGCTTATCCCGTCGTCTTGAACAACGTAAAACTTGTGTTCAAATACGCAAGTCTCAAACGTGCCTGCTGGAACCATAATGGTTTCTCTACCAACATATTTTAATGAAGTATCCATTGTATAAGACTTCATTTCGCCAGCTGTTGTTTCAATCATGGTGACTGTTGCATAATGCTTCGTCTCACCTTGTTCTAAGTTATAATTTAGTTTTAATCCGCTCGGTTGGTAATCAACTTCCATCCCAGCCTCACTGTCAGTTTGCCCTAGAGTGATTACTGATTGATCAGCTTTATCGTGCTTTATATACACAATAGATTGACCTTCTTTTCTAGCCAATACATCACTAAAGCCTTTATATTGCGGAACTGCTTCTACAAATTCATGAACATCGTTCAGTCCAAAATCTATAGCACCATTTGAAGCATATTCTAGATCAATCGTCGTGCCTGGGGTTAGCAACGTTGAGTTAATGCAAGCTAAAGAGGTCGTATTAGATGGTTCAGTTGGTGATACTTCACCATCAGTTGATGGTTCTGAATACGATGTACTCTCCTCTCCACAACCAACCAATACAAAAGTTATCGCTAATCCGATGAAAGATAATTTCAAAGTAAGTTCCTTCTTATTTAATTCATTAATATGCAAGTTCTCATTAGATTTAATTTAATCTATATATTGTTATGCCAGAGTTAAAATATTGTTTTTTGCAAATGACATCGTGTCATTTATCTCGCTAAATGATGTGTTGAGTACATTAATACTTTCGGATGACTAAATATCAAGAGGAAAAACCTATTAACATAACGCAGGCTTGCAACAAACGGTATTTTACGTTCCATATACTATTTTAAAGTACCCCTAGTTTCAAATAATAACTAAGATATTCACAGAGTGTTGTAAAAGATAAAGCCAATTGCTGAAAATGGAGCGCTCTTGCCGCCACAGTAAAAAGCAGGCTACAACCCATATCTCGTTACCTCATTATGAAATCTTATTTTTTTTGGGTGATGCTCTAAGATACGTTCTGATAAACATAAACACTTAAAATAGTCTGCTATAAGTGGTTCCCTTGAGGCATACCTAAAAGATTTCCGCGAGCCGATCGACTAAAACATCCTAAGTTTGAATGTACTACATTGACGGCAGGGTCAATTACACAGAGTTTAGGATGGTCTTTCATGCTAAGAGGGTTGAGAGTTACAAGGAGTTTTCTGCGCTAATCGAAACAAAGCTATTAAATAAAAGTAAGCACATTTTCTATATTTTTATCTAAACAAGATAGGTTCTAAGTTTTACAAAGACGTAATTTAAGAATACTACCTCGTTTCTTCTTATGAGTAGCAGATGCGATTGTGTTGTTTTTTACTAGTCAAAAAAAACGCTCACATTTTATGAGCGTTTATAGTGAGCATTAAGGTTTTGGGTAAAGCTAGTTAACTGTTATTTAGCTGCTAAGAAATCCTTCACCTCTAGCAACGCCAGCTCATTATCATCTGCTTGGTTAGGGAGTCTACTAGATGAAAATGGTAGATTGTTGTCATTACCGACCACAATGTGGCTCGAATCTACGATATCAACGTTTTCAATAGTGAAAAATGGAAACGTAAGCTTGCTATTAACCAGTGGCTTTTTAGACACATTTTTTGGATCTTCAATGCTCATCAGATCAATGTAAGCTACCTTACGTGCTATATCGCTATTTTGATCGAGTGCCACTTTGTAAACACGCTTATAGTCGGCAGGATTTTCAAAACACTTAGCGGTATCTTGAGCGTTATCAGAACAAGCTCGATCTGATGTGCCTTCTAGATTATCACGCTCGATAATCAGACCGTAAGTATCGTTAATCATATTAAAATCACCGATAGCATACTCATTACTGTCTAAGATATATTTCCAGCTTTTACCTGTATACTGCTTGAGTTTAGTATCAAATTCTAAGATTCGCAGATAGTTCTGCCCGCTTACCGATTCATACGCCTTAGTCTCATGGTCATATATAGCTCCTTCTAATAAAGGATATAAATAACGTCCATTAGATGAAGAAGCCATACCCTCAAATCCTTTTGAACGCTTGGTTTCATAATTTGGCGTGTCACCATCAGGCGCCCCTGCTAGTTTAAGCGCAGGATGTTCGGGAGAGCGTTTTATATCGCCATCGACCACTGTATCATAAACTGATTTTAACTTACCTGTACTATCAAATTGAAGCAGCCAAGGTCCAAATTCTTCACCTATCCAAATATCCCCATTGATAAATTGGAAGCTCTCTAAGTCAAAGTCAGCGCCAGTTAAATAGCGCTTGTCCGTCCCTTCATGGACAATACGGTGCGTCATTACATGATCAGCATCATTGAAGAATATGGTCTTAATTGGCTCAAACACCCCTGTATTCCAGTCAATATGGTATTGACGGATAAATAACATCGCATCAGGTGAGTTAGCCTTACTGCCATAGCCATTGTCAGTCAATATCCAGTACGTACCATCGTCCATATACTTAATGCCAGAGTTACCTTGTACAGGTTGTCCGTTAAATGGCAAGCTCACACCTGTCGGACGATTGTATGATTTCCCCTCAACACTCCCTACTTCACTGACATATTGACCCGTCGTATATTTACCACTGACTTTTAGATCCTCAGGGGCATCCAAAGGTGCATCAATAAAAGTTTCAGCAGGCAGTATGGCATGAGACTCAAGAGTAGCTGGATACTCTATCGCTGCTGTTGCGACATGACTTAAAATAGATAAGGAAGCTATTGCTAAGGTTAGCAAGGATTTGGAGGTCATCTTTATGGATTCCACTGATAGTCATTTAGGAATCCAGATTGTAGGATATTGAAATGTCAGTTTAATGACGCTCATTTGCTAAGATAGTTAAGGAGTCAAAACCCATATAAAACAATCCATGATATATGAATGCTAGCTATTGCCCCCTGCCGTTAAAACGATAAACCTTTCATTCTCTTCAGCAAGCACTAAAGTAGTGTTTTTCACTTGCTTTGACGACAATACATGCACTCAAGATAATTTTTTAGTATAGCTTCCAACTTTGTTATTGATTGCTCCTCGTAAAGGCAACACAATCTGATCAAAGTTATGAGAATACACTCTAGTTTAACCAGTATACGACCTAACTGAGAGTGTATTTATCATTCATCATTTCTTACGTTGCTACTATTGTGTCGTGTCTTAGCTAACTATTTGGTTAGCTATTTGGCTTTCTATGAGAAGTGACTATCAGAGGTCACTAGGTTTACCATGTGGCGCTAGCCATTTAGCAAACCATCCTGATAGATCATCCATCAAAGTATAGACGACAGGAATAACAACCAAGCTCAATAGCGTAGAGGTTACCAGACCACCCAGCACCGCTGCTGCCATCGGTCGTCTAAACGTAGGATCTGCATCGCCCCAACCAAATACCAATGGCAACATACCTGCACCCATCGCAATGGTCGTCATAATGATAGGCCGTGCACGCTTACGACATGCATCTACGATGGCTTCAAAACGTGCCAACCCTCGGCGCTGGGCAATTAACGCATAGTCAACTAATAGAATCGAGTTTTTGGTCGCAATACCCATAAGCATAATAAAACCAATCATCGAAGGCATCGATAAGCTGCTATTGGTAATAACCAAGCCGACAAACGCCCCACCGATTGATAGAGGTAGCGCCATCAGAATAGTAAAAGGCTGCAACAAACGACCAAACAGTAAGATAAGTACACCTAAAATACAGACCACACCGACAGACATCGCAATGATAAAGCCACTAAAGAGCTCTGCCATATTTTCAGCTTGGCCCTGATCGATGACAGTAATCGAAGGCGGCAGTTGCTGCATAGTCGGAACTGCTTTGACCGCTTGTACCAAATCGCCAAGCTCGCCACTCGCAGGTTGTACTGTGATGCTAATAGCACGCTCTCGATCTAGTCTGCTAATCTGTGCAGGCCCAGTACCAAAGTCTAGCGTAGCAACCTCACCGACACGTACACCTTGACCTGCAGGCATAGTACTCGGCACATACAAGCCTTCTAGCTGGCTAACATTTTGCTTAGCTACGTCAGGTAGACGTACCACAATCGGTATTTGGCGTGTATCAAGGTTGAGCTTAGACAGTCGCTGTTCGTAATCGCCCACAGTAGCGACACGTAAAGTCGTAGCAATATCTTGCGTGGTGACCCCTTTATCCGCCATTGCCAACCTATCTGGCGTTACCGTTAGCTCTTGACGTGGCAAACTGCGATCACTGGTTACCGCACCTGCACTTGGCAGACCTCGAATCTCAGACATGATTTTTTGTGCAGTCTGTTCGAGCAGTTGCGGATTGGTACTAGTCAATGAAAAATTATAGCCACTCTCACCGCCACTCGATAGACCGACCGTAAATCGTGCTCCTGGTACCTCGGTCATCAGCTTGCTAATTTTACGCTCTATCTCTTGCTTGGTGCCTCGTTCTGCACGCGGGGCAAGTACGATATCCAAGCCCGCGATGTTTTCAGCCTTACCGCCACCACCATCTGACGCACCCATCGATGCCTGCGCCTCTCCCACTGAGGTAAAGATATTGGTCACCTCAGGCATGGCCAAAATGCGAGCACTTGCTAGCGCCGCCACGCGCTCAGTATCTGTCAACGACACGTCAGGCGTCAGCTCAATAGCCACTCGAGTTTGATCGATATCGTTGTCAGGGATAAATGATGTCGGTAGCAGCTTAACTAGAGCTAATGATGCTACAAATAAAACAAGCGTTGCACCTATGGTTAGCCAGCGATGATGTAGGGTCCAAGATACAATCTTGAGATAGTACTTCATCATCGCACTTTGTTTTTCGACGTGCTTTTTCTCGGGTCGCAAGATATAAGCTGCCATCATAGGGGTAATCAGGCGCGCTACCATCAGCGAGGTAAAAATTGATAAGGCAGCCGTCCAACCGAACTGACGGAAAAACTGTCCAACGATACCGCCCATAAAGGCCGTTGGTAAAAACACCGCAATCAAAGTAAAAGTGGTGGCAACAACGGCGAGACCGATTTCATCAGCGGCTTCCATCGCCGCTTCATAAGGCGTCTTACCCATGCGTAGATGACGTATGATGTTTTCGACCTCAACAATCGCATCATCGACCAGCACTCCAATAACCAGTGATAATGCCAGTAGTGAGATGATGTTAAGACTAAAGCCAAACAGATACATACCTAAAAAGGTTGGAATGACTGATAGCGGTAAAGCGACCGCGGCAACAATAGTCGCTCGAATATTGCGCAAAAACAGGAAGACTACGACTACAGCTAGCAGACCACCCTCGATGAGCATTCTTAATGAGGCTTCATAATCCTCTGCAATAGGTGTGGCTCGGTCATAGACTTTTTCAATACTGATATTACCAACATCAGCAGTCAGTCTGGCAAGTTCTTTATCAACCAGATCCATCACGTCAACTTCACTGGCACCGCGCGATCGAGTGATGTTAAATGCCACCACTGTTTGACCGTCCAGCTTAGCAATCGAGCTTGGATCTGCTGCGCCATCAGTGATTTTTGCCATACGACCTAAAGCTTGTGTGCCCCCTGTAGGGACAGCCACTTGCAAATCGTTTAGCTCATTTGCTCGCTCAACAGCACCAAGAACACGGATGGTTTGAGTGGTATTGCCAACTTCTGCCTCCCCACCAGAGCTGTCTTGCTGAATACCAGCGATTTGCTGCGATAATTGCGAAATAGAAAACTTTAGACCACTTAATGCAATTGGGTCAGCAGCAACCGTAATCTCACGCTGTAGTCCGCCAACGCGGCTCACGGTACTTACGCCTGGTATGTCAGATAGCCGCTTAGTAACGGTATCATCGACAAACCACGATAGATCCTCGACGCTCATATTTTCAGCAGCGACAGAGTACGTAACCACTGGAAACCCAGCAGTAGATACTTTAGTAATAATAGGATCGTTGGCTGCAGCTGGTAGATCGCCACGTACTTCGCCAACTGCTGACCGCACATCGTCTACCGCTTCTTGAATGTCTTTTTCTAAGGTAAACTCAGTGGCAATGGTCGCCGCACCCGTCTGTAACGTGGTACGAATATGACTCACGCCTTCGATACTGGTCAGTTTGTTCTCAATTTTTTTGGCGATATCGTTTTCGAGCTGTGAAGGCGCAGCACCCGGTAGCGTGACCGTGACTACCACCGCTGGCAAGTCTATGTCCGGAAACTGCTGGACTTTCATTTTCATGAAACCGTAAATACCGCCCAACGTCAGCAGCACAAACAGTAAGATAGCAACGAGCGGATTTTTGATCGAATAAGCGGAGACGTTTAAGCTCATGGCTGTGCCTGCACTGGCTTACTGGTTTGAGACACACCATTAACAACACGCACTAGGTCACCATCATTTAAGAAGCTACCGCCCTGCTTTACGATACGACTGTCATCTGGTAAAGGCTCTAACACTGCTACGCTCTCGCCCAATCGCTCACCTAATGTCACTCGCTGCTGCTTGATACGTCCTATCGACCGATCATCTCGAGTAGTCGACTCGGTAACGAGCATCACATAATCATAACCATCATTGCTGACAACGGCGCTATTCGGAATCGTTTGTGTACTGGTACTTCCCAAGATGAACTCGCCTGTTTGATACATGCCTGCACGCATCTTTGAGTTGGTGGCTAGGCTGGCATAAATCGTAATTTGGCGGTTGTTATCTGCGGTTGGTGCGATACGGTTCACCTGCCCTATCACTTTATTACCCCCCGGTAAGCTGACTTGTACAGGCGTACCGATGTTTATATCACCAATAAGTTTAGGATCTATGTCTGCTCGCCACTCCAACACACCGCCTTTGATAATCGTAAATAGCGGTTCCCCGCCTGCCACCTGACCGACTTCTACCATTTTTTCACTAATAATACCGCTGACAGGAGCGACGACTTTTGCATTCTCTAATGTCAAACGCTGATTACTCAAACGGGCTCTTGATGCTTGCAAAGAAGCTCTGGCACGTACTTCAGAGGTACGATAACGATCGGCTTCTTGTTTACTGATGGCATCAATATCGATCAATGGCAGCACACGTGCAGCATCAGCGCTGGCATTGGCAAGGGTGGCTTCCGCTTCTGCAACGTCTGCTTGCGCCTGTAGCACTTGCTGTTCCATAGCATCGGTATCGAATACGGCTAAGACTTGACCCGCTCTGACGCGGTCGCCTTCTTCGACCAAAATACGCTCGATAGCTACACCATTGACTTTGGCACTGACGTTCGCAGTATCTCTAGCATTGATAGTTCCATCGGCACTGAGCGTGCTACCGATATCATCTTGGCTTGGACTGACTGTTTCTACTGAGAGTACTGACTGCTCAATATTGGCATCGCTACCAGTTGCCTGATCGTTTTTGATAGAATTAGAAGCTGACGACTCATCTACAGCGGTACTACCATCATTGCCCCAATACTTGCCAAGCAGCACACCAATTACTAGCACGGCTGCCAATACGGGCCACAACCATATTGGTGGTTTTGAAGATGGTCTTTGAGGTGAAGTGTCATTTTGACGATATGGCGGCAACTCAGATTCAGCTGACGGCTTAGAATGGATTTCTTCAAAATCGCTCATGGTAACTCTCTATAGGTACAGTCAATATTGAAATACTTGATATAGCATGACTAAAAATATCAATCAGTCACAGCAATAATAAAAAGTGGCACGCAATCGAAGCAATGTTTGGAGAGCCTGATGTATGTCTATGAACGTTACTTACAGAGAGTATTACAATGTTCTCTAAAGCACTGTTTATTATTATAATAGTTCATCAAATTATCGAGAATAGCATATATTTAGTCATCACCTTATTTTTATGTATAGTGTCTAGCGTTCATAAATTTAATTGAAACTTAAACAAAATATATGTGCAATGTTAAAGGCATATCGACCAATTTAAAGAAATAAGAGCGCGTGCAGCCAGCTGTTGAATATCTGATGTATACAACGGCTGACTATGGATGGAATATTATCTTATAAATAATTTTAACGTTGTATCCATACTATGTACTTATACCTAGAGCTAGATTCAATAACGTAATAAATCTATTTGCCAATACTAAACACTGGGTAATAGACACTGAATACTAGACACTAGGCATTGGTATAGCGACTCGCCTCAGGCATCCATCGATGAATCAATTGACTAACATCTGCTTTTCGCGCAGGGTCTGCTATCAAGTGCTTCGCTAACCGCTGAGCAATGGCAAATAATTGCTCATCACGGATCAGATCGGCTAGATAGTAACCAACGTTACCCGTTTGACGTTTACCTAACAGCTCTCCTGGCCCACGTAACTCTAAGTCTTTTTGAGCGATAACAAAGCCATCGGTACTATCACGTAGGACGTTTAGTCGCTCAGTACCTGTCTCCGATAACGGCTTTTGATATAACAGTACACAGAAGCTTTTAGTCGAGCCACGTCCGACTCGCCCGCGCAGCTGATGCAATTGTGATAGTCCTAAACGCTCTGCATTTTCGATAACCATCAATGACGCATTGGGCACATCGACGCCTACCTCGATGACAGTCGTCGCAATCAGCAAATCCAGATTACCTGCCTTGAACTCCTGCATGATGGCTTGCTTATCGGCAGGCTTCATCTTGCCATGTACCAGTCCAATACGAATATTTAGACGTTCATTTAAGTCCTCATACGTGGCTTCAGCTGCCTGCGCATCCAATACGCTAGACGCCTCTACCAGTGAGCATACCCAGTACGCTTGCCTGCCTGCTTCGCAATTAATCGCAATACGTTCTATTACCTCATCACGTCGATTGCGATCAATGGTCACCGTCTTGATTGGGGTACGCCCCGGTGGCAACTCATCGATTACTGAGGTATCCATATCACCATAGACACTCATCGCTAAGGTTCTTGGAATCGGTGTTGCGGTCATGATTAGCTGGTGCGGTGTACTATTAGCCACGCCTTTATTGGTCAATGCCATGCGTTGCTCGACACCGAATCGATGCTGCTCATCAATGATAACCAAACCTAACTTAGCGAACTGAACTTGCTCTTGAAACAACGCATGCGTGCCGACGACGATTTGTACGGTGTTCTCGCTCACCGCTTCCAATGCTTCTCGGCGCTGTTTGGCCGTTTGCTTACCTGCGAGCCAACCGACACCAATACCTAATGGCTCAAACCATTGTTTAAAGTTCAGTAGATGCTGCTCTGCTAAAATCTCAGTCGGTGCCATTACTGCGACCTGCCAACCACTATCGAGCGCATAACCTGCCGCTCCTGCTGCAACTAATGTCTTGCCAGCACCCACGTCACCCTGTACCAATCGTAACATCGGAATTGAGGTGGCCATGTCTGCAGTGATGTCTTTCATCACTCTTTTTTGCGCACCTGTTAAATCAAAAGGCAATGCAGAAAACAGCTTATCAGCAAGAGGACTGTTGGTAGTACATTTAGGCGCTTTATGCTGATGTAGCTGTTGGCGACGGTATAGCAGACTAAGCTGATGCGCTGTTAATTCTTCAATAATCAAGCGCTGGCAGGCAGCATGCGTACGAGCGCTAAGTTGCGTTAATAATTTGTATTGCTGAGATGCGCTGGTATAAGTAGGCGGCGTGTGCAGCAGTACCAATGCTTCAAATATCGTTAAATTATAGACATTGTGCTGAGCAATGCCTGCTGCGACGCTATATATGTCATTATCTGCCTGATAGGTAGAGGGACTGGGTTTGTATACGCTATTGCCAATCGCATTATCAGGTACGCTGCGTGCTAATGTCGAGAAAATATCTTCGGTATATTCGGCCTCTGACACCGCTGATTTAGATGGCTCAAAAGGCACTAATGGCAGATCTGATACAACTGCAAAATCCTCAGCCGTAAATAATGTCATAGGCAGACCTTGGCTGCAGACTGTTTGCAATGCAAGCTTAATCAAAGTGCGCAACTTATTTTGATGTAGACCTTTGACAGTAGGATAAATAGGCTGCAATCCCGTATCGGTCATGACTGTATTGTCAGTGATAATTTGATATTCAGGATGATGTATCTGTTTACCGTAACGGCTGACTTTAACTTCACCAAATAGCTGTAAGCGTGTCCCCAAATTCATGGTTTGTACCAGACCACGATAGACCTTAAAAAACCGCAAAGATATCGTACCCGTATCATCATCCACTGTCACAGTCATTCCACTGCGCTTGGTATCGACATGGACGATGTGACCAGTAATTAGCGCTGATTGTCCATGCTCTACATCGGCGATTGATACCAGCCGACTGCGATCCTCATAATCACGGGGCAAATGTAATAGCAAATCGAATATCCGCTTGATATTCAATTGCGCCAACTGTTCCGCTACTTTTACTCCCACACCTGCTAGCGCAGACACTGGCATATCTAGTGCTGATAGTGGTATATCAGATCTAAAATGATCTGACGAGTTGGCTGAGGTATGACTCTCCGATATAGGCATTAAAGATCCTAACAATATTATTTTTAATTTTTGTATGCTAAATCGAGCATTTTTAATATGCTGCACATGATGACCTGCACTAAAGAATAGCGATAACAATAGTACGTAAAAAGGTCGGTTCATCTCATTATAGCTGACAATACAATTGCTTATGCTAAGCTATTTAGTAAAATAGCACCTATATAGTCCCTCTACTATAGATAAACCGCTTCTTCTCGTCATACCAATAACTGATGTCTTATTTTTTGAATTATGGCAATTTCATAAGGTGTTTTTCTATGCTTATTTCTGTTTTGCCTCGTCAGTTTCGTCATAACCTGATTTGTCACAAACTAATTCGTCATAACCTAAAACTACTGAGGTTGAGCTTAATACCTATTCTCGGTGTGTATATTAGTGCGTGTAGCACCTTAACATCGACTACTCCCGCTACGCCAGAGCCTGTTATTAAAGCCCCTACTGTCGCACTGGTATTGGGTGGTGGCGGTGCAAAAGGGTTTGCTCATGTGGGCGTCATCAAGGCGCTAGAAGAAAATGGTATCAAACCAACATTGGTGGTCGGTACAAGTGTGGGTAGCTTGATTGGCAGCTTATACGCCAGTGGCTACACGCCTGCCCAGCTTGAGCAATTAGCACTGACCACTACTGATAGCCAGCTCACAGACTTTACCTTGTCCAATCAAGGCTTTATCGAAGGTATTAAGTTAAAAAACTTTATTAATGATAAGGTAAATGCAAAAGCCATAGAGGACTTCCCCATTGCCTTTGCAGCAATCGCAGCAGAAAAACACACTCTAAAGAAAACAGTCTTTACCACTGGGAATGCAGGTCTTGCAGTACAGGCTTCCTGCAGCATACCCAATATTTTTATTGCCCCGCGCATTCCTGAAAAGGTCGGTAAAAAATATATTGATGGCGGTGTGGTCAGTTTAGTACCAGTAGATAGCGCCTATGACTTGGGTGCTGACATTATCATTGCTGTTGATGTGACGGGATCTAAAGGCAGTAATAATACTAGCAATCAAATACCGACTATTAACTCGTTGAGTGATTTTTGGGGCTTTCTAGAAACCAATATTATCGCTACTAACCTGACTGCTAATCACTCCGCATCAACTCAGAGTGAGCGGGATCGAGCGGATATTATTATTACTCCCAATGTCGGTCGTAACAGCTCAATAGATACACGGCAGCGACGTAGTCTAATACAAGCAGGCACTCAAGCTACCACGTCACAAATCAGTGCCATTAAACAACTTATCCAAGAGAAATCTAGTAGCAAATATGCCACGCTGTAACTGATGATTAATCACTTATCAGTGAAATTACTAAATATCCTCTTACATCACGAAAAAGCACCACAGTTATAAACTGCGGTGCTTTTTTATTAATAGCTTTCAGTGCTAACTATATTGATGTTAATTTGAAGATTCAGAACTATTTAACACGGGCACGGTATTTTACGGCGACGGTATCATTTAAGCCTACGCCTTCTAAGTCCCAACGTACCGCTTTATAGTATTTAAGCGCGACGTCTTGTAGCTGATTATCAACTTTGGTACGTAGTGGCATACGAGAAAAGTTGTTGCCATCTACACTGCCATACGGGAATTCAGGAGCAACAGTTTCTAATAGCTCTACCTGCTCTGGGATGCTCATCGTAACAGTCATTTTGCGTACACGATCTGCATTGGTATTGGTAAAATATCCTTGATACTCCAATACATTGCCTGACTGCAAACGAGTGTTGGTATCTACAGGGACGAGTATCTCTTGACCGTTGGCGTCAACGCTGACCAATGATGCTGTAATTTTACTGTTAACAGCTTGAGCGCTTGAGTTGCTGCTCTTACTGGTATTTGCTTGAATAGCCATTGAGCTATCAACCGCTTGCTCTGGTGTTGGCAGCATCGCTGAGGCTTGTGTAACAACCATTGCACCGATGAGCGTACCGGCAACAACGTGAAATAAGCGGTGGCCGCTCCAAGCACTGAACGGGCTAGCAAACTGGTTACTTTTTTTCATGATTTTCATTATCCCTGGTTGATATATCGGTAAAACACAGATGGTGCAAGTTAAGTTATTTTTATAATTTGTTCAACAGTTAAAAAGCATTACGACGTATATAAGATATCGCTGTGGAATAGTTCATACAATCTATCAAACATATGAACTCACTTATCCATACCTGATTATCTTCGCTCAATATCTGTAAAGCAATAGCGCTTAGCATAACAAAAAGCGTTTGTGGGTACATTAACCCAGTGTTGAGGTTGTGTATATCAGCGATTGGCAATAAGAATGCTTGAATACAGCTGAAATAAAAGATAGCTCATAACCGCGTTTTTTGCTATGGTAAATCTTTAGCGTTAGGCATTTTTTTGCTGCGCTCTTTTTCTTATTCTAACGACTACTGCTCCCATTATGACTACTAGCTCTATGCCCCAGATCAACCCTGAATACGTTCATTGGTTCCGTAACTCTGCACCCTACATTAATACCCATCGCGGTAAAACTTTCGTGATCATGTTTGGTGGTGAAGCGGTCAATCATGCGAACTTCAGCACACTTATTCACGATTTTGCCTTGTTGCATAGTTTGGGTATCAAGCTGGTACTGGTACATGGGGCACGACCGCAAATCGAAAAGAACTTAAAAGACGCTAATATTGAATCTCCGCTACATCAAGACATCCGCATTACGCCGCGTGCAGCGATGCCATCTATCTTACAGGCCGTTGGTGCTATTCGTTTACAAATTGAAGCTCAGCTATCAATGGGACTGGCTAACTCTCCGATGTATGGCTCACGTATCGATGCGATATCAGGTAATTTTGTGACAGCTCGTCCTTATGGTATCCGTGAAGGTGTTGACTACCAAATGACGGGGGAAGTGCGTTCTATCGATGTTGACGCCATCAAAAACAACCTACTTCATGACCATATCGTTGTTTTAGGCTCTATGGGCTACTCTGCGACTGGCGAAGTGTTTAACCTATTAGCCGAAGATGTGGCGCTTAGCGCTGCTGTAGAGCTTGGTGCTGACAAGCTTATATTCTTGGGTGAAGAGGCGGGTATCAATGACGATGATCGTTTATTACGCGAAATGATTCCAAACGAAGTTGATCGCTTCTTACGTGATCGTGATCTAAATTGTGAAATCAATTATTTCTTAAACTGTGCAAGCTTGGCCTGTCGACAAGGGGTCCATCGCACGCATATCATCTCGTATGCCAAAAACGGCGCATTATTAGAAGAGCTATTCACACGTGATGGTTCTGGTACGCTAATTAGCCATGACCCTTATGAAGAAATTCGTCGTGCCAATATCGATGACGTAGTAGGCCTTATTGAGCTGCTATCGCCTTTAGAAGAGCAAGGCATTTTGGTCAGTCGTTCACGCGAGCGCTTGGAGCAAGAGATTGACAATTACAGTGTGATTGAGCGTGATGGTATGATTTTGGGCTGTGCAGCATTGCATACGCTAGATTCAGAATCAGCAGAAGTTGCCTGTGTTGCGGTACGTCCTGAGTACCGTAATGGCAGCCGCGGTGCTGACTTATTAGCATTTCTAGAACAGCAAGCACGCAGCCATGGTTTGTATAAGCTGTTTGTTTTGACTACTCGTACTGAACATTGGTTCGTCGAGCAAGGCTTTGCTGAAGTTGAAGCCAGCGCTTTACCTGAAGCACGTCTAGAGAAATACAACAATGGCCGTAACTCTAAAGTCTTTCAGAAAAATTTATAATTTATCGCCAAGTTGATATCGAAATCATCAGACAAAACTGATATCAATTTGTCATAAAGTACAGATCATAAAAAAGCCCTCATAAAATGATGAGGGCTTTTTTATGACTAAATATCTAGATAATTAACATCTGCTCTAGATACTTATTTTACTGCTAACAACTCAACAGTAAAGATAAGCGTACTGTTAGGCTCGATACCAGCATTACCCGCTTCGCCATAAGCGATGTCTGATGGGATATAGAACTCGTACTTTGCGCCTTCTTTCATCAGTTGTAGACCTTCAGTCCAGCCAGCGATTACTTGGTTTAGTGGGAACTCGATTGGCTCACCGCGCTCATAAGAGCTATCAAATACCGTGCCATCAATCAGTTTACCTTCGTAGTTTACTTCGACTACGTCAGTTGCTTCTGGAGATTGGCCAGTACCTGCTTCAATGACCTTATACTGTAAACCAGACTCTGTTTGCTTTACGCCTTCTTTTTTAGCGTTTTCTGCTAAAAATTCGGTACCAGCAGCTTTATTTTCTGTTGCCTTAGTTTCCATTTCTTCAACAAACTGCTCTTCTTGCTCTTTTTGATAGTCCATCAATACTTGTTGCATTTGCTCTTGGGTCAATGCTGATTCATTGCCTTCATAGCCATCACGGAAGCCTTTTTCAAAAGTATTTAGATCTAGATCTTTGACAGCGTCTTTATTGCCTTCTGCCATCATGAAACCTAGGCTATAACCTACTTTTTCACTAGCTGAGCTTTGTTCGGTAATGGAAACACTTTGAGCGGCTGTTTCTTGATTACCATTGTTGGTGCTACAGCCTGTTACTAACAACATAGCGCTAGCAAGTGCACTAACGCCTAAAGTAGTGATTTTTTTCATAAAGTACTCTCTAATTGTAAGAATAGTGGCGAGATGTCACATTCCTCTATGATAACAAATCTTAGTTTTGGGAACCACGCTTTGCATAAAATTCTCAGGTCAATGTATAGTCTATGTTAATATTTCTTATCATAATAACAAGTTATCACACAAATATAGTAACAGGTAAAGCTTTCTGTCTTTAAATCACTCAATACATCAGCTAAGCTGAATGAGTTAAGGAGATAAGTAATCGAGCATTAATTTTTATTAAAAATAAGCAGATGTCGAGAGTAGAGTCATCTTAATATAAGTAGTCACTGTAATATAAATAAAAGATACTGCTAATAAAAACTTATACTCAAAAGAGATAACATCTCTGTATAACTGATCCTAAAAATACTATTTATGACAACCATCTGTATGTCTTGCTCATTAACCGCTATATGAACATTGTTTTTGGCGAGTTATATAAGATGCTTCAAGGAGGATAAGATGAACCCAATGTATACATCTTTTAACGGCTATCTTGGTGGGCCTATCGGCTCCATCATTGGTGCTATTTTGATATTCGTTATTGGTTGGCTAGTAGCCCTTGGTATCGCAGCATTAGTACGCGGCGTACTTTCTAAAGTCAATCTCAATCAGCGTATGAACTCTTCAACTGGTAAGAACTACGATCTTGAAGGTATCATTTCCAAAATTGTTTTCTGGTTTATTTTTATCATTGCTATCTCAGGCGCACTTAGCCAATTAAACTTAAACTCTATCTCGGCACCGTTCGCAAATATGGTTAATCAAGTATTGGCATTTATCCCTAATCTTATTGGCGCTATCGCACTTGGTGTGATCGGTTGGGTCGTGGCGACTGTTGTACGTACAGCGATTAACGCTGCACTCGCGAAAACCTCTATGGATGAGCGCTTAAGTGCACAAGCTGGTGTAAAACCTATGAGCAGTACAATTGCTGATATGGTTTATTGGTTCATCTTACTAGTTGTATTGACCATGGTTCTTGGTCAACTAGAGCTTGATGGTCTATTCGCACCATTGACTAATATGGTCGATAAAATCTTTAGTTTCATCCCTAATATCTTGATTGCTGGTGTAGTCTTCGTCGTTGGTTATATCATTGCCAAAGTCGTACGCGGCATCGTCACCAATCTTGTTTCTACTTTCAATGTACAAGAATTGGCAACAAAAGCAGGTTTAAGTGAGCAAAATAGCTTACCTAATATTGCTGGTTCATTAGCATTTCTTGTGGTTATCATTCCAACCATCATTGCTGCTTTAAACGCACTGAAAATCGAAGTGATTGCTCGCCCTGCGACCAATATGCTTAACAAAATCATGGAAGCATTGCCAAACATCTTTATGGCAGTGGCTATCTTAGTAGTAACCTTTTACGTTGTGCGCATGGTTGCCAACATCATTAAAGGTCTGATTGAAAATACCCAAATCAATCAATTACCTGCGAAAGTAGGTTTACAAGAGGCTATGGGTGATAAGAAAGTCTCAGACCTAGTTGGTTATGCAATCATTTTCTTTGCTATGTTGTTTGCTGCTATTGCAGCTGCTGACTTATTAGGTTTCGAGCCTATCTCAGCTATTATCACGATGTTTATCGCATTCGGTGCGAATATCATCTTAGGCGCAATTATCCTATTTATCGGATTTTGGCTTGCTAATATTATTGCAGGTGTGGTTGAACGTTCTGAGCAAGGTTCACAATTCCTAGCAAACATCGTACGCGTATTGATCATGGGCCTAGTATTAGCCATGGGTCTAAAAGCAATGGGTATTGCAGACTCAATCGTTAACCTAGCATTTGGTCTAACATTAGGTGCAGTAGCCGTCGCTTTTGCCCTATCATTTGGTCTTGGTGGTCAAGAAGCTGCAGCTCGCTTCCTACGTAAAATGCAGGACAAGATGGATCATGAACGCACTGAAGCGAAAGCAAAATCTGCGCTACAGCCAAGTTCATCAACTGAAGAAAAGGTTGCTGATTCAGTTCGTGAAAATACACCATCTGCTGCTAGTACACCTAGTACCGACTTACGTACCGATATAGTTGAAACACCACGTGTTGATACTAATGACATCTACAATAGTGATGACGTACTTCCTGGTAGCGGTCTTGATGACGACCTCAATAAATAAGTATTTATGATATTTTAGTTTAAATAAAAAAAAGACAGCCTAGGCTGTCTTTTTTTGTGTCAGTAAATATATGAATAAGTATGTGGTTCTTACTATCCAATCTCTTTTAAAGAATTTACCCTACAATCTAATGCTTATCTTTTCGAGCTGGGATAGTAAGACTCATCTGTACTTGGGGTAACTTTTCTGTTTTTGCTTTCGCAGATTTACTGCCATCTAAGTTACTAGAAGGTGGTGTATTTTGCTTATCTAACTCTTGTTGTTTTAACTTTTGCATTTGCTTAGTAAGTTGACGCTCCCTTTGCGTCATCGCATTAACTGGCTGAATCCATAAATCAACATCAAAAAAATGCTCATTGTTCTCAGTGATGAAATCGATACCAAGCACGACTACATGATGCAGCTCAATAATTGGTAAACGTGTGGCAACATCCTGTGCGATCTTTGCTAACTTTGGTTGGACAGCGGCTTTGCTATTAGGTCCTTTTGACTCTTGACTATAAAATACCAGTACATAATGTCGGCCTAAGCTTTCATAAGAATGTTGGTGTACGACATAGCCATCTTTTTGCAGTGATGCGCTTTGTTTAGGGTGTCTATATAGCGTACGAATAAGTTCGTGACGCGAAAATAAAGACTCATCTAGTAGTTGTTGCTGCCAGTGAGCGAGTGGTATTTCTGCCTGCTCATCGCTATTAACTACGTGCTTTTTACCATATGTATCTATCATCTGCATACTTAGCTGAGACCATATCGTGGCCGCTTGTATCATATGCTGACGGTACATCTGAGCAGTTGAACTTTGGTTCTTGTATGCAAGCGTAATAGCTACCAGTGCTGAGTTAGGTTCGTCTTGTGCTTCATTTTTGATGAGCGCATTGTCGACTGCAATGGCAGGGGCAAATAAATCTGGGCTTTGTAAGAAACGCTCAACCAAAGCGCCTTCTGACTCAAAACTTGCGATATGGTTTATGGCCGACCGCTGTAGCTGCTCTAAATGATAAGCTAAGAAACGCCACAATTCACATGGGGTTCGTACCGCTGCTGCTATAGAATACCAATCATCCCAGCTAAATACTTGTAGCTGCTGCATGCTTTCGCTCATGTCGACAACTAAATCTTCTAAAAAGTAACGAACCCCAAAATTGTGTTTAAGTCGCTGTAGAGCACTAGTTGTTTCACCTACGCTATCGTTTTTGTTAAAACTACTACTTTTTCCGACAAGCTGAATATCAAAGATCAGAGCTTCGTAACCCACGGACTCATTGTCTTCATTCTGAGATAATAATGATTTGTACCATGTAAGAGCAGATTTTACCGCGGTCATACGTACAGCCTCAATTTCAACTGATTTTGTATCATATGGTAGATATAGTGTCAGCTCCAACAGCTGTAGCTTGCCAAGTGGTAACTGATACTGATAGTGACGAGCGATATATTGAGCATTGTACTCATGCTCAATTGTATGCATGCCCGTCAAAGTCACCGCCTTAGCGTCTGCCTGTAAATAGTTGACTAGTTCAGTCGTCAGGTAACCCCAGTCGGGCATGGTAGTAATCGAATGGGACACAAATTCCAACCTTCTATTATTGTATGGTAAATATCGCACTTGATAGCTCATAATACTAGCGACATGATTATCGCGTATTACAAATATCTGAATGATGAAAAATTACGCTACATAAGCACTATCAGAGACAGTCGCTTTCAAAGCGATCACTTGTTATGATGATATCAAAGCAATATTGCTTGTGTGCAAGTTTATGGATAACTAACTGTACTTAGTTGAATTTATCGAAACTATAATCATCCAAACCTTGATGACTATTATATAATAATAAGGATTAAACATTATGAAGCGTTTTAAAGAAAAGACCGTCGTTGTAACAGGTGCAGGTTCTGGTATTGGCCGTGCAACGGCTATTCGTTTTGCCGAGGAAGGCGCTAGCGTGGTTCTAGTAGGACGTACAGCGGAAACACTAGAAGAAACTGCCAAAGAGTTACCGCAAGATCGTACTTGGATCCATACCGATAACTATCTTATTATTACGTGCGACATTAGCGTTCAAAGCCAAGTACAAGAGATGGTTGAGCGCGCTATCGACAAATTCGGCAAGATTGATATCTTGGTAAATAATGCTGGCAAAGCAACTCAAGGTAAAATTACAGAACTCTCTGCTGATGATTGGCGCTCTGCTATCGATGTAAATCTAAACGGGACCTTCTACGTCTCTCAAGCTGCGATGCCTCACTTGATTGCATCAAAGGGTAATATTGTCAATATTTCATCACTCTCAGGTGTGGGAGGCGATTGGAATATGGCAGCTTATAATGCTGCTAAAGCGGGTGTGACCAATTTAACTCGCACGTTGGCATTAGATCATGGTTCTGATGGTGTTCGCGTAAATGCAGTCAATCCAAGCGTTACCAAAACCGGTATGACCACGGCTATCCAAGACAATGAGTCTAAAACAGATAAATTCTTAGCTCGCTGCCCGCTTGGACGTTTAGCAACCCCAGAGAATATCGCTGCCGCAATTACCTTCTTAGCAAGCGATGATGCGTCGATGATTACTGGCGTAAACCTACCTGTCGATGGCGGTGTTAGTGCCTCTAACGGACAGCCACAATTTTAGATTTTTAAGCTACTAAATTTTCAAGCGCATTACTCAAAAAAGCCCTCGATATCATCACATCGGGGGCTTTTTTAATATCAGTTATTAAAACTTAATTGTAGGTAGCTTTGATTCTTCACATCTGTAATACAGCCAATGCTTATAACTTAACTAATTGAACTATTACTTATACTATTTAGCTTACTCAACTGCATTATTGATGTCTTGTAGTGGCTGTGACAAACGCTCAAGGTGTCTTGGTAACACCCCTTTATACTGAGAATATATTTTTGGTAAATCCGCTTCAATATCTCCAGTTGGATGTATCACAGATAAAAAACGAACTTCTTTGGTATTATAATCCAATGCAACGGGCAAGATAGGCACGCCAGCACCGAGTGCCAGATAGTAAAATCCTGTTTTCCAGCTTTCGGTATATTGCCGTGTACCCTCTGGTGATAAGCCCAAAAATAGGGGCTCACCTGTTTTAAACTTATCGATACTGGCTTGTAATACTGAGCCTTTTTCAGTGCGATTGATCGGTATAATTCCCATCCAGTACAGCAGCTGAGACAATACTGGCACTCTAAACAGCGTATGCTTTGCCATGATACTGATTTTTAAATCTAGCGCAAATAAACTAGGAAGTGCATAAACGCCATCAACATTAGAGGTATGGGGCAGTGCCAAAACCACAGCCTGAGAGATATTAGGAATATCACCAACCGTTCGCCATCCTAAAGTCTTCATGAGCCATAAGCCAATGATAGGCGACACTTTATTACCGCGCCTAGGCACTTTGTCACCCACTTGTTTTCTACTGAGCTTTGGCAGTATCTTTGAGCGTGTAGATTCAGTAGTAGCAGACTTAGAACGGTTAAAAATCTTCGGTATCATGACAGCACAATATAGTGAAAGGTACTGACATAATACCATTAAGATTTTGTGGTTAGGCTAAATTTTGCGTGCTTTTATTATGCGATAGACCGTTTAGCCATACATATAAGTAATGTCCAGTTACGATATTCTGTACTCATATTTCTTTAGACTCGTCGATACTTCTTAAGAAATATCGGCTAAATCACCTTTGCTTTCAAGCCACGACTTACGATCAGAGGCACGTTTCTTAGCTAGTAACATATCCATCACGCTAGCGGTCAGTACCATGTCATCCATATCTAACTGTACTAAACGGCGAGTATCACGGCTCATCGTCGTCTCACGTAGTTGCTCAGCACTCATTTCACCAAGTCCTTTAAAACGTGTAATCTGAGCTTTTTTGTTGCCCGGTACATTGGCTAAGATATGTGCAAGCTCTGGCTCATCTAACGCATAGTGTACTTCTTTACCCACATCCACTCGGTACAGTGGCGGCATGGCCACAAACAGATGCCCTGCATCTACTAACGCAGGAAAATGCTTCACAAACAGAGCGCAAATCAATGTCGCAATATGTAGACCATCAGAGTCAGCATCCGCTAAGATACATATCTTGTCATAACGCAACTCGGACAAATCATCAGACGCAGGATCGACACCGATAGCAATGGCAATGTCATGAATCTCTTGGCTTGATAGTACTGTATCTGATGATACTTCCCACGTGTTTAGGATTTTGCCGCGTAGAGGTAATATCGCCTGATAATGACGATCTCTCGCTTGCTTGGCACTACCACCCGCAGAGTCACCCTCTACTAAAAACAACTCTGCCCCATCACGCAAATCACCACGGCAATCTGCCAACTTGCCAGGTAATGCTGGACCTTGAGTAATTTTCTTACGAGCGACTTTTTTGGCAGATTTTAGACGACGACCAGCTTTGTTAATCGCCAATTCAGCGATTTGCGTGCCCATATCTGCGTTTTGATTCAACCATAAACTGAAGGCATCTTTTGCCAATGTTTGAACTGCACCAGCTGCTTCACGACTGGACAGACGCTCTTTGGTCTGTCCAGAAAACTGCGGCTCAGAGAACTTAAGAGATAGGATATAGTTCACCCCATCCCAGACGTCTTCTGCGGTTAGTTTCACGCTACGCGGTAGCAAATTATGAATATCGCAAAACTCGCGCAGTGCTTCTAGAATACCCGTACGCAGACCATTGACGTGCGTACCGCCCTGAGCTGTCGGGATCAGATTGACATAGCTTTCTTGAATTGGCGTCCCACCATCAGGCAACCAAGATAGTGCAAAAGTAATAGCAGCCCGTTCGCCCACTTTCGCATCATAGTTATAATAAAACGGTGCGTCAGGCAATGTTTCCAGACCGTCTAATTGTTCACTTAAATACTCGACGACCCCATCTGTAAACTGCCAAACGACCTTTTCATCATTGATATGATCAGTAAACTCAATCGTCAGCCCAGCGGCTAAGACGGCTTTCGCTTTTAAATTATGCTTGAGCTGTTTTACATTAAACTTGGGCGTATCAAAGAAACTACCATCCGCCCAAAAGTGCACTCTGGTGCCACGTTTGCGCTTATTCGAGCTTACCGACTCAGTCAATGGCGTAACCGGTGCGCCATTTTCAAACGCCATATCGAACTGTGTGCTATCACGCCATACCGTGACCTCGACACGCGTTGATAGCGCATTGACGACGGAAATACCTACGCCATGGAGACCACCTGACACTTCATAGTTAGAGGTCGAAAATTTCCCACCAGCATGCAAGCGGGTCAAAATGAGCTCAATACCAGATTGACCAAACTCAGGATGGATATCAGTCGGCATACCGCGCCCATCATCTTCAACAGACAATGATCCATCGCTGTGCAATTGCACCTTGATAGTTTTCGCATAACCAGCCAACGCTTCGTCAACTGAGTTATCAATGACCTCTTGCGCCAAATGGTTGGGGCGTGTGGTGTCGGTATACATACCCGGTCGACGACGGACTGGCTCAAGACCTTCTAAAACTTCTAACGATTGCGCATTATATTGACTCACAAATGCATCCTTAACTGTTCGCGTGCGTTTAATTCTATAAAACCATTATAACGAAAAATAGTGACCTTAACGTCAATAGTCCATCGCTTACGTCATATAATGTCGTCTATTTAGGCTTGTACTAAACTCTGCAAGATACTCATCACCATAGGTAGCTGCTCATCAAAGTCACTAAAGCGATGATCGCCACCCGCTTGCACTGTTACGGTTGCGCCCTGACTTAGATAAAAAGCTCTAGACAATTCAGAATCTAATAGCTCATCGCCCTCTTTGAGTAACACAGCAACTTTATCGGGATAGTTGACTGATAAAAGCTGATGGTCTGCAAACCACTGTAAATCTGTAGGAGTAATCTGCCAACCGCCCGCTGTCGTGTACAGGGTTTTGTTATCCGATGACTCATTACTGCTGTCGGGATTAAACCCTGACGAATCAGCAAAACGCTGTAGGGTGACATGAGGCTGCGTACTGGGGTTTAATAGCAGTGCAGGACAACCTATTTGGTTACTGATTAAGGTAGAAAAGTACCCACCCAATGAGCTACCGATTAATACAGTATTGGATAATTCAGTCTGCTTATCTGCTGATTTTCTACCTGCATTATTATCTAGCTCTTCTATTAAAGACAGTAATTGCTCACACACTTGCGCAGGAGATTTATTTAAATCAGGACGTAATACATTAATATCAGAATGATGACGCTGGCAATATTTTTCTAATAAAACCCCTTTGGTCGAGTTGGCATTACTGTCCAACCCATGGATATAAATCAAGTTCACGTATCATCTCACTTATTAATTTTGTTATGATTATCTTATAAAGGCTATCAAAGCTAAGCATAGCACCCGCTAGACGAAAATAATAACAATAAAATGGCACACTATTAGTCAATATTTGCGACATAATAAAGTTAAACAGTGATTTTATGCAGGTCAAAGGAATGACGGTAGTCATTATGGAGGAGTCATGAATCAACAGTTTGAGCTGTTCGAGATTGCCAACCCATGTATTGGTCTTTGTCGAAGCAACAAGAAAGGCTATTGCTTTGGTTGCCTGCGTAGTCGAACTGAGCGCCAGCTATGGCATGATATGACGACTGAGCAGCAACGCGAAGTGTTGAGGCTTATTACAAAGCGTAAGCTGCGTATTGAACAAATAAGACAACGTAAAGATCAGCAGCTGGGGTTTGATTTTGAGGAAGAAATTGAGATGGGCGAGTTGTTTTGAGAAGTAATTAAGGATATCAAAAATGCCAATACTATCCTCAGAATGCTTCAAATTTCGCTAAAATATAAGTTTGATAAACTAACAATAAAAACAATAACTAAGTCAATACTTGTATTATACCTATTAGCTCAACATTCACTTTATTAAATTGTTGTAGTTTTCCACAACTTAGGGTCAGTACTGAAACCCAGCGCTTTAACTTTTTGTAGTTCACTAAAGTTAGAAGGAAGTTTTTCGAACACTTCAACTAAAGTATCGTTGAATGCTTTTAACTCAAAATTTGTTTTCATGCCTTCTTGCCAATTATTCCAAGTCTTCTTACTAACTCGGTTAGACATACGTAAATAGATTTGTTCGTTGCATAGGTCCATATAATTATATATTTCGTTATGAACAGCACTTGCTTCAGTTGAAGGGGCTTCTTCACCAATCAAAGCCTTATAAGGTATACGCTGAATTATATCTCGATATTCTTTGTTGATTGAATCTTCGAATAATACTCTCTGTTGTATGTTACTTCGCTTTATTTGATAAGCAGCAACACACCAAAGACAGTGGCGTACGGAACCAAAACATTCAGAACTTCGATAATAACAGTTATCAAGTTAATAATAATTGACTCCTAGAAATAAGAATAGGCATATTATAAATAAAATTGGTCGCTATCGTAATGACTCATCATTTAAAGACTAACAAACTATAAAGCTAATAATATGACAGCCAAGCCTAGTCGACCATTTTTCA